>MEYC01000013.1 GCA_001775715.1 Candidatus Aminicenantes bacterium RBG_16_66_30 | reverse complement strand
ATGTTATTCTGGCCGCTGGAGGAACCGGGCGTATGGACGAACAGGAACTCAAGGCCCTTCTCCTCAGGGAGAGCGCCGAATTTCGCCGGACCCACGACGACCATCAGGCCTGTGAAAAGGCCCTGGACACGATCCGGGGCAAATCCTACCTCACTCCCGCCGAGGCGGACGAGGAACGGGAGCTCAAGAAGAAAAAGCTCGCCCTCAAGGACCGGATGTACCGGCTGATGTCGGAATACGCCCGGACGCGTTGAGGACGCCGATGGCCCCGACCAAGCCCCGGAAGCCCCGTCTCGCGCTCGTTGGATCGGATACGCTCCGGGGCAAGGAGATCCTCAGCGTCCTCGCCTCCAAGAAATTCCCCCTGGCTTCTTTCGAGCTCTTCGACCCGGACGTCGAGGAGGAGTACAGCAAGCTCAGCCAGTTCCGGGACGAGGCCAAGGTCGTCCACGGCCTGAGCCCGGCCGCCCTCGAGGGCCTCGATCTCGTCTTCCTGGCCGCGGACGCCGCGACCAACCTCCGCTACGGACGCCTCGCGGCCGAGAAGGATTACCGGGCCGTCGACCTCGCCGAGACCTTCAACGCCGACGTCAAGGTCCCGCTCGTCGTGGCCGGGGTCAACGACGCCGGGATCCGGAAGGAACGCCCGCCGCTCGTCGCCAATCCCCACCCGGCCGCGATCGTCCTCGCGCATCTCCTGGCGACCCTCCGGGCCGGCTTCGGCGTCGCCCGGGCCGTCTCCGTCGTCCTCGAGCCCGCTTCGGCCTACGCCGAGGAGGGGATCCGGGAGCTGGCCGAGCAGAGCACCGCGATGCTTGGCGGCGGGACCGCTTGCCACCGTGTGTTCCCGGACCCGCTCGCCTTCAACCTGCTCGCCCGGACCGGCCGGGCCGGGCGGAAAGGTTCCCCGCCCCTCGAGACGCGGATCGCCGCCGAGGTCCGGCGCGTCCTCGGCTCGGAAGAGATCCCCATGTCCGTGTCGGCGGTCCTCGTCCCCGTCTTCCACACCTACTCGATCATGACCCACGTCGAGCTCGCGCGGGAGGCTTTGTCCGCGGACCTCAAGGCCTGTTTCAAGGCCAACGAGGTCTTCCGGATCGCAGCCCCGGGCGACGACGCGTCGATCTCACCGCGGGCCGTCGCCGGCAAGGACCGCATCCACCTCGGCGAGATCCGAAAGGACCCGGCCCTCCCGAAGAGCTTCTGGATCTGGGCCATTGCCGATAACCTGACCGTGGGTTCGGCGCTCAACGCCTACGGGATCGCCCGGGCCCTCGTCGGGGAGGCCTGAGCTTGCGCGCGCGACGACGCGGATAGAAGAGAGGAGCTCGCATCATGATCCTGGGCATGACCGGATTCGCCGAGCGGAGCTTCGCCTCGCCCACCCTGCGTCTGAAGCTCAGCATCAAGACCCTCAACCACAGGTTCTTCGACTGGTCGTACAAGGGCGCTCCGATCGGCGAGGCCGAGAACCGCCTCCGGGCCCTCTGCCAGCAGAGGATCCGGCGCGGCCGGGTCGAGGTCTACCTCGATCTCGTCTCCCTCAGCCCGGAAAGCTGGGATTTCACGCTCAACGAGGGCCTGCTCGAGAAGATCCTGGCCTCCCTCGACCGCGTGTCGCGGCGGACGGGCCGCCGCCTCGAGGTCTCCCTCGACAGCCTGTTGCGCGTGCCCCAGCTTATCGAGGTCGGCCGCCGGGCCCTCGGGCCGAAGGAGACGGCTTTCCTCGAGCGGTCGTTCGCCCGGACCCTCGACGACGTCCTCGTCCTCAGGCGACGCGAAGGCCAGGAAACGGGCCGGCAGCTGCGGGTCCATCTCGCCGCCGTGCGCCGCTTCGTCGCCAGGGCCGAGGCGCATTTCAAGCGCCAGCCGGCCCTGCTCAAGGCCAAGCTGAGGAAGCGCCTCGCCGAGCTCAATAGCGGCGCGCCGGTCGCCGAGGCCAAGCTGGCCGAGGAGGCCTCGTTCCTGGCCCAGCGCTACGACCTGGCCGAGGAGATCGGCCGGCTCAAGAACCACCTCGATTCGTTCGACGCGCTCCTCGCGCCCAAGCTCGGCGAGCCCGTCGGCCGTCAGCTCGACTTCCTGGCCCAGGAGCTCAACCGCGAGGCCAACACGCTGGCCTCGAAGTCTCAGGACGTCCGCATCACCAAGGAGAGCCTGGCCATCAAGAACGAGCTCGAGAGCATGCGCCAGCACGTCCAGAACGTCGAGTAGGGGAGGGGGAGATGCTCTTCGTCATCAGCGGGCCATCGGGCTGCGGCAAGTCGACGCTCATCAAACGGGTGCGACGGGCCCTCTGCGACTTGGAGTTCTCCGTCTCCCATACGACCCGGCCGCCCCGTCCCTCGGAGAAGGACGGCGTCGACTATCACTTCGTCTCCGCGCGCGTCTTCGAGCGCATGGCCCGCGAGGACCGGTTCCTCGAGCACGCCCGCGTCCACGGCCACCTCTACGGGACGTCCCGGGCCGAGGTCGCAAGAAAGGGCCGCCGCTCCGACGTCGTCCTCGACATCGACGTCCAGGGCGCCCGCCAGGTCCGCCGCCGCGTCCCCGGCGCCGTTCTCGTCTTCATCATGCCGCCGGTCGCCGCCGAGCTCCGCCGGCGCCTCGAGAAGCGGAGCGAGGACAGCCCCGAGGCCGTCGCGCGCCGCCTGCGGAACGCCCGGGCCGAGGTCCGGGCCTACGGCGAGTTCGATTTCGTCGTCATCAATGACGATCTCGGCCGGGCCGCCGCCGACCTCAAGACCGTCATCACCGCCTGCCGCCGCCGCCCCAGCGCCATGGCCGGCCGCCTGGGGCCCATCCTCAGGAGCTTCCGGAAGGGCCGCACATGAAGAAGACCGTCGCCCTGGGTGTTTCGTCCTCCGTCGGCATCTATAAGGCCTGCGAGGTCCTGCGGGGATTCCAGAAGGCCGGCGTCGAGGTCCGGGTGGTCATGACGCCCAACGCCGCGCGGCTGATCTCGCCCCTGCTCTTCAGCAGCCTGGCCGGGACGCGGACGATCGTCGATCTCTTCGAAGAGCCGGAGGCCCGGACAATTCAGCATGTCGCGCTGGCCAAGGAGATCTCGCTCCTCTGCGTCGCCCCGGCCACGGCCAACGTCATCGGCAAGTTCGCCGGCGGCGTCGCCGACGACTTCCTGACGACCCTCTTCCTGGCCACGCGGGCGCCGGTCCTCGTCGCCCCGGCCATGAACGAGGCCATGGTCCTCCATCCGCGGACCCAGGCCAATATCGCCCGCCTCCGGGCGCTCGGGGTCGAGTTCGTCGAGCCGGCCCAGGGCTACCTCGCCTGCGGCGACCAAGGCTGGGGACGGCTGGCCGAGCCTGAGGCGATCGTCCGGGAGGGGCTGAGAATCCTCGGCCGGACGGAAAGCCTCAAGGGGACGACCGTCCTGGTCACGGCCGGCCCGACCCGCGAGCCGCTCGACCCGGTCCGCTTCCTGTCCAATCCCTCATCGGGCAAGATGGGCTATGAGCTCGCCCGCGAGGCCGTCGCCCGCGGCGCAAAGACGATCCTCATCTCCGGCCCGACTTCCCTCATTCCCCCGGCCGGGGCCCGGACCGTGCTCGTCAACACGGCGGCCGAGATGGAGAAGGCCTGCCTGAAGGCCTTCCCCAAAGCGGATATCGTCGTCATGGCCGCTGCCGTCTCCGATTTCCGTTTCAAGGAAACGAGGGATAGAAAAGCGGCGAAGGGGGAGATCGGTCCCTCCCTGGCCGTCGAGAAGACGCCGGACATCCTGGCCGCGCTCGGCAGGCGGAAGAAACCGGGCCAGCTCCTCGTCGGCTTCGCCGCGGAGACCCACGACGTCCTGGCCCACGCCCGCAAGAAGCTCGAGGTCAAGAACGCCGACCTCATGGTCGCCAACGCCGTCGGCAACGGACGGGCCTTCGGGACGGACGACAACGCCGTCCGCATCATCGCCCGGAAAGGACCCGTCCAGGAGACGGGCACGATGAGCAAGCGGGAAGCGAGCCGGGTCATCTTCGACCGCATCGAGGCCGAGCTTGAAAAAAAGCGCCGCTGACGTCTGGGAGGACCTCCGCAACCAGGTCGATTTCCTGGCCGAGGCCGACGGCGGCTTCGTCTTTCGCCGGCCCGAGGACGCCGCCCCGCCGGCGCCCGCCGCTTCGCCCGCTTCCGCTGGCCTGCCCCCTCTCTCCGGATGCCCGCCGCAAACGGCCGCGGAAAGGAAGGCCTTGGAAGAGATCGACGATCAGGTCCGCGTCTGCAAGCTCTGTGTCCTCCACAAGTTCCGGACGCGCGCCGTCCCCGGCGAGGGCAACCGGTCGGCCGAGCTGATGTTCATCGGCGAGGGCCCCGGCCGCGATGAAGACGCCCAGGGGCGGCCGTTCGTCGGCCGGGCCGGACAGCTCCTCCGGAGGATCATCGCGGCCATGACCTTCCGCGAGGACGAGGTCTACATCACGAACATGGTCAAGTGCCGCCCGCCGGACAACCGCGTGCCCCATCACGAGGAGATCGAGACCTGCTCGCCCTATCTCGTCCGCCAGATCGAGCTCATCCGGCCGCGCGTCATCGTCATCTTGGGCAAGACGCCGACGGACTATTTCGCCCCCGGCCGGGAGGGCATGACCGCACGGCGGGGGCGCTTCGGGGACTACCGCGGCATCCCCGTCATGCCCACCTTCCATCCCTCCTACCTTGTCCGGAACGAGGGCAACCGGGAGCTCAAGCGCATGGTCTGGGAGGACATGCAAAAGGTCATGGCCCTCCTCGGCAGAAAATGACCGTCCTCGCCCGGGTCGTCTTTCCCCTGCCCCTCGACCAGTCCTTCCTCTACGCCGTCCCCGAGGCCTTCCGGGCGTCGGCGCGGCCCGGCGCGCGGGTCGTCGCGCCGCTCGGGACCCGGCGGCAGACCGGCTTCATCGTCGGCCTGACGGACGAACCCCCGGCCGCCGGGATCGCCGTCAAGCCCCTCCTCGAGGTCCTCGACGACCGGCCCTTCCGGGACGAACGCTTCCTCGAGTTCACCCGCCGCCTCTCGGCCGAGTTCCACTCCTCGTGGGGCGAGGTCCTCCAGGCCTCCCTGCCGCCTTCCCTCGCGCTGAGGACGAAGGTCGCCGTCGCCCTGACCGAGCTCGGACGGGAGAAGCTCGCCGCGAAGGGCCTCGGACCGCGGGAAAAGGCCGTGGCCGCGCTCCTGGCCGAGGCGCCGAAGGGGCGGAGCCCCATTTTCCTCAGGCGGAAGACGGGCGGGAAGGACATTTCAGGCCTGATCGGCCGGATGGAGAAGAAAGGGCTCGTCCGGGTCGTTCGAACGCAGGCCGCGCCGCCCCGAAAGGCCGGGCAGGACCCGATCGCGCGGGCGGTCCAGCTCGGACTGGCCTTTCCCGAGCCGCTCCGCGATCCCGGCGTCCTGGCGCCCCTCGAGTCGGCCGTCGCCGAGGGGCGGCCCGGCGGATTCTGCGTTTTCGGCCCCGCGACGGCGCGGCGCGAGGCCCTGGACCTCCTCGTGGGGCGGACGATCGGCTCCGGCGGGCGCGTCCTCTATCTCTTCCCGGAGATCGCCGCAACGGGCGAGCTCGCGGCCCGGTTCAAGAAAGCCTACGGCCGGACGGCCGTCGTCTTCCACGGCCGGATGACCGAAAAGCAGAGGGAGGAGGCCTGGCGCGTCCTGAAGAGCGGGCGGGCCGCGCTCGTCGCCGGGACGCGCTCGGCGCTGTTCGTCGAGACGGGGCCGCTCCGGCTCGTCGTCGTCGACGAAGAGCAGGACGAGTCGTACGTCCAGGCCGAAAACCCCAGCTATGACGCCCGCAGGGGGGCCTGGCTCAGGGCCCGGTCCGAGGGGGCCGTGGTCGTTTTCGCGTCGTCGCGTCCGACCGTCGAGGCCTTTTATGAAGCGGGGCGATCGGGCGTCCTCATCGACCTCGGGAGCGGGCCGCCGCGCGCCGGCGTGACGATCGTCGACCAAGCGCGCGACGTGCCGCTGATCTCCGCGGAGCTCGAGCGCCGGCTCCGGGCCAACCTGGCTCGGGGGGAAGCGGCCGTCCTCTTCCTCAACCGCCGCGGGTATGCCGCCCAGGTCGTGTGTTCCGCCTGCGGCGGCGTTCCCCGCTGTCCCCGCTGCGATATCGCCCTCGTCTTCCACAAGGCCGAGGGCCGCCTCGTCTGTCATTACTGCAATTATGCCGCGGACGTCAGGAAGGGCTGCGCCGGCTGCGGCGGCGCGGTCGAGGTCCGGAGGGGGGCTGGGACCCAGGCGATCGAGGAGGAGCTTGCCCGCCTCTTTCCGCGGGTCCGGATCGGCCGATTCGACGCGGACGCGGCCGGGGAGCCCCGGGTGAGGGAAAAGCTCCTCGGCGATTTCGCCCGGGGCCGCATCCCCCTCCTCGTCGGGACTCAGCTCCTCGTCCATCATCCGGGCGCTCCGAAGGCGCGGCTCGTCGCCGTGCTCCGTCCCGAAGCCATCCTCGGGTTCTCGGACTACCGGGCCGGCCAGAAGACGTTCGAAGCGCTTTCGGCGATGCTTGATTTCCGGTGCGACTCGCCCGACGCGGAGGCCGTTATCCAAACGGCCGCCCCGGTCCACTTCGCCGTCGCCGCGGCCGCGGCGGGCGATTACCGGGCCTTCTACGACAGGGAGATCGAGTTCCGCGGGGTCATGGGCTATCCGCCCTTCTCTCACCTGGCCGAGGTCCTCCTCCAGGGCCGCGACGTCCGGACGCTCGGGGCCCGCTCGCGCCAGCTCCGGGCGGCTTTTCTAAAGCAAGCTCCCGGCCTCGAGGTCCTCGGGCCCGCCTTCGCGCCCGTGGCCCGGATCAAGGACCTCACCCGGGTCCAGTTCGTGCTCAAGTCCGCCGACCGCGGCGCGATCGACCTGGCCCTCCGCGAGGCCCTG
Source organism: Candidatus Aminicenantes bacterium RBG_16_66_30 (assembly GCA_001775715.1). GTDB lineage: Bacteria > Acidobacteriota > Aminicenantia > Aminicenantales > Saccharicenantaceae > RBG-16-66-30. Next base: position 6,895 of record MEYC01000013.1, on the reverse strand, counting down.
CCAAAGGTCCACCTCAAGAAAACGATCGTCTTCTCCTATTCGCCCTTCCGTGCATAAAAAAAGGCCCGTCCCGAGGGACGGGCCCCGTCGTGGCGGAGGAGAAGACTACTTCTGGCCGGGCGCCGGGACGACCTGGTAATCCGCGAAGAAGATCGTCAGGTACCCTGTCGCCGTGACCGGGTGGTCCGTCAGGTCGTGGCCGAAGATCTCGATCTTGGCCCTCCGCTCGAGGACCGTGCTCGTCCCGATCAGCCCGACGAGCGGGGCCGCCATCTTGGCGGCTTCGAGGACGGCCACGAAGGGCACGGAGGTCGCCTCGTCGACCGGGCAAAGGACCGTCGAGAAGTTGCCGTCGAAGGGCAGCGGGACGTCGGTGCCCGGCGTGCCGGGGCCGGTCGGGAGCTCGTAGGTCACGCGGTAGTTCGTCAGGACGACATCGTTGAACTGCGAGGGGCCGTTGATGGGATCGGGATTGATGAGCCGGACGGTGATGTTGGCCGTGGCCGTGCTCACGCGGACGAGGCCGTCGCTGTCCAGGACGTCGGACTGGAGGAAGGCCGCGGTCTCGCCCTCCATCGTCGTTCCGGTGAGGCTCCCGATGATGATCATGCTGCTGGACTCGGTCGTGCGCGAGATGGAGTTGCAGCCGGCCAGCACGACGAAGGCGGCGGCGACCGCCAGGACCTTGAAGATTGGTGTGATCTTTTTCATGGTTCGCTCACTCCTCTTACTTGATGATCCTGGGCGTGATGAAGATCAAGAGCTCCCGGCTCTGCTTCGTCCGGGCGAAGTTCTTGAAGGCGGACCCGAGGATCGGGATCTGATGGAGGAAGGGCACCCGCTCGCGGGTGACCGAGTCCTCCGTCCGGTAGATGCCGCCGATGACGGTCGTGCCGCCGTCGGGGACCATGACGGTCGTCCTGGCGCTCTGCATCGTGATCGGCGGGATGCCGTTGACGAGGTTGGCGAAGTCGGCGGCGTTGTTCTTGATATCGATCATCATGATGATCGTGCCCTCGGCCGTGATCTGCGGCGTCGCCCGCAGCTCGAGGGCCGCGTTGATGTACCGGGTCGTCACGGTGAAGTTGGCCACGGTCTGGACGGGGATCTGGCGGCCCTGGATGATCTCGGCCTCCTGGTTGTTCTGGGTGACGATCGACGGCCGGGAGATGATCTTGCCCTCGCCGCCCGACTCCAGGGCGGACAGGGCGACGTCGACCCGGAAGGTGTCGAGGACGTTGGCGAAGGAGACGCCCAGAGCCGTGTTGAAGGCCGGGGCGGGCAGGTTGACCGCGTAGCCCCCGAGGGGCCCGCCGATGCCCTTGGTGACGATGCCCTGGGGGATCATGGCGCCGTCGACGAGGACGCTGTTGGGGAACTGGAGGTTCGTCGCGTTCCCGTAGAATTGGTCGGCGATCGCCCGGAAGCCCCACTGGACGCCGAGGTTGCGGACGAAGGTCGTCGAGGCCTCGACGACCCGGGCCTCGATCGAGACCTGGGGCGTCGGCGTGTCGACGACAGCGATGAGCTTCTCGAGGAGTTCGAGCTTGTCGCGGACCTCGGAGATGAGCAGCGTGTTGGTCCGCTGGTCGACGATGATCTCGCCGCGGGCCGAGATCTTGGACTTGAGGAGGGTGGCGACGTCCGTGGCCTTGGAGTAGGACAGGGCGATCGTCCTGACGATGACCGGCCCGGCGAGCTCCTTGCTCTCGTTGAGCCGCCGCTGCTCCTCCTCCTCGCGGGTCAGGACGGCGATGGGTGCGATGCGGAGGATGTTGCCTTCGATCGTCTTGCCCATCTTGTTCTGCTTGAGGATGATGTCGAGGGCCTGGTCCCAGGGGACGAGCTGGAGATTGACGGTGACCGTACCCCGGACCTCGGGATCGAAGACGACGTTGAGGGTGGCGATATCGGCGAGGTAGAGGATGACGTCCCGGAGGTCGGAATCCTTGATCTTCATGCTGATGACGTCGCCGGAGTACTTCTCCTCGTCCCCGACGATCGTCTTGGGCTTGAACTTTTCCTGCTGCGCGGCGGCCGCGGCCTGGGCCTCTTGGGCCGGAGGGGCGGTCTCGCGGGCGGGCGTGGGCGGGCAGACGGTTTCGACGGGGACCGTCTTGGCCTCGGCCTTGGGCTCCGTCCTGACGGGGGCCGGCTCGGACTTGGCGGGAGCGGGCAGCGGGGCCGACGCCGCCGGCGGGGCGGGCTGAACGAGGGTCGCCGGGGCGACGGCGACGGACGGGAAGAAGGAGACGACGAGGCCGTCGCTCCGGGAATCCAGGGCGTAGAGGCCCGGCTCCTTGAGATCGAAGACCATCCGCGTGATGGGCCGCGGGCCGGAGCTCTGGAACTGGGCCACCCGGACCCTCTGGACCGTCGAGCGCGGGTCGTCGATGGGCCAGACGTCGGACTTGGCGGCGAGGAGCGTGTCGAAGATGTCGACGACCAGCCGGGGCGGATTCTCGAGGGCGAAGACCTGGGTCACGGCCGGGCCGGTGAGGGCCGCTCTGACGGCGAGGCTCTCCGCGCCGGCGGCCGTTTCGATCCGGTTCAGGCGGATGTCGCTCTTGGCCCTGGCGTCGAGCTCGGCCTGGGTCGCGGCGTCGACGGTGTAGCCGCTCTGGCCCCGTTGGATGGCATTGAGCTCGACGACCGTGCGGCCCGGTCCCTTGACGATCCGGGCCGGCACGCGCTCGCTCAGCCGGACGAGCATGCGGATCCCGGCGGTCCCGGACTTCTCGATCTGGACGTCACGGACGAGACCGGAGGAGGCGGCGACCGGCGCGGCGGAGGTCGAGGCGCCGGGAAGGTCGAGGGCGAGCGTGCGGGGGGATTCGGCCAGGTAATAGGCCCTGGCGACGGCCAGCGGACCGTCGGTCTCCATGATCAGCTTGGTCGAGAGTGTCCCCGGCTGAACCTGGATCTTGCTGATGTGAACGGCGGGGGCCGGCGCTTGGGCGACCAGGGCGGCAAGCCCCAGGACGCACAGCCCGGCGATTGCGGCCGGAAGGATTCTCTTGTTCATGTTACAGCTCCTCCGTGATTTCTTTTATGACGTCTCTCGGCCTCATGAGAGGGATCCCCCGCTCGTGGGTCTTCCGCAGGACGACCTGCGTCGCCGTGATGGACAGGACGTATCCGTCGGCGAACTTGTCGCCGACCTTGGCGAACATCGGGAATCCCTGGGGCATGCCGATCAGGGCGGTGAAGACGTTCTGGTTCTTGACGATGCCGAAAAGGACAAGATCGTCGATGAAGATCTGGTTCTCGCCGAGAACCGATTTCTCCTTCAGGTCGCGGCCGCCCAAGAGGTCTTTGAAGGGGTCCCGGCGGCCCTCGGGGCTGTACGTGAACCCCGTCTGGACGGAGAGCATCGGCGCGGTCTGGGGGGGCGGCTCGGCCGCCGTTTCCTGGGCGACGAGGGGGGCCAGGCCGGCGAGGGAGATGCCTATGAGGAGGATGGCGGCTTTTTTCATCGTTTTGCCCTCGCTGCTTGTTTTTTGGCCGGCACGGCGGCGGCCGCCGGCTCGGCGAAGAAGTAGGTCTTGGCCGTCCAGTTGGCGGAGATCGTGTTCAGGTCCGTCTGGCGGTTCAAGGTCTTGATGCTGAAGTTCTCTATGGTGAACACCCGCGGGAACTTGCTCAGCTTGTCGAAGAACGTCCCGAGGTTATGGTAGTTCCCGGAGACCTGGATGGGGATGGGCCACTCGGCGTAGAACTCCTTGTTGATCTCGTTCCCCGGAGCGAAGCGGAGGACGTCCAGCCGGGAGTCGTAGGCCAGGGCCTGGATCTGCCGGAGGATGTCCGCCGTCTCCTTCCTCTGGGGGATGTTGACCTCGAGGGTCTTGAGCTTGGCGGTCATCGCGGCGATGTCGGCCTCGATCTTGTCGAGCTCGCGCTTCTTCTGCTTGAGGTTCTGGACCTCGCCCTCGACCTTGACGCGCTCGGCCGTCAGGGCCGTGAGCTTGGTGTTCTGGGGCTTGAAATAGAAGAAGAAGGCCAGGGCGAAGATGAGGGCGGCGAAGAGGAGATATCCGTACCAGGGCCAGTTCTTCATGGCGGCTATCCTTTCTTCTTGGCCGCGGGTTTCGCCGCGGGCTCGGCTGGCGCGGGCGGGGGGACGGGCTCCGGCTTCTTCTCGAGCACGGCCCGCAGGGTGAATTCCAGGTACTGGTCCCCCTGGGTTGTCTTTTGGGTCGAGGACACGAGGTTGACGTTCATGATCTGGGCGCTGGACTCTAGACCGGATATGTAGTCGGCGACGAGGTTGTTCGACAGGGCCCGGCCCTTGATCTGGATGCCTTTCTCGTCGAAGACGACCTCGTTCAGCCAGACCCATTCGGGCAGGCGCCGGCTGAGCTCGTCCATGAGCCTCGGGGCCATGTCCCGCTGGGCGTTGAGGCTCTCGATGAGCGTGATCTTCCGGTCCAGGGATTCCCGGGCCTTCCGCTGTTCCTCGAGCTTGGCCTCGACGTATTGGAGCTGGCTCTTTTCCTGCCGGGCCGTGGCCAGGAGGGCGTTCTCGCGCCGGAAGGCCTTCTGCTGGAAGAAGTAGAAGGCGCCGAGGCCGATGACGAGGACGAGGAAGATGAGGTTCCCGATGTTCGGGCCCTTCTTCGCCGCCTCCTCGGTGATCCCGGGGGTCGTGGCCTGCTGGCCGATGTCCTTGGTTTCCGGCTTCAGGAGATTGATCCGAATCATGGTTACTTCTCCACCTTACGGGTTGCCAAGCCGACGGCGACACCGAAGATCGGCGCCATGTCGCTGAAATAGACCGCGTCGAACTTCTTGTCGTCGACCCGGATATTGCGGAAGGGGTTGAGGATCTCGGTCTTGATCCGGAACTTGGTCTCGAAGGCGCTGACCATGTTCTGGACGTTGGCCAGGCCGCCGCTGAGGACGATCTGCTCGATCTTCCGCTCCCGCTTCTCCGACGCCTCGTAGAACGAGAACGTCTTTTCGATCTCGTCGAGGAGGTCGCGGACGTTCATCGCCAGGAGGGACGCGAACTGGTCCGGCGTCGCCGACTTCCCGGGGATGCCCTTGAGGAGCTTCTCGGCCTCCTCGAACGAGATGCTGAGCTCCTTGCGGATGTTCTCGGTGAAGAAGAAGCCGCCCAAGGAGAGGTCGCGGAAGAGCTGGGGCGTGCCGCGCTCGACGATGACGACGTTGGTGATGTTGGCGCCGATGTTGATCAGGGCGATCGTCTTCTCGGCGAAGGTCTCCGGGTAGCTGATCTCCAGGACGTTCTGGAGGGAGAAGACGTCGACCTCGATGCTCTGGAGGTTCTTCCGGGCCTGGTTGATGACGTTGCTGTAGTTGGCGATCTTGTCCTTCTTGGCGGCGACGAGGAGGATGTCCAGGTTCTTCTCGTCGGTCGATCGGGAGGGCTTGAGGATCGCGTAGTCGACGTTCGTCTCCTCGTAGGGATAGGGGATATTGTGCTTGGCTTCCCAGATGATGGATTCGGCCAGCTCCTGCTTCTCCATGACCGGGAGGGAGATCTTTTTGATGATGACGGAGTTGCCGGAGATGGAGATGGCCACATCCTTGGTCGAGATCTTGTTCTCCTCGAAGACGAGGCGGATCGTCTCGACGACGGCGGCCGAATCGATGATCGTTCCCTCCACGATGGCGTCGTGGGGCAGAGGCTCGTAGCCGATCTTGACGAGATCGTAGGCCTCTTCTCCGCTCTTCTTCCGGGCCCGGAGCTCGACGGCCTTGACGGAGTACGAACCGATGTCCAACCCAACCACGCTTTTTTCTCGAGAGATACCGAACATGTTACCCTGCCTTTATGGATTTTGGACTTTTTTTGGACCCGCCGAGCTTCTGCCGCAGACGCCGGGCGACCGGCCCGGGGACGAGGCCTTCGACCGAGCCGCCGAGCGCGGCGACCTCGCGGACCAGGTTCGAGCTGAGGAACGAGTAATTGACGCTGGGCATCATGAAGAACGTCTCGATGTCCGGGGCCAGGCTCCGGTTCATCAGGGCCATCTGGAACTCGTATTCGAAGTCCGAGATGGCCCGCAGGCCCCGGATGACGACGTTCGTCCCCTGGGCCTTGGCGAAGTCGACGAGGAGGCCGTCGAAGGCCCGGACCTCGACCTCCTTCTTTGAGGCGAAAAGATCTTGGATCATTCTTACCCTCTCTTTAGTCGTGAAGAGGGTGGCTTTTTTGGGGTTTTTCAGGACGGCGACGACGATCCGGTCAAAGACCCTCAGGCCCCGCTCGATGATATCCACATGCCCGTTGGTGACGGGATCGAACGAGCCGGGGTATATGGCACTTGAATCGGGCATCTAGACTCTCAGTTATTCCCTCATCTCGAATTACCTTCCAAATATCAAAAAAAAAGGGGCTTGTCAACGAAAATCCTCGGGGAAAGGGGGTTCCGGCGGGCTTGGCGGCGGCCCCGGATCGTGCCATAATATAGGGGAGAGGAGAGGCCGATGAGGACTCCGGCAGGCGAGGGGGGCTCGGGAGCGAGGAGGCCGGCTCACCGGCCTCATAACCTGCTGTCACCGCCGGGGGTGATAGTTTTGGGCGTCTTTTTCGCCCTCGGGGCCGGCCTGGCGGGGTCCCAGGAAGACGCCGTCTTCGCGGCCCGGCGGAAACGCATGGTCGCGACCCAGATCGAGACCCGGGGCGTCCGCGATCCCCAAGTCCTCAAAGCCATGTCCGAGGTCCCGCGGCACCTGTTCGTCCCGGCCGGGTCCGTCGACCTGGCCTACGAAGACCACCCCCTGCCGATCGGCGAAGGCCAGACGATCTCCCAGCCCTATATCGTCGCCCTTATGACCGAGCGATTGGCCCTCGGCAAGGACGCCAAGGTCCTCGAGATCGGCACGGGCTCGGGATACCAGGCGGCGGTGCTGGCCAAGATCGCGGCCC
>MEYC01000012.1 GCA_001775715.1 Candidatus Aminicenantes bacterium RBG_16_66_30 | reverse complement strand
CCTCGATGAGGATGTCGGAGTAATCGAGAACGAAGCCGCCGTCGACTGCGGTCGTCGTCCCGTCGAAGGCGTAGTTCGCCCCCTGGTTCTGGAGGGCCGCCGGCGTCCACGCCGTCGTGGGTGTCGTCGCCGAAGTCGATGAGCGGCCGAGCGTCATCTTGAGCTGGTTCCGCTTGGCGTGGTTGACGGTGAACTCGGCGATCATCAAGGGAGAATAGGAGTCGCGGGCCGTCAGGACCCAGACGTGGTTGCCCTGGAAGGCCGGCTCGCGGCCGGCCGACGGGCCGCCGGCGACCGCGGAGACGGCCTTGAGGGCGTCGTAGGCCAGCCAGATGAACCCGCCGTCCTTCCAGGCGGGGCCCCAGGAGTTGGCGATCCGGAAGCCGCCCTTCTCCCCGGTGTCGATCAGGCTGTTCCCGTTGATGTCCGTCCAGACCGCGTCGTTGTAGCCCACGATGGTCATGGCGTGGGAGCCTTCCTCGCCGTTGAGCCAATACCCGATCGACTTTCCGAGCTCGGTCGTGTCGTCGGTCGTCGTGGGATCGTCGAGGATGGTCTTTTCCTGCCAGGACGTGACGAAGGTCCCGAAAATGAGGACGTAGCCGTTGTTCAGCAGCTCCTTCATATAGGCGAGGCCCGTGTCGCTGCTGGCCTGGAAGACGAGCTGCGAGGGATTGGACCTGACATAGAGCGCGTTCCGCCAGACCGACGGGACCAGGCACCAGGCCTTAAAATCGCCGTCGTAGGGGAACTCGGCCCAGGTCGCGGCGCCGTGCTTTTCGAGGATCGGATAGATCGTGTTGAACGACGATCCGCTATCGGTGCCCCCGTTGACCATGTTGTAGGTCCACTTGGGAGAGTACTTGTTGGTGTTGTCCGCGGGGCTGGTGATGTCCAGGTCCCTCTGGAAGGCCGTCATATAAGAGAATTGGGTGTAGGTCGTCGAGAAGGCGGCGCAGGAGCCGAGGGGGTTCTGGTTCCGGATCGGCGGGAAGTACTTGAGCTTGCTGTTGTCGACGAAGACGGGGAGGTTCGCGGCGATCTCCGCGTCTCCGGCGTATGCCTGTACGGAAACGCCCGGCTCGAGGATGGCGCTTTCGACCTCGCGGCCGACGGGCCGGATCGACGCCGGATCGAGCGCCGCCAGGCCCCTGGCCGCCCGGACCTCGTTGATCCGCTCGAATCCCAGCCAGTTGAGGTAGACTTTGGTGATCTGGGGCCGGGTGCCGCGGATCTCGGCGACCTCTTCGTCGGTGAGGGGGATCAACCCGGTTCGATAATGGCGGACGTCCCCCGGATCCTGCCCGGCGAAGCCGCTGAGCAGGAGGAGTCCGAACGCCCCCAGAAGGGCGATCTTGGCGAGCGTTTTCGGCATGATCTTCTCCCCGATTCTCGCCAACCATTATTCCCGATAGGCCGGGGAAAGTCCAGCGGCCGGCGGGCCCGGCCGGGCGCGCGCTCAGTAATAAAGGACCGGGGCCTTCCTCCAGTCCTTGTCCCTGTCGTGGCCGTACTCGGCGACGCGGGGCCGGCGCTCGAGGAGCCGCACGGACGCGACGCCGCAGGCGTACCCCATGCTCCGGCCGCTCTTTCCGACGCATTCGAGCCGGAGGACATGCCGGCCCGGCTCGGGCCAGAAGTCGAGCAGGGGGGAGACTGTTCCCGCGGCGTCGGCGGCGGCATGGAAGTTCAGCGGCCGGCCGATCTTGACGCCGTCGAGAAGGGCCTGATAGAGGCCCCCGTCCGGGGACCGCCTCGCGTCGACCTCCAGCCGCAGGGGCTCTTTCGCCGCGACCTCGATCGGGAATTCCAGCCACGCGCCGGCCTGCCGTGTGGGCCGATAGACGAGGACATCTTCACCGGTGGCCTCGTCGGCCGTCTTCACGATGTCGCCTTCCCCGTGCCGCCTGGAGATGGCAGGGTCCCACCCCGGCACTATGGTCTTGGCCAGACTGGGCAGGCGCCGCTCTCCGGCTCCCGGGGCCCGCTCCGCGAAGGTGGGTGTCCCGGTCTGGTACCAGAAGGCTACGCTGGCGTAGTCGTCCTCCCGCTCGTTCCAGCTGGTCGCCTTGTACTCGGGGTTCTCGTCTTCGGACATCCAGCCCATGTGCTCCATCGTGACCTTGATGCCCGTATTGAAGACGATAGGATCGTGGACGTGCCAGCGGTAGGAGCTGACATGCCCCCCGATCGTCCGGTAGTCGAAGAAGGGCACGCCGAAGTAAGGGGTGCTCGTCTTCTCCAGGCCCCAGGCCGAGAGGAAGTAATCCTCGGTCCCCGTGCCCCAGATCGAGGGCTTCGTCTCGCCGTCGATATAGATCTTCTCGTCGCCCTCGCCGAACCAGGCCGGACTGCGCATCCGGACGCCGAGGACCGCGCCGACGAAGTGGCCCTTGCCCTGGGTCTCCAAAAGAACGTAGTCCTGGCCCTTGCGGGCGGGGTACTCCTGGCGGTATTGGGCGTAGAAGTAGGGGGTGTCTTTGGCGAGCTTGTCGAGCTTGATCCAGTCGATGTTGTAATAGAGGAGGCTGAGGGGCTTGGCGCTCTGGTTCTCGATCTCGATCCGGGCCGACTTCCGGAAGGGCATGCGCCAAAAGGCGTTGTAAGAATCCGCGCCCTCGACGACGACAGGGACGCTCACGACCTCGGCGCGCTGTCCGAAGCAATTGGCGAAGAAATCGCCGACCGGCGCCTCCACGGCCGGCCGGGGATCGCCGTCCCAGTACATCCTCAGCATGAGCTCCTGGTGGTCGGCCGAGCCCTTCGTCGCCCAGCCCTGGGGCTCCGGGCCTAGGAAGGTGATCCAGATGTGGGTGATGACGCCGGGTCCCTGCGCGTCCATAAGGACGTGGGTCGCCCCCGGAGGCACGTTGAAGTTGTCCCAGTTGCTCTTGACGTCGGCGTCCCCGCGGGGGTCGGCGGACGGATCGTAGCGGCGCTCCCCCCCGTCGCGGTTCCCGTCGGGACCGCGGCGCAGCTCGCCGACGCGCATGGTCGAGGTCGCCCGCATCGAACGCCCCTGCTGGGGCCGGGCGAGCGCGTCGAGGTCCCCGCCGACCGCGGTCTCGGAGGCGTCGTCCCCGCACCCGGCCGCGAGCAAGAGACCCGCCAGGATGATCGTCACCAACCAGTATTTTTTTCGGATGTCCATCGATGCCCTTTCTTTCGTCAGGAGCGTCGATTATAGCCCAGCTCCGCCGGAGGAACAACCGGCTTGACTTCGGCGGGCGCCGCGTTCTATCTTGCCCGACGATGGGAGAGGCGAGGAGAGCGTCATGAAAAAAACCGCGCTGGCCTTGGCCGGGGTGATCGCGATCGCGGTCGCCGCTCGAGCCGCTGAGATCCATGTGGCCGTCAACGGCAAAGATACCAACCCCGGGACGCGGTCCTCCCCTCTCCGCACGATCCAGAGGGCCGCCGACCTCGCCCAGCCCGGCGACGTCGTCACCGTCCACGCGGGCGTCTATCGCGAGCGGATCGACCCGCCGCGCGGCGGCGAGTCCGACGCCAAGCGCATCACCTATCAGGCCGCCGCGGGCGAGAAGGTCGAGATAAAAGGATCCGAGGTGGTCAAGAACTGGGTCATGGTCGAGCCCGGGCTCTGGAAGGTGACCGTGCCGAATTCCCTCTTCGGCGCCTTCAACCCCTACAGCGACCTCATCCGCGGCGACTGGTTCGAGCCCAAGGGACGGGAGCATCACACGGGCGCGGTCTATCGCGACGGGGAATGGCTGGGCGAAGCGGCCAAGTTCGAGGATCTGATGACGCCGGGCCATCCATACCCGTATTGGTTCGCCAAGGCGGAAAAGGACCGGACGACGATCTGGGCCGAGTTCAGGCACGTCAACCCGAACGAGCACCTGACCGAGATCAACGTCCGCGAGACCGTCTTCTACCCCGAGAAGACCGGTATCAACTTCATCACGGTGCGGGGCTTCGTCCTGCGCCACGCGGCAACGAACTGGGCCCCGCCGACGGCCGAGCAGGTCGGCCTCATCGGGACGAATTGGAGCAAGGGCTGGGTCATCGAGAAGAACACGATCAGCCATTCGACCTGCTCGGGGGTCGCGCTCGGCAAGCACGGCGACGAGTTCGACAACTCCTCCAAGGACACGGCCGAGGGCTACGTCAAGACGATCGAGCGGGCCCTGGCCCGGGGCTGGAGCAAAGATCGCATCGGGAGCCATATCGTCCGCGACAACGCCATCTCGGACTGCGAGCAGGCCGGGATCGTCGGCAGCATGGGCGCGGCCTTCAGCACGGTCACCGGCAACACCATCCACGACATCCACGTCCGCCAGCTCTTCACCGGGGCGGAGATGGCCGGCATCAAGTTCCACGCCGCGATCGACGTGGTGATCGCCCGCAACCACATCTACCGGACGGTCCGCGGCCTCTGGCTCGACTGGATGGCCCAGGGCACGCGGGTTTCCGGAAATCTCTTCCACGAGAATATGGCCGAGGACCTCTTCGTCGAGGTGGACCACGGGCCGTTCCTGGTAGACAACAACATCTTCCTGTCGCCGACGAGCCTGCTGAGCGTCTCGCAAGGCGGGGCCTACGTCCATAACCTCATGGCCGGCGCCCTCCGGATCGTTCCCTATGACGCCCGGCAAACGCCCTTCCACAAGGCCCATTCGACCGAGCTCGCGGGAATGCACGACAATCCGTTCGGCGACGATAAATATTTCAACAATCTCTTCGTCGGTCCCGGCGACCTCAGCGTCTACGACAAGGCGCCCTTGCCGGTGCGGATGGACGGGAACGTGTTCTTCGACGGCGCCAAGCCGTCCAGGCACGAGAGCGACCCGGTGGTCGCGCCGCGCGTGGACCCGGCGCTCAAACTGGTCGAAAGACCCGACGGATTCTATCTGGAGATCGCGTTGGACAAGACGTTCGGGGACCGCCCGCGCCGGACCGTGACGACGGAGCTCCTGGGCCGGGCGGCTATCCCGGATCTTCCCTATGAACAGGCCGATGGCGCGCCTTACTGCATTGAATTCGATTTCTTCGGCAAGAAGAGGAACTCGTCGAACCCGACGCCCGGGCCCTTCGAGGCTCCCGGGGCCGGGCCGCTCGCGCTGAAGGTCCGGTAGCCGATCATGTTCTTCGCGGTCCTCCTGGTCGTTCTTGCCGCCGTCCTGTTCGGGTCCGCCTCCCCGCTCAGCAAATCGCTCCTGAACGGCACTTCTCCGTTCCAGCTCGCCGGGCTTCTCTATCTCGGGGCGGCGCTCGGGGTCGCCCCCGGCGCGATCCTCAAGAAGCGTCTCACTCCCATTTGGAAGATCTCCCGCAAGAGCCGGGGGCTCCTGATCGGCGCGATCGCCTGCGGGGGCGTGCTCGGACCGCTGGCTCTCCTTTTCGGCTTGAAGATCGGGCAGGCCTCGACCGTCTCTTTGTGGCTGAATCTGGAGCTCGTCTTCACGGCCCTGCTCGGGCACTGGCTCTTTCATGACCATCTCCACAGGACCGGATGGATCGCTTTGAGCGGGATCGTCGCGGCGTCCTTGATGCTCACCGGGGGCGGCGGCCGGGCGGCCGTCGGATCCGGCTTGCTCGTCGCCCTGGCCTGCCTCATGTGGGGATTCGACAATCACTTCACGGCGCTCATCGACGGGATCACCCCCGCGGAGAGCACGTTCTGGAAGGGCCTGGCGGCGGGATCGGTCAATCTCGGAATCGGTCTGGCCTCGGGACCTTACATCGCTTCCTGGCAGACGACCGGCGCGGCCCTGCTTGTCGGCGTCTTCTGCTATGGGATCAGCATCGTCTTTTACATCACCTCGGCGCAGAAGCTCGGGGCGACGCGAAGCCAGATGTTCTTTTCGACGGCCCCCTTCTTCGGGATGGGCCTGTCGGCCCTGATGCTGGGCGATGAGATCCGGCCGCTCCATCTGGCGGCGGCGCTTCTGCTCGTCGTTTCATTGGCCATTCTCTTCGCCGGAAAGCACTCCCACCGGCATGTCCATCGCTCGAAAAGGCACGAACACTGGCACCAGCATGACGATGCCCACCATGCCCACGGCCATCCGGGATCTCCAGAGGGCATCGGCCACATCCACGAGCACGAGCACGAAGAGTCAGCCCACGCCCATCCGCATCTCCCGGACATCCATCACAGGCATGGTCACGAGGAGTGATGAGGCCCATTCGAAGATCCATCCTCATGATGTCGGCCGCGGTACTCCTGGCCTCCTCGTTCGCGGCCGGTCAGGTCGCCAGGGAGGCGACGGCCGTCAAGGTCGACGAGCCCATCCGGATCGACGGAGTCCTGGACGAGGCCGCGTGGAAACGGGCCCCGGTTCTTTCGGACTTCGTCCAGTTCCAGCCGGAGCGCGGCGCCCCCGCCTCGGTCCGGACGTCCGTGAGGATCCTCTACGACGGCACGGCCGTTTACTTCGGCTTCGAGAACACCGATCCCGAGATGGACAAGATCGCCGCCCGGATCTCCAAGCGGGACTCTGACCTCAAAGAGGACGACGCCGTCGCCGTCTGGCTCGACACCTACGGGGACCGGAGGGCCAGCTATTATTTCATGACCAATCTCTTGGGGACGCAGTGCGACGGGAGGGTTACCGATAACGGCTTGACGACCGACACGACCTGGGACGGCGTCTGGAGATCGGCCGCCCGGAAGACGGAAACGGGCTGGTCCGCTGAGATCGCCATCGAGCTTTCGAGCCTGAAGTACAAGCCGGGCCGGCAGAGGGCCTGGGGGCTCGGACTCGCCCGGATCTTCCCCCGCCGCCTGGAGAATTGCACCTGGCAGGGACTCGTGGATTCGCCCACGAGGGTTTCCCAGTTCGGGCTCCTCACCGGGCTGGACCTCGAGCGGGCCGCCAAGAAGCTCCAGGTCATCCCCCACGTCGTGGCGAAGCTCGAGGAATGGAATGCGCTCGGGGCCGAGGCCGGCCTGGATGCCCGCTACGCGTTCACCCAGACGGTTTCGGGGAACCTCACGGTCAATCCCGATTTCGCCACCGTCGAAGCCGACCAGGAGCAGATCAACCTGACCCGGTTCGAGCTGAGCCTTCCCGAGAAGAGGAACTTCTTCCTCGAGGGCAAGGAGCTTTACAGCCAGAGGATCTCGCTCTTCTATTCGCGACGGATCGGCGACATCTACGGCGGGGCCAAGATCTATGGGAAGGCGGGAGGGTTCGAGTTCTCCGGGCTGACCGCGCAGGCGAAGCCGGACGAAGTGATGGGGACGGACTCGGCCAACTTCTCCGTCTTCCGCCTGAAAAAGGACATCTTCAAGGACTCGTTCGTCGGCTTCCTCGCAGCCAACAAGCTCGTCGGCGGCAGGAACACGGGGACCGCCGGCCTCGACACCTCCCTCAATTTCACGGACAACTTCCGTTTCACCGGGCAGTTGGCCGTGAGCTACGGAGATTTCAGGGGCAGCAACGTCGCCTTCTTCCTCCGCCCCGCGATCGACACGGCCACGTTCCACTTTCACGTGCGATACACTCAGCTCGGCGACACGTTCGGCGACAACGCCAACGCCGTCGGGTTCATCCGCGACGACAATCGGAGGGAGCTCGACTCCGCCCTCGAAAAGAAGCTCTGGTTCAAGCGGGGCTTCCTCGAGAGGATCGACTACGGGTCCAACTACAACATCTATTGGGGGCTCGAGGGCACGCTGAGGTCGTGGCAGATCGACGAGACGCTGACCTTCGATTTCAAGAACAAGCTCTCGCTGGAGGCCGACCTCACAGAGGAGTACAAGCTGTTCGAGGAGGAGTTCCGCAACCGTCAGATGCAATTCACGCTCGGCTACAACACGCGCGAGTGGCAGTCGGCGAGCGTCGCCTACGCCTTCGGCCGCAACTTCGGCCTCGACTTCGACCTCGTCAAGGGGGCGGTCAATTGCCGGCTCCTCCGGGACCTCTCATTGGAATACGGTTTGACGCGCCTGGTATTCAACCCGGACCCTGACGGCGACAGCACCTGGATCCACTCCCTCCGGACGACCTATAATTTTACTAACGACCTATTCCTGAAGCTTTACTATCAGGTCAACTCGGCCATCGACAAGATCGCCATCCAGGCGCTTTTCGTTTATCGCTTCCAGCCGCCTTTCGGCCTCATCCAGCTCGCCTACCAGCGAGGCTCGATGATCTTCGGAGTGGCCGGGGAGCGGACGGACACCCTGTTCATGAAGATCGCCTATATGTTCTAAGCGAGGGGCGAGTCGGGTGGTGGGTCGTATTCGTGCCGCCCAATAGAATGGAATGGGGGGCTTGCATCTGGTTCTATTTTATGGTACTATCTTGGCATGCGGATCGACTTGGCCAGACTCCGAAAGATCGCCGGGAAGCGCGGCCTGAGCCTCAACGCCCTTCTCGCCAAAGCCGGGGTCAGTAAGACGGCGTTCTACCATCTGGTCCACAAGAGCTCCGTCCTTCCCGCCTCGCTCGGCTCGCTCGCGGAGACGCTCTCCGTGAGCCCCGGCGTCTTCCTCACCGAAAAGAATCCCGACGTCGCGAAGATCCGCCGCATCCTGGCCCTCACCGACCGCGTCGTCGCCGGTGACCCGAAGCTCGATCGGGACAACGTCCGGTTGACCCTCCTCCTGCTCGAGGAAGAGCCGGTCCGGCGGCTGCGAAGGAGCTTGACCCGTGGCAGAAAAAGCGATCTTCACCGGTAAGGAGGTCTCCTTCCTGAGGGAGCTCCGGAGGCAGGGGGTCGACTACATGATCGTCGGAGCCGCCGCCGCGGCCCTGCAGGGAGCCCCGATCGTCACGCAGGACATCGACCTCTGGTTCAGGGACTTCGGCGATCCGGGCCTGAGGAAAGCGCTGGCAAAGGTCGGAGGGGTCATCGTTCCGTCGATCGGCCTGCACCCCCCGACATTCGCAGGAGGCGCCGTCGAGCTCTTCGACGTCGTTCTGACCATGCACGGACTGGGCACGTTCGATGAAGAAAAGAAACACACGATCCTCGTCGATCTTGGACGTCTGCCTGTCAGGATCCTGTCATTGGACCGGATCATCAAGAGCAAGGAAACGGTCGGCCGGACCAAGGACATTCTAACCCTTCCCGTCCTCAAGGATGCCCTGGCCGCCATTAAGAAAAAGAAATCCCTGAAAGTTGGGCGCCCCAAAGGACGGGCCGATTAGGGCGAAGAGGCCGCTCAGCGCTTCGGGAAGGAGATCATCAGGCCGATCTCCGGAGCCCAGTCCGTCGCCTTCGACGTGACGCCGAAGCCGTTGTTGATCTTGAGGCGGATAGTATCGCTCAGCCACAATTGGATCTCGGCGATGAACTCGATCTCGTCCTGGGTGCCTTCGAAGCCGGCATAGACGGCGAAGCTCTTCGACAGACGTTTGTAGTATTCGACGGCGATCTCGCCGAGGTCGAAAACGCCTCCGGCCTGCTCGACGGCCGCCCGCGCGATGAGCGTTCCCCACCGGAAACCTTTGATGATGCCGATGCCGGCCTTGGTCTCGAGCTCGGGCGTGCCGATGAGGTACTTCGTCCTGTGGTGGGGGAAAACGATCTCGGCGTAGCTGAAGAACCCCGGGCGGCGCTCCAGCTCCTTGGACCACATCCAGTCGAGCTGGATCTGCATGTCGCCGAGGCCCTTTTCGGTCAGCTTGTCAGGCATGCCCGAGAGGTCGTCGGGGGATCTTTCGAGCGAGGCCCGGATCATCGCGGCCTCGACCTCGAAGACCAGCCGGTCCGTCAGGCCGTAGCCAAGGAACATCAGGCCTTCGGTGGCCCGGTACCGGCCGCGGAAATCCTGGTCGAGCGGGAGTCCGAACTCGTTCGGGCTGTACTCCAGGTTATTGTCGAGGTAATACTCGAAGAAAGGGTAAATGACGAATTCCCCCTTTTTGATATAGGTCCCGAACATCGACGTCGGCGTACCGCCGGCCCGGTCCGAGAGATAGAAGGGCAGGTCCTGCGCGGCGGCCGGCGCCGGCGCGGTCAAGGCCAGAACGACAGTCGCGAATAATGCTAAGCCGTAGATCCTCTTGCTCATGGGAGGTCCCTCCTTCTTCCCTCCATTATACGCCGCGGCAAAAATCCCGCCCGGAGAAATCCGTTGACTTCGATCGTCCCCCGGCAGCATAATTTTTTTTCGGCACGGAAAGGAGAACAAAATGAGCATGTTCAAAGGTCTTCATCTGTCCAGGGCGATCGGATGGTCTTTGGCCGCCCTGGTCCTGCTGGCCGCGGCCCCGGCCAAGACGGCGGATCTCAAGGGCCCCTTTCTGCTCCAGAAGCCGGCCTTGTCGCGGACGCAGATCGTTTTCGTGTTCGCCGGCGATCTTTGGCGCGTGCCCCGCGAGGGCGGGGAAGCGGAGCGCCTGACCTCGGGCCCGGGCCTCGAATCCAATCCCGTCTTCTCTCCGGACGGCTCCATGCTCGCCTTCACCGGGGAATATGACGGGAACGTCGACGTCTTCACGATGCCGTCCGGCGGCGGGGTCCCGCGGCGCCTCACCTGGCACCCCGCCTCCGACGCCGCTCTAGGATGGACGCCCGACGGCAAGCGCGTTATGTTCACGTCCAACCGCAACGCCTATTCCCGGTTCAGCGAGCTCTATACGGCCGGCCTCGACGGCGGCCTCGAGGAGAAGCTGCCGCTGCCTATGGGCTTCGAAGCCGCCTTCTCCCCGGACGGCAAGCGCCTCGCCTACGTCCCCCTGTCCCGGGCCTTCACGGCTTGGAAGCGGTACCGCGGCGGCCAGGCGACGCCGGTCTGGATCGCCAACCTCGCCGATTCGGCCGTCGAGAAAGTCCCCCGCGGGGATTCCAACGATTTCAATCCGATCTGGGCCGGGGACAAGATCTACTTCCTGTCCGACCGCGAGGGCGCCGTGTCGCTCTTCGCTTACGACCTGACGTCGAAGAAGGTCTCCCGGGTTTTCGAGAACACCGGCCTGGACCTCAAGTCGGCTTCGGCCGGCCCCGGGGCCATCGTCTATGAGCAGTTCGGCAGCCTCGGTCTCTACGACCTGAAGACCGGCAAGACCGCCCCCGTGCCCGTCACCGTCAGCGGCGATATGCCCGAGGTCCGCGAGCGCTATGTCGCCGCGGGCGAAAGCCTGAGCGCCGCCGGCCTGTCCCCGAACGCCGCCCGGGCCGTGTTCGAGGCCCGCGGCGAGATCGTCACGGTGCCCGCCGAGAAGGGCGATCCCCGGAACCTGACCAACACGACCGGGACGATGGAACGCGACCCGGCCTGGTCGCCCGACGGGACGACCATCGCCTTCTTCTCGGACGAGTCGGGCGAGTACATGCTGCACCTCAAGCCCCAGGACGGCAAGGGCGAGACCGTCAAGATCGCCCTCGGCGAAAAGCCGACGTACTATTTCTCCCCGCGCTGGTCACCCGATTCGAAGAAGATCGCCTACAGCGACGCCCATCTGGCCCTCTGGTACGTCGATATCGCCGCGAAGAAAACCGTCCGCGTGGACAAGGACAGGATCTGGGCGAGCATGGGCGCCGCTCTCTCCTGGTCGCCCGATTCCAAATGGCTGGCCTATGAAAAGACCCTGCCGAACTACATGGGCGCGATCACCCTTTATGGACTGGAGTCCGGGAAGAGCGCTCAGGTCACCGACGGGATGAGCGACGCGCGTTTCCCTGTGTTCGACGCCGACGGAAAATACCTTTATTTCTCGGCCAGCACGGATTCGGGCCAGGCCATTCAGCCCGACATCCACAGCATGAGCCGGCCCGTCACGCGGTCGATCTACCTGGCCGTCCTGCCCAAGGACGAGCCCTCGCCGCTCGCGCCGGAAAGCGACGAGGAAAAGGGGGAAGAGAAGAAGCCCGAAGAGAAGAAACCCGCGGCCAAGCCCGCCGAGCCCGGGAAAGAGGCCGAGGCCAAGTCCGTCACGGTCAGGATCGATCTCGACGGCATCCTCCAGCGGATCCTGGCCGTCCCCATGCCGGCCCGCAATTACGTGAGCCTGCAGGCCGGCAAGGCGGGGACGCTCTTGGCCATCGAAGCCCCGGCGGCGCTCCCCGGCGTCGGAGGCGCCCCCGGCACCGCGGTCCACCGCTATGACCTCAAGGCCCGTCGCGCCGACGTCGTCATCTCCGGCGTGGGCTTTTTCGAGATCGCCCGGAACGGCGAGAAGTACCTCTACAGCCAGGGCGGACGGTGGTTCATCGGCGCCCTGCGGCCGATGCCCCCGGCCGGCGCTCCCGCGCCGCCCCCCACGGCCCCCTCCGCGGCCGGGGCCAATCCTTTGCCAACGGCCGGCCTCCAAGTGCGGGTCGATCCCGTCCTGGAGTGGCGGCAGATGTATCGCGAGGCCTGGCGCCTCGAGCGCGAGTTCTTCTACGATCCCGACACCCACGGCTACGACCTCGCCGCCGCCGAGAAGCGGTACGCCCCCTACCTCGAGAACATCGTCTCGCGCCGCGACTTGAACTATCTCTTCGCCGAGATGCTGGGCGGGATCGAGGTCGGCCATCTGAGCGTCGGCGGCGGCGACATGCCCGCGGTCAGGCGGGTTCCGACCGGCCTGCTCGGCGCCGACTACAAGATCGAGAACGGCCGCTACCGCTTCGCCCGCGTCTACAACGGCGAGAATTGGAACCCTCAGCTCCGGGCCCCCCTGACCCAGCCGGGCGTCAACGTCGCGGCCGGGGACTACCTGCTGGCCGTGAACGGGCGCGAGCTCGCCGGATCCGACAACGTCTACCGCTTCTTCGAGGACACGGCCGGGAAGCAGGTCCTGCTCAAAGTGGGGCCGAGCCCGGACGGCCAAGGCGCCCGCGACGTGACGGTCGTTCCGGTGCCGAGCGAAACGGCCCTCCGCAACTACGCCTGGATCGAGGACAACCGCCGCTACGTGGACAAGCTCACGGGCGGCCGGGTGGCCTACGTGTACATGCCGGACACGTCGTTCGGCGGTTATACCAACTTCAACCGCTACTTTTTCGCCCAGGTGGGGAAGGACGCGGTCATCGTCGACGAGCGGTTCAACGGCGGCGGCGCGCTGGCCACCGACATCATCGAGTTCCTGCAGAGGAAGCTGCTGAGCCTGGTGGCCACGCGGGACGGCGAGGACGAGGTCCAGCCGCAGGGCGCCATCTTCGGCCCCAAGGTGATGCTCATCAACGAGTTCGCCGGTTCGGGCGGCGACGCCATGCCGTATTATTTCAAGGCCGCGGGCGTCGGGCCGCTCATCGGCAAGAGGACGTGGGGCGGTCTGGTCGGCCGGGCCGGCGGGCCGGCGCTCATGGACGGCGGCTTTGTATCGGCGCCGAGCTCGGGCGTGTGGAGCCCCCTAGTCGGCTGGATCGCGGAGAACATCGGCGTCGCCCCGGATATCGAGGTCGAGCAGGACCCCGCCCTGGTCCACCGGGGCAAAGACCCGCAGCTCGAGAAAGCCATCGAAGTCGTGATGTCCGAACTGGCCAAGAAGCCCCCGGTCAAGCCCAAGCGCCCCGCGTTCCCCGACCATTACAGGAAATAACGGACCGCTTTTTCCGCTGTCACCTCGCTATGGCGTCATTGGAAGGATGGAAAGCGGACCTCCTAAGGCCTTTTTTCCAGGATCCGCTTGTAGCGCCTTTTTGGCACTCGACGCAGATCCGCTCACTCCGGCATCGAACCCATCCCGGAAGCGCGCGGCGGGCTCAGCCGGAGATAGACTTCAAGGGAGAATGGTCGCTTCCCATAGACC
>MEYC01000011.1:10224-21322 GCA_001775715.1 Candidatus Aminicenantes bacterium RBG_16_66_30 | reverse complement strand
AAGGGCGCCGTCGGCGTCGAAGACCTCGAGCTTGTAGGCGTCGGTCGTCCGCAGATCCTGGCCCTCGCCCTGGGGTTTCATCCCCATGGTCCGCCCGCCGCTGGCGTCCATGGACATGGACATGCTCATCCCCACCTGCTCTTCCTTCTTGAGCTGGCGGGTCATGGTCACGACCCAGACCCGGCCCTGCGCGTCGACGGCCACCCCGGTGGCGCAGCGGTTCAGCTGCGGCAGCCGCATGGTCACGTTGTTGCCGTCCCGCTTGATCTCGCCCTCGTCCTTGATCTCCATGGAGTAGGGGAGCTCGCGGTCGGCCCGCCAGAGGAGTTTGCCGTCGGATGCGTACTTCTCGATCTTGTTCTGGGCGGTGAAGGCGAGATAGACCTGGCCCGCGCCGTCGACCGCCATGAGGGCCTCGTTCGCGGCGTTGTCGAGCATCTCGTTGTCGAAGTCGCGGGGCTCGCCGAACTCGCGGACCGGCTTTCCGTCGGCGTCGAGGACCTTGACCAGCTTCGGCGGGGCGGCGGGCGTCTCCTCGCCCCGGTTCATGATGAAGCGCATGCGCGGCGCGCCCGTCACGAGCTCTCCGTTCGTCCCCAGGAAAACGGGCCCGGCGCCCTGCTCGAGGCCTTTGATCGCCTTGTGGTCTTTGCCGTCCGGCGTCAGGACCTGAATGCGCTGGTTGTTCGGGTCGGTGACGTAGATGAAGCCCTTGCCGTCGACCGCCAGCCAGGCGGGATATTGAAACTCCCCGGGGCCCTGGCCCCGGCGGCCGAAGGTGGCCAGGTGCTTGCCGTCCGGGCTGAACTTCTGGACCCGATGGTTTCCGGTGTCGAGGACGTAGAGGTTGCCGGCGCCGTCGACGGCGATCGCCGACGGCATGAAGAAGGCCAGGTTCTCATCGGCCGTGTCGACGTCGCCGAGGGTGAGGACGGGCTCGAGCGCGACCTTAGGGGACTTGCCCCAGGCGCCCGGGCCGGAGTTGTGGACGACGCGGACGCCGTCGACGGTCTCGACCTTCTGCCCGGCGAAGGGAAGAGCGGCCAGGACGAACGCGGCTAAGAGAAGGATGGTCCTCGTTTTCATGCGCTTTTCTCCTTGTCTGGTTAACCGATTATAGACGGAAACCGTTGCGCGCCAAAACCGATTGAAATATAGTGTCGGCGAAGTCGCGACGGAGGAGGCGAGATGGACGACCGAGAGATCCTCAAGCTCCTGCGGGACATGGTCCGGGCCCCGAGCCATCCCGGGATCGAGCGGCAGGAGGAGGCCGCGGCCCGCGTCCTCGACGCCTTCCTCCGGCGCCACGGCGTTCCGGGCGAGCTCGCCGAGGTCCGGGAGGGCCGGCCGAACGTCGTCGCGGCGATCGGCGGGAAGAAGCCGGGACGCCACCTCCTTCTCTGCGGGCACCTCGACACCGTCCCTCCCAACGCGGGCTCGTCCGCGGATTTCTTTTCGGCGACGATCGCGGACGGCCGCATGTCCGGCCGCGGCACCGTGGACATGAAAGGCGCCCTGGCGGCCATGGCCGGGGCCCTGGTCGATATCCATGAGTCGGGCGGCCTCGACTCCGGCCGGCTCACGCTGGCCGCGGTCATCGACGAGGAGATGGAGAGCCTCGGCGCCGAAGCCCTGATCATGGGCGGATTCAAGGCCGACGGCGCCATCATCGGCGAGCCGACCGGGAACCGGGTGGCGATCGGCCACAAGGGGCTCGAGTGGCTCGAGGTGCGCTTCATCGGCAAGGCGGCCCACGGCAGCACGCCCGAGGCGGGGATCAACGCCATCGCCGCCGCGGCCCATTTCGCCTCGCTCGTCGAGGGGGAGCTTGTCCCCGGCTTCGAGCGCCGGCGGGATCCGGTGCTGGGGCTCCCGGCCATCAACTTGGGCACGATCCAGGGCGGCCAGCAGCCGAGCATGGTCGCCGCCGAATGCCGCATCCAGCTCGACCGCCGCTGGGTGACGACGGAGACGATCGAGCAGGTCTTCGACGACCTCGGGGAGCTCCTCGCCCGGGTCCGGTCGGCCCGTCCCGGCCTCCGGACCGAGCTGAAGCGCATGCCCGGCGGCATGGCCACGATGCTCCACGGGCCGCTCGTCATCGACCCGGGCCACCCCCTTGTCCGGGCCGCCGGGGGCGCGCTTGACGACAAGGGGCGGCGGGACTTGCCGTTCACGGTCTTCCCGGCCTGGACCGACGGCGCCCTCATCTCCCGCGAGGCCGGCATCCCGACCCTCATCTGGGGCCCCGGCGAGCTTCACCTGGCCCATTCAGCCGAGGAGAGCGTCCCGGTCGATGAGGTCCTGCTCGCGGCGCGACTTTATGCGTCCGCGGCCCGGCGCTTCACGGCGTCATGACGAAACCATGAAGCTCCGCGTCCCGCACACCTACGTTCTCCTCATCGGGCTCATCGCCCTGGCCGCCGCGTCGACCTGGATCATCCCGGCCGGGAGCTACGGCCGGGTCGTCGAGCAGGGCCGGGAGGTGGTCGATCCCTTGTCCTATCATCCCATCGAGGCCCGGCCGGCCGGTTTTGGGGAGATCATCCTCGCCTTCCCTCGGGGCCTGCTCGAGATCGCCGAGATCGTCTTCTACATCTTCATCATCGGCGGCGCCTTCGGCGTCCTCAACAGGACGGGCGTCATCCAGTCCGGCGTCCGCGCGCTCGTCCGGCGGCTCGGCGGGCGGAAGGCCCTCATCGTCCCGCTCCTCACCGTGGTCTTCGCCGTCGGCGGCGGGACGATCGGCATCGCCGAGGAGACGCTCGTCTTCCTCCCGGCGCTCCTCCTCCTGGCCCGCTCGCTCGGCTACGATTCCCTCCTCGCCGGCGGGATCGCCCTCGTCGGGGCCAACGCCGGCTTCGCCGCCGCCTTCATGAATCCGTTCACCGTCGGCGTCGCCCAGGGCATCGTCGGGCTGCCGCTCTTCTCGGGGATGGGCTTCCGGATCGCCCTCTGGGTCGTGATGACGTCGGTCACGGTCGTCTTCCTCGCGCGCTATGCCCGCCGCGTCGCGGCCAAGCCGGAGACGAGCCGGATGTTCGAGCTCGACAGAGCGCGCGAGCCCCTCGCCGGCGCGGACAGGGCCGAGCCTTTCGCCGGAAAGCATCTCGCCGTCCTGGGCCTGGTCCTCGCCGCCCTCGTTCTCCTCGTCGTCGGGGCCATCCGCTGGCACTGGGGCATCCTCGAGCTGTCGGGTCTTTTCTTCGGTCTGGCCCTCGCCGCCGGGCCTCTCGGCGGGCTCTCTCTCGACGACACGGTGAAGAGCTTCATCGGCGGCGCCGCCGACATCACCTACGCCGCTCTCATCGTCGGGCTGGCCCGGGGGACGCTCGTCGTCCTGCGGGACGCGCAGGTCCTCGACACGATCACCCACGCCATGGCCCAGGCGCTCCGGGGCTGGTCGTCGACGCTGAGCGCCCTCGGCATCTACCTCGCCCAGAACCTCCTCCATTTCATCGTGCCGTCCGGGAGCGGCCAGGCCGCCGTCTCCATGCCCGTGCTGGCGCCGCTCGGCGACCTCGTCGGCGTGACGCGGCAGACCAATGTCCTGGCCTACCAGCTCGGCAACGGCCTGACCAATGTCTTCATCCCCACGCAAGGATACTTCATGGCCGCCCTGGGCATCCTGCGCATCCCCTGGACGATCTGGGTCCGCTGGCTCCTGCCGCTCCTTGGGATCTGGCTCGCGATCGGCGCCGCGGCCGTCGTCCTGGCCAGCCTCATCCGCCTTGGCCCGTTCTGATAATGGGCCATTAAGACGCCCCGGATTCTTCGCTCGATCTGGCATTCGCGTGGGAAGGCCGACGCTTGAGATATGCCATCGAAGTGTGTAATATGAGTGTGTAATCATGATCACAACAAAGGGCAGGACAATGAGGATCAACGCTGTGCTTACGGATGACCTTCTCAAGAGGATCGACGAGGCCGCAAGCGAGCAGAAGATGAGCCGCAGCCGCTTCATCCGGGAGGCGACGGAGAAATATATCGCCGAACATGAGCGGAAAAAGGAGGAGCAAAGACGGAGGGAGGCTTTTGCCAGCGCCGCCCAGGTCCAGGACGGGCTCAGAAAAAAAGCCGGGACATGGGACGGGACGGGCGAGATCAGGAAATGGCGGGAGAAGGCCCCGTGAAAGCGTGTGTCATCGACTCGTCGGTCGCCGTCAAGTGGTTCTCTCAGGAAGCCGCGACCGGGGCAGCGCTGGCCTTGCGGGACGACGCCTTCCTGGGGAAGCGCCGACTGGAGGCCCCCGACCTTCTTCTCTACGAGATCGGAAACGCCCTGAGATACAATCCCCGTCTGGATGCCGAAGACGTGAAGCTCGCGCTGGGATCCCTCTTGGACCTCGGCATCGTCTTCCATCCGGCCGGCGGGGCCCTGTTGTCAAAGGCCGTCGATCTCGCCTTTCGATTTCGGATGACCGTCTACGACAGCTGTTTCATCGCGCTTTCCGATATCCTGGGCGCGCCGTTGATCACGGCCGACGAGAAGCTCGCCGCAAGGGCGGGCGATCATCCGAGGATCGTCCGGCTCTCGGAAGCTTGACACTTCAACTGCGGCGGGCGGGTTTGAGGGTCCAGAGCTGAAGCCGGGTGAGCTCGACGATGCGCGACATGTCGATGTCCGGGCGGTGGACGGGCCAGGTCTTGTAGCCTTCGATCTCGTCGACGATCGCCTTCTCGTTCGTTCGCGGGTAGGGCTCGAACTCGGGGACGTCGTATGCGGGGCGCGCCCGTCCCGCATCGAGGTCGAGAAAGACGGCGCTGAATAAAGCGAAGAGCGAGCCCGTGCCGATGCGGCCGCCGCCGATCTCGAGGGATGGCGGCAGGGCCCCGTTCCGGGCGATGTGCTCGTTCGCGGCCCGGGCGAGGGCGAAGACATCATCGCGAGCGATGCTCGCGTTTCCTGACCCCGCCGGGGGCATCTCCGTCGGGCCGAGAGGGTGGAGCGTCTCCAGAGTTTCCGGGAGATCGCCTCGTTCCCGATAGCCGGCGAGCGCCCGGGCCAGGCCGGAAAAGGCCTCGGCTGGCGAGAAGTCCGCGGTCGGCGCGAGGGCCCGCGCTTTCAGGGCCGCGGCGGCGATTGCGCGCAGCTCCTCCCGGGCCATCGTCTCTTTCTGAGCGCTATAGACGTCCATCAGTGCCCGGTAGGTCGTGATCTCGATGTCGTCGCGGCCCTTGAGCCAGCGCATCATGCGGCGGAAGTTCTTCCGCGCCGTGGCCATCGTCTCCTGCGGCCTCAGGCGCGGCGTCCTCCATTCGTCCGGCGGCGTGTTCTTGCCGTAATAGAAATTCAGGTCCCAGAACTCCTCGGCCCGGATCTTCGTCGGGTGGCCGGCGAAGAGGGCCAGGACCTCGGATCCCCGGATCCGCTCCGGCAGCTCCTTCTTGAGCCTGTCGAAGACCGGATCGAAGAGGTCGTCCCGGTTGTAGGCGTCATCGAACCCGGCGTACTGGGCGCTGAAGTTCAAGGCGTTGCAGAACCAGACGACATCGTGGCCGGGGAGGCTCGCTGGCGAGCCCTGATAGCCCGCCCGGATCCGGCCCAGCGCATACACAAGCTGCGGGCCGTACGACCCGCCGTGCCGGGCCAGCGTCGTCACGGGGACGCCGAAGATCCGTTCCAGCTCTTCGATCCCCGCGGATTCCTGCTCGTGCATCAAGCGCACCCCGTCGTGCCACCCGGCCTTCTCCAGCTCCTCCGTCACCGTCGGATGGATGGACCCTGAGTTCGTGTGGCTGCCGATGTCGTGCCGGGCCATGGCCGCGATGACGTCGCGGCGGCCCCGCTTCTCGAGCGAGCGGGCCTTCTCGCCGATGACGAAGAACGTCCCGGTGACGCCCTCCTCGGTCATCGTCTCGGCCAGCCACTTGGGGATGTCGTCGATCCTCTCGGCCTCGGGCGTGACGTAGTCCTCGGTGTCGAACGTGACGACGAGGAACGTTTTCGGCTTGTCGACCGCTGGAGCAACCGGCTTGCCGGACGCTCGGGACAGCGCTTGGTCGAGGCGGGCCTGGGCTGCTTCCCGATCGGGGTCGCCGAGGACGAGGACAGCGATAGCGCCCCTTCGCCCGAAGAAGAACCAGCGGCCGGCCTGGTTCCGGCCTTCGATGATAGCGCCGTCACGGCGGACGTCCTTGAGATATTCGTTGTACGAAGCCAAGACGCGCTCGTCGAACGAACCGCCCTCGGGCGCCTTCTTCATCTCGACGATGACGAGCTTCGAGACGGCCGGCGCGACTCCGTACTTCGCCGAATAAGCCGCGGTGGCGCTCTTTGCCGGGTCACCGTCGAACCCCCAGAACTCCCCTTCAAGGAAGGGCGACTCGTTCCCGGCCGCGAGCGGGCCTTTGATATAACGCCCGCTCGAAGGGACCATGCCCTCAGCCGGCAGCCGGGCCAGTCCTTTCGGTCTGACGGTGCGCGTTCCCGGGATCTTCTTCTCGACGGCCTTGGCGAACTCGCCGATCTCCCGGTCCGTGCATTCGGGGGCCATGATGTTGACGAGGTAATCGCCCTTGACCAGGTTGGCCTGACCGGGGCTGATCCAGTTGTCCGCCTTGACGCCGGGCCAGCCCTCCTCGCCTCCCTCGAGCTTGGTCGAGTAGAGCCCGAAGGCCGCCTCGCCCGAGGCCATCCGGTAGATCTCGAGGCTGACCTCCTTCGACGCGGCGGCCGGATCGGATGCCTGCTTGAACTTGAAGACCGAGAGCTCCCGGAAGCCGTACTGGAGGACGAGTTCGGCCCCGCCGTCGATGTGCCCGTAAAGGCCCTCTGCGTTGAAGCGCTCCGGCGGGCCCTGCCGCTTCCAGCCGGGGATGCCGTCGATCGCGCGCAGGACCGGCGGATCGAGGGCCGCGCCGGCGGCCAGCATGCTGTTGGTGAGGATGACCGCGTCGGACCTCGAACAGGCCGCGGCCGCCAGCGACGCGAGCGCCAAGACGGCCGGGCGGAGCGCTCTTCGCGGGATCATCGGTCCGGCGGCCCTATTTCACTGGCGGCTTCGGCCGGAGCTCCAGGCCGAGCCGCCAGAACAGGCCCAGCGCGTCGCCGCCACTTGGGAGATCTTCGTCCCCAGATCCGGGAGGCCGGCCCCGAAGACAAAACGCAGCCATCCAGAGTTTCACCGCAACTGTGCTGGAGCTCAGGGATATCTCCGGCACGCTCCGTACATCCAGATCAGCTTTGAGCGGAACGCCGCTCACGATCGGCTGGTTGTCGATCCACACGGAGCCGGTATAAGTGGTCATGTCATAGGTGATCCGGGCCCGGTGCCAGGCGCCGAGGAACCCTCCGAGCTCCTGGACCTCCCCCATGGCGTAGTTGAAGAGCAGGTTCTCCGAGCCCCTATGTAAAGAGCACGCTGTGGCACTCGACATTCAGAGCTTATTGATGATCGCCCTGATGACTCGAATACAGGCGTCTCTTAAGTCTGTTAGCTCCGGATCTTCAACGCTTTCCAGAGCCTTGATTCGTTCCGTGAAAAGACGGGTTTCTTCTCTTTTCCTTAATCGCGATTCTTCTTTTGATGTGATATCGGGGACGATTTCCAAGATCTCCGTCATGTCTATCGGGTAGTCCCTTTCCGTGGCGAATAGATCATGGTAGTTCTTCAACAACCTCAGAAATGCCTCCGGTCTTTTTGTCAAAAACCTGCCCAACATGATCCTCAACTCTTCGTCAACCACACCGCCCTGCATATACCCCAACAACCGAAAAGCTGTTTCTGCAAGAAGCGCGTCGCCTGAAATGATTGCTTTCTCAATTGGAATGCTGTTAATGAGCGCAATGACTACGGCTTTTCTGTTCCCAATCTGTGAGACTGCACGTTCTTCGGGTATTACCGCTAATAGGCACCTCGCGGTTTCTTTGCTCGGGCTGGATTCATAGGCGTCCATGGCTTGTTTCACAAGGTCCCAATTGACAGAACTCCCTTCCTTTTGCTTTTCCGGAACTTGCTGTCCGCTTGGTAAAAGTAAACATTGAGTTAGAACGACCAGAATGGCCACGACCCCAAATCGTCTGAAAGAAACATGTATAAGAGAAGTCACTGCTAATCACCCCTCTTCGCGATTCATTGGTTTAGGATAACTACCTCTACGATTGTTACTAGGCCGGGTGGTAACGGAAGGCTAGAGATCCGCACCTTGATGCGTCCGCTGCTGAGGAGGCTCATCAGGTCGAGATCGTTCATGCCGTTCGCTATCTCACCCTGTATCATATCAGCGGCAAAATCATTTATCTCGAACAAGATCTCATTTAAAGCCTTCTTGGAGCCAAGGATCTCTCCTCCCTCTCTCTCTTTGCCAACTAGAATGCAGCCGCTCGAATCACCAGGCTTATTCCCCCTATGGATGAATATATCATCAAAACCCTCTACATCCTGAAGCCAGTAAACCTGGTATCCCTTTTTTGGCCACCAATATGGTATCGCGTCATATTGCCCTTCCCGAATAGGCCCTTTTCCAACGCCCCTTGCGGGTTCAAGCGTGTGTCCGTAAACCACCCTGTCCCCCAGCTCTATCCGATAGATCCCATGTGTTGCGTTAATTCCATAATTATACCGCCAGATTTCAATTGTCTGCATTCCGTCAGGATCCAAATAACTGATGGGACTACACCGGCAGTAGGTATAGAGGCTCCACCTTTGGAGGTCGTGCAATGCCAGGGCAGGGATTACAGGATCCACTGAAATAAACCGATACTGCGCCCGGTCGTAATACCTCGCCCCGAAGTAATCGAGCTCCGATTCCGAATCCCGCGGCTTGCCCGAGAACTTGAGCTCCGGATCGTAGGTGCTCAGCCCCCACGTCTTCTGAATCCCCCCATAAGGCTCGTGGGCCGCCGCATAGACGACCGTCCCGGTGCTATCGGTGACGATCCGGGTCGAGTTGATCTGGTCGGAGGCGTAGTAATAGAGGGCGCCATTCGTGTACTCGGCGACGAGCTGACCGCCGAAGTAGATGTAATCCCGGATCCATAAGCCTGAAACGTCGTATTCCGCAAGAAGCCGCCCGTCGAAGGAGTAGATGTAGTAGGTGCCGTTCGGCAAGGCCCCGGACATCATCTTCTCGCTTCCCGGCCCGGCATTCCTGTTTCGCCGGACGGAGTCCGGGCCGGGCCTCGTAATCCCGGAGCGCCGCTTGTCGGCCGGACGGCCGGGCTTCCTGTCGGGCGCGTCCGATTCCCAACGCCTCTGCCGTCTTCCGTCCCTGCGGCTCTCCCGCTCCGAGATCGCACCTCCCGCCCTCTCTCCCGGGACGCCCGTTCCGGCCTCGACGATGGCGAAGCTCTCGGCGCTGACGCTGAAGGGCACCCTCTCAGGCAGGGAGAACCGCTTGACGACCGATCCCGGTTCTTCTTGCGTCCCCTCGAGCTTCAAGGACGCGGAACTCGAGGCGTAGACCCGGTCGTCGACGACCGCGACGGCCGCCGTCGCTTCGGCCGAGTCCTTCTGCTGCATCCGGCCGCTCTCCTCCGAAGTCTCCCGCAGGCCCCTTTCCCCGCCCGTGATCGGGCCGACGCGCCAGCCGCCCTGCTCGGGGAAAAGCGCCCGCCCGTATCTTTCGAAATTATCCCTGAAAAGCGGCCGGAAAACAACTTCCGGCTGATCCTGCCCCAAACGGCTCAGATCGACGAACCTGACCTCCAGGTCGTCGATCCAGAGCTTCACGGGAACCGAGCCGGAGCTCAGGGATATCTCCGGCACGCTCCGTACATCCAGATCCGCCTTGAGCGGAACGCCGACGACGATCGGCCGGTTGTCGATCCAAACGGCGCCCGTGTAGCTGGTCATGTCGTAGGTGATCCGGGCCCGGTGCCAGGCTCCGAGGAACCGGCCGAGCTCCTGGACCTCCCCCAGGGCGTAATTGAAGAGCAGGTTCTCCGAGCCCCGGACGCCGTCCGGGGCGAAGGCGACCTCGGCCACCTGGAAGCTCTGAGTCATCCGGTCAGGAATGCCGGCGCTGAAGACGAAGTGAGAGGAAACCGGGGCTTCCCCCTCGGCCGCAGAGACCCTGAAGTTGAACTCGAAGGAGAATATGGCCGGAAGCGTCGGCGTGCCGTCCGCGTCGCTGATCCTGACGAGGCAGGAGCCGGAAAGGTCCTGGGGGACGAGCCAGGGGTAGCTCCCGACATTGGCGGCCCGTTCTATGATGGTTCGGAAGGTGCTGCCGTTGTCGGTCGAGTACTCGAGCTTGACGGCCTCAGACCGCTTTCCGCCCTGCCAGCGGATCTCGCGGAATGAGCCGGCCTCGAGCGCCTCGCCCCCGTTGGGCGAGAGGAGCGTGAGCTCGGACTCGTCCTCGATGATCTTCTCGGTCCCCCAGAGGCCCGTGCCGGTCAGATAGATCGTATAGGGGTTCTCGTCGAGATCGTTCGACCAGATCGTAATACTGGCTGTCTTTGGCCCTTCGCTTATCGGAGCGAAGCGGACGGTGAAGGTGTTGTGGCCTGATGCCAGAATCTCGTTTCCTCCTGAATAATCCTCGAGATAGAAATTCTGTTCGCCCCCCGGCTCCTCGATCTGGATCGGCCAGCCTTCATGGAGGACCAGGGTCGCGGTGCCGTAGTTGTCGAGGTTGAAGAGATAGGATACGAACTCGCCGACGGTCTCGGTGCCGAAATCATACGTCCCGCCGTTCCCGCAATTCCCGATCTCCATCTCCGGCTCGCAGAATCCCCGCAGATTGATCACGTAGGGATTCTCATCGGGATCGTTGCTGGCGATCAAGAGCGTGGCCGTCTTGTTGCCCGTCGAGGTGGGCATAAACCGGATCGTGAACTCGGTCGATTGGTTGGGCAGGACCGGCGTCGCAGGCGCTTGGCTGACGGTGAACATCTCCCAGTCCGTTCCTTCGTCCTCTTCGGGGCCGATGTCGATGATATTCAGAGTCGTCTGTCCAAGGTTCCTGAGGGTGAAGGTCTTGTAGGCGGGAGCCTGGAGGCTCGCCGTGATATCGGCAGAGAGGCCCGTGGGATAGTTGTAAACGTCGATATCCGGCAGGGGCGGGTATGAGGCGATGCGCAGCCCCCGGTCGTCATAGCGGTAGCCGGCCACATATTGCCCGGCCGCGTCCCTGACAGTCTGAAGGCGGT
>MEYC01000011.1:0-10216 GCA_001775715.1 Candidatus Aminicenantes bacterium RBG_16_66_30 | reverse complement strand
GCGGTTCTTGGCATCCCATTGATAGATCTTCCCCGGCGCCGCCGTCAGATTTCCCCGCGAATCATACTGATAGTTCGGGTAGTCGTTTATTTGGTTGGAGGCATTGTAGGTCTTGCTGAAGACGGGATTAGGGTTTCCATCATGCCTCACGGACAGCATGTTCCCATAGGCGTCGTATTCGTAGGAGTAGGTCCCCACGGCTCCCGTCGTAAAGCTGGCCGAGGTCAGCCGATTGAGAGAGTCGTAGACAAAGCTCGCGTTCATTGCGGGCGCGGGCGCCGTGCTCTCGATCGAGGTGATATTCCCGGCGCCGTTATAGCCATAGGTGGCGTTATAAAGAGGTGTCGAGCCCTTCATCAAGGTGACTTCATAAGGCGCCCCATTGTCGTAAAAGGTCGAGGTCAATGATGTGCCGTTATTCGCATTATAATTGGCGGCCGCGAGCATCTTATTCGGCCCGTAAGAGGCGGACGTCACGATGGGGGTTTGAGAGCTCGTGCTAAAAGCCAGCGTAGCTGGCCGATCCAGGCCATTGACGGTCATCGTCGCCTTGTTTCCATCGGGGTAGATGGTCTCGGTCAGGTTCCCGTAGTCGTCATAGCTGTACTTCAGGATCTTCTCGCCCAGACCGGTAATCGTGATGGTCTCTTCTGTGACGCCGCCGTGATCGTTATGTTTGATCCCGGTCCGGCTCCAGCCCGGGCCGGTGACGCTCTCCAGCGCCCCCTTATCATCGCGTGCGTAGCTTACTGTCTCCGCCCCGGTCGTGCTCGCCAGCTGCCCTGAGGCGTTGTAATTGTAGAACTGCTCCGTCCCGCCCCAGGTTTTTTTGGAGAGCCAGTTCGAAGAGTTATATTCATAGCTGATGAGGCCGGTTTCCGGATGGGTCTCAGAAGTGACGTTGTCGAGCCAGTCGTAAACGTAACTATGCGTCCGGCCGAGATAGGAGACGGTTGTCAGCCGGCCGACGGCGTCATAGATGTAGGAGGCCGCATGCCCCTGGGCGTCGGTCACCTGCGTCGGCAGACCCGGAAGGTCGTTGTAGACATAGGCCGTGGAGTGGATCTCCGGATCGGTCACCGTTTTGGTATGGTTTATATAGGAGATCGTCGAAGTCTCGTCCACTGGATCCGTGATCGAGGTGACCCTCCCCGAGTCGTCGTAGAGGTATGTATAGACATAGTCCTTCCACATGGGATCGAATTCGGTGCTGCCTTTGGTTTCCTTCGTGACCCGGCCTTCGGCGTCGAGCTGTTTGAGGTAGTAGAGGGTCGTTCCGGCACCGCTTTCCGTGTATCCCAGGTCCCGCCCCATCCCGTCCCAGAAGCGGGTGACCGTGTTGCCGTCCGGCCGGGTGGTGACGACCTTGTTCTCGCCATCGGGCCGCCAAGCGTAGTTCACCGTCAGGTAGGGGGGAGGCGCCGGCGGGGGATTCTCGGGATCCTCTCCCCTGGGCCAATCATGATAGAAATTTTCTAACGTTATCCTGCCCAAATCATCATAGGCATACCCTTTGGCGTGTCCGTATTGGTTCCACCCCCCGGATACGTAGCCGTATTTAGTAATCCATCGCTGGGACATCAGGAAGTCCGGGGCGGACGCTCTTGTTTCCAATCCATAAGTATATTGGTGGCCCGAGATCCCGCTGCCGCTCGGCCCGTCGACGGTAATCGAATAGTGTATGGGGTTCACTGCGTGATAGGTATAGTCCCACGTCAGAAAGTCCGAGCCGTTTTTCCATCTCTTGACCTGTTCGATTGCTCCCCACTTTCCATCTTCCTCAAAGTAGGAAACGACTTTCTTCTTGAGAGTGACGTCGGCTCCCGTCATGTCCGTCTCGATTCTGACGTAGGCCAGCATATATTTTGCCCTGAAGTAGTCGCTAGCTTCATAGAAATAAGTGAGTTCTTTGGCGCTCTTGGCCGTGGGCGAACCGTTGACGAAATACCTCAGCTTCGTCGGAAGCCCGAACCACAATTAGCGAAGGTAGGAGTACTCCGTTTTCAGAGTCGAGTCCCCTGTTCGGCTTTCCGTAATGGACGAAACGAGGGGCCCTTTTGCGGCTCCCATGCTGATGCCTAAAACCACCCAGGGAGTTGTCGATATTTCATAATTTGTCCACGTGATCGCGGTCGAAGAGCTCCCGTCGCTCATGGCGCCAGAGGTTTGCAGTCCGATCCTCCAGCGGTTGGCGCTGCTGCTCTCATAGGCGTAGTGGGTTGCGGAGGCGCCGTATTCCGGTCCCTGGACGGTCGCCGTCCCGGAAGATACGCCCTGATAAGTCGGGTAGGTGTAGTCCCAGACATCGGCCTGCTCTCCGGGATTGAACGTGATCCGTTTCTGGCTGACCACTCTTGAGTCCAGCTGGATTGTATTGAAATAGAAGTTGTGATTCAGATACGAGTATTCGAGCACTCCCCCGTAGCTTGTCGTTATTCGCGTCAGCTCGAAGTTGTAAGCCGAACCGTCGTTATAGTCATACGTGGTCGGCGGCAGCTCCGGCGGCGTGAAGCTCTGCAGCTGGTAATAACCGTTGGGGAAACCCGGCGCTGGAGGGCGAGAGTCGACGGAGTAGCTGTAGATCACGTCATCGGTCTCGTTGTAGTTTTTGATCCTGATCTCCACCAGCCTGGCCGGATTGCTATAGGATTTAATGAACCGGACCTCCCGGCCCATGCTGTCTGTGATCGTTGCGATCGTGCGCAGGCTATCCGCGGCGGAGTATTCGATATCAATGAAGTTCCCGAGGGGATCCTCGATCCGGGTGACCATATAGACGGTTTCGGACGAGCCGTCTGCCAGCGGCAGGGAAGCGACATTGCCGAACGTCCAGACGACACCGTTCTGGAAAAAGAGCTTTGGATCCTCGCCGGGGGGGCAGTAGTACTTGAGGAAATCTCTCGTTATTCGGCAATCAGACCATAAATATACGGCTTTTGACGGGAAGGCGGTCTCGCGTCGGCCATCGGGAAACTCTATAACGGGCGTGCTTGAGTAAGCGTTGTGGACCATGCCCATGTGCATTGTCCAGCCGAGGCCGACCATGGATTTGGGGTAGGCCTGGACGGTCGGATTCTGCTGGCTCGACGGCCTATCATAGAGAACTTTCGAGTTATAGACGCGCCAGACCTCGATATTCAGACCGTTCGGGCCGGGAATGAAGATGTCCCGGTAGCGCAGGGTCAGGTTGCCCGTGAAGAGGTCCACGCTCTCTTCGGGAAGAGACGAATAGGTGCCGTGGCCCGGAATGAGCCCCGTCCGGTCGAAAACCCCACTCTGTCCGTATGCCGGGCGCGAGGCTAGAAGCAGGGCAACTGTGCCAAGAAGGACAACCGTGCAAAACGACCTTTTCATTCCGGCCTCCTAAACACGTTTTTAGGCAAATCCTGCGGCACGTTATTCCTGTTTGGGTCGGTTCGTTCTTGAAACAAGCTGCCGATTGGGCGCCGTTGATTTGAGACGCATGATCTAAGATCGCTGCCCCATGCAATCCGCGCAAGCGGCCCGCACGCTCGCTCAAAATCGCTAAGCCCATATTGGTCCTGCTTCCGATTAATAAAGACCGCCTTTATGGGCCAAAGTTCTCAAATATTTTGTCAGAAACGCGCGAGGAATCCCCTATTATTGCTTTGGATCATAAACTTACAGGCGATATTTTTATTTTTCCCGGGATACTTCTTTGACGGAAATCGAGCTCACGGTCGGCGAGTCCCTCCTGCAAAACGGCGATTGCCCGGGAGGCACGTCGAATCCGCCGCCGCGCAAGGAAATGAACGGCGGGGCTATTTCGCCGCCGGCCGGGGCCGGAGCTCCAAGCCGAGCTGCCGGAAGATCCCCAACGCGTCGCCGTCGATGATCTCCTCGACGACGAGGCCGTCCTTGATGCGATAGACGGCCATGGCGCCGGCCACGATCTTGGTTTCCTTAGATGGCGTACCCTCGCCCCCCATCCGATGTGTGCCTTGAATGCCGAGCCGCAGGAAGACCCGGTCCTCGGCGGGGAAGATGTCGAGGATCTTGTAGGCTAGGTCCGGCATGGCCGTGACCATCATCTTGGCCATGCCCATGACGTCCTCCCTGGACACGGGCGTCGTGCTGTTCGACGGGAAGTAGAGCTTGAAATCCGGGGCGAACAGCCGCTGGATGACGTCGGCGTCTCCCTTCTCGAGCCCCGCGATGACCGTCTTGACGAGCTCGACGTTCCGGGCTTCGAGCTCCGCCTGGGCGTTCGACTCCGCCCGCGCGGCCTCCGCCGGGTCGTCCGTATCCTTGCAGGCCGTGCCGATACCCAGGATCACAGCCAGCAAAACCACCCCGATGGTCCGTATCATGTCCTCCTCCTAGCGTTCGATCGCGCCGATGTCGCCCAGAGTGCCCCTGGGCCGGGAGTTCCTCCTCTGGTCGCTCGGCTCCATCCTATGCGTGGTCGTGGTCGTCTGGACCGTCAGGACGACGTGCGACCCGAGGGGCCCGCTCGTGAACGTCCCCCAGAAGTCGTCGCCGAGGATGACCATGCCGAGCTGGCTGCCGATGGCGATGTCGAGGTTCCGCCAGAAGGCGATCCAGGCGGCGTTCTGCGCGTTCGACGGCCAGGTCGTGGCCGGTCCGTACCAGGTCACGCCGGTCAGGTCGCCGAATTCCTCCCCGAAATCGGCGCCCAGGATCGAGCCGTATTCGGACCGCAGCTGGAGGATGACGTGATTGAGGAAATCGTCATCCGGCCCGCCGTATCCCGCGTAGCCCACATTGACATAGCTGACGGCGTACTGCTGGTTGGGGATCTTGTCGGCGGCCAGGTCCGTCGGCGGATACCACAGGACGACCGGCTGGCCCGGGGCCACGCCCACCGACAGGGCCGTGTCGTGGTAGATCGCCCCGGCGACGTCCAGCGCGTCCGTCAGCCCGACGCCGTCGGCGTCGCCGGCCTTCGGCCAATGCTTGCGGCTCGACATCATCCAGGCGGGGACGGGCACGAGGATCTGGCTCGAATTGACGACCCCGACGAGGTTGTAGCCGCGGCTGTAGAAATGGAGGATGGAGCCGGCGAACCAGTCCTCGGCCGCGCCGTTCAGCGTGTTGCCGACGGCGATCGTGTTCTGCATGAAGACGTTCTCGACGGTGTGGGCGTTTCCGATGGTCGCGCATCCGCCGCCGCCGCCCATGTTCGGCTTGTTGCTGAACACGGCCGGAAAGCCCGTGACGGCGTTCTCGGCGATGGTGCAGGCCAGCATCTCGACCGAGCCCCCGCCCATGTAGATGCCGCCGCCGCGGTAGTAATACTGCCCCGCCTCGGGCAGATCCGGATTGTCCTCGACGAGGTTCCGGGCGATCGTGCAGTTCGTCAGATACATCGTGGCCAGGTTCGTCGGGCCCCCGGCCAGGGTGAAGATGCCGCCGCCGTAGGCGTGCTGGGCCATGACCCGGTTGCCGCTGATCGTGCACCGGGCCAGCGAGGCGTCGGCCCCCCGGCCGCTCGTCCTTTCGGCCCCGCCGACCGAATAGATGCCGCCGCCCGCCGCCCCGTACCCGAGCGCGGCGTTGCCGCTGATGATCGAGTCCCGGAGGTCCAGCTCGTTGGCGTAGATGCCGCCGCCGTAGGTCCCCCGGTCCCGGCTGGCCGTGTAGTCCCCGAAGCATGTGTTCCCGATGACCTCGCAGTCCTCGAGGGTCAGGACGCCCCAGACCGCCAGACCGCCGCCCCGGGCCAGGGTATAGGGCTGGGTCCCGCCCGTGATCGCCTCGGCCTGGGAATAGCCGGACGAGACGGTCACGTTCCTCATGGTCAGATCGCCGTACACGGCCAGGACCCGGGCGCGGCTCGCGCCGCCCCCGTCCCACTTGACGGTGATGCCGTTCGGGAGCCTCGAGGCGTCGATGGTCAGGTCCTTGCGGGCGTAGAGCGCCGACTTCCCGTAATCCCGCTCCCCGTAACCCGCGAAGGTCATGCCGGAGTAGATCTCGCCGAGGAGGATCGAGTGAGCGTCGCCGACGACCGTGAGGAGGATGGTCGTGCCGTCGAGGGCGCTGTCGAAGGTGATCGTGCTGTTCAATCCCGCCGCGGCGATGGCCGAGCGCAGGGTGACCGTCCCGGCCGGCGGCGCCGCGATGTCTTCGAGGGAATTGATGACGATCTCGGTCTGTCCGGGGCTTTGGGCCGTTCCGCAGGCGCCGGCCGCGAGGGCCAGGGCGACGGATAGGACGCAAGCCGATACGCGTGAGGGCCTCATGGGCGGGTTTCCTTTGCCACCAAACAGTATAGGACGATTCGCGGGTCGTGTAAAATCGGCGAGAAATCCTCTATGATAGAGGGGATGAAACACCAGCGCAGAACCCTCCTCGCCGCCCTTTTCGTCCTCTGGACCCTTTTCCTGGGCTTCCCGGCCGCGGCCGCCCAGGAAGCCGTCCAACAAACGGCCCAGGCCGATCCCTATCCGCTCGACCAGAAGATCCCCGTCGACTCCCGGATCACGGTCGGCCGGCTCCCGAACGGGCTCCGCTACTGGATCCGCGAGAACCGGGAGCCGAAGAACCGGGCCGAGCTCCGCCTCGTCATCAACGCCGGCTCGGTCCTCGAGGACGAGGACCAGCTCGGCCTGGCCCACGTCGTCGAGCACATGGCCTTCAACGGCTCGACCCACTTCCCCAAGCAGAAGCTGGTCGACTTCATGCAGTCGATCGGCATGCGCTTCGGCCCCGACCTCAACGCGTTCACCGGCCTCGACGAGACGATCTACCTGCTCAAGATCCCGATGGACTCCCCCGAGGTCCTCGCGACCTCGTTCCTCATCCTCGAGGATTGGGCCCAGGGCGTCACGTTCGACCCCAAGGCCGTCGACAAGGAGCGCGGCATCATCGTCGAGGAGTGGCGCCTCGACCAGGGCGCCGACGAGCGCATCCGCGAGAAGCAGTTCCCCGTCCTCCTCCGCGGCTCCCGCTACGCCGACCGCAACCCCATCGGCAAGAAGGAGGTCGTCGAGAGCTTTCCCGTCGAGACGCTCAAGCGCTACTACCGGACCTGGTACCGGCCCGACCTCATGGCCGTCGTCGCCGTCGGCGATTTCGACAAGGCTCGCATCGAGGAGCTCGTCAAGAAGCACTTCGCCCCGCTCGCGGCGCCGCCCGGCGCGCCGCCGCGGCCGGCCTATCCCGTCCCCGACCACGACGACACGCTCTTCTCCATCGCCGCGGACAAGGAGGCCGAGCAGAGCGTCGTCGCGGTTTACCACAAGCTCCCGCTGGCCGGCCAGGACACGGTCGGGGACTACCGCCGGATGCTCGTCGAGCGGCTCTTCAACGCCATGCTCAACAGCCGCCTCGTCGAGATCACCCAGAAGCCCGACCCGCCGTTCCTCGGGGCCGTCTCGAGCCGCGGCCGCTTCGTCGGGTCGAAGGACGTCTTCGTCCTCTCGGCCCTCGTCGCCGACGGCGGCGTCGCCCGCGGCCTCCGGGCCCTCTACGAAGAGGGCGAGAAGGTGGCCCGGTTCGGCTTCACGGAAACCGAGATCGAGCGCCAGAAGAGCGAGATGCTGCGCTACTTCGAGCGGGCCATGGTCCAGAGAGAGACCGAGGACTCCGGCGATCTCGCCCAGGAGTTCACCCGGAGCTTCCTCGAAGGCGAGCCGACGCCCGGCATCCAGTACGAATACGAGCTCCATAAGCACTTCATGCCGGGGATCTCCGTCGCGGAAACGAACGCCCTGGCCCGGGAGTGGATGACCGCCCGAAACCGCGTCATCACGGCCAGCGTGCCGGAGAAGCCGGGCGTCCCCGTCCCGACCGAGGCCGAGCTCCGGGCCGTCCTCGAAGACGTGAAGGTCGCCGAGCTCGCGGCCTACGAGGACACGACGACCGACGCCCCGCTCCTGCCCGCGGCGCCCGAGCCCGGGACGATCGTCGCCGAGCGCGCGGTCGACGCCGTCGGCCTGACGGAATGGACGCTCTCCAACGGCGCCCGCGTCGTCCTCAAGCCGACCGCCTTCAAGGAGGACGAGATCATCTTCCGGGCCGTGAGCGCCGGGGGCGTCTCGCTCGCCGAGGACGAGAACCTCATCCCGGCCAACACGGCCGACCAGGTCGTGCCTTCCGGCGGCCTGGGCGGGTTCAGCGCCGTCGACCTCCAGAAGAAGCTCGCCGGCAAGGCCGTCTCCATCCGGCCGTCGATCGACGAGCTCGAGGAGGGCCTTTCGGGCAGCGCCTCGCCCCGCGACGCCGAAACGCTCTTCCAGCTCATCCATCTGACCTTCACCGCGCCGCGGCCCGACCCGGTCGTCTTCGAATCGCTGAAGTCCCAATGGAAGAGCTTTCTCGAGAACCGGGCCCAGAGCCCGGAGACCGTCTTCTCGGACACCATCCGGACGACCATGCAGAGGGACCAGCCCCGGTTCCGGCCCATGACGGTCGACGAGATCCCCAAGATGTCCCTGGAGAAGTCGCTGGCCTTCTATCGCGACCGGTTCGCCGACGCGAGCGACTTCACCTTTGTCTTCGTCGGCAACCTCGACCTCGAAACGCTCCGGCCGCTCGTCGAGCGCTACCTGGCCAGCTTGCCTTCCCTCCGCCGCAAGGAGACCTGGCGCGATTGGCGCGTCGAGCCTCCCGAGGGCGTCGTGAAGAGGACGGTCGAGAAGGGCGTCGAGCCCAAGAGCCTCGCGGCCATCGTCTTCTCCGGGCCGTTCGAGTACACGGCCAGAAACCGCGTCGCCATCCGGGCGGCCTCCCAGATCCTCGAGACGCGCCTGCGGAAGCTCCTGCGCGAGAAGCTCAGCGGGACCTACGACGTCGGCGTCCGGCCGTCCTACGGGAGGATCCCGCGCGAGGAATTCCGGGTGGGCGTCGACCTCGGCGCCGACCCCGAGCGCATCGACGAGCTCGTCGGCCTCATCTTCAAGGAGATCCGGAAGCTGCAGAAGAGGGGACCGACCGCCCAGGAGGTCCTCGAGGTCCGCCTGGCCGAGTCCCGCGACTACGAGACCAACTCGCAGCAGAACGGCTGGTGGCTCGGCCAACTCGTCGAGCGCTACCGCCTCGGGGAGGACCCGGCCATTCTCGCGCAGGTGCCCGATTCGTTCGCCGTCCTGACGCCGGCGTCGGTCAAGGCCGCGGCCAAGATGTACTTCAACGCCGGCCGCTACGTCCAGGTTATGCTGTATCCGGAGAAGTAACCGCCGGCGGTCACCTCTCCCGCCTTCACTCGCAATGCGTCCACATTCTTATGACCTTGACCGTCTTGATCTCCGGGAGCACCTGATAGACGAGCCGGTGGTGGATGTTGATTCGTCGGGAATAGGCGCCCGTCAAGTCTCCGAGGAGCTTCTCGAAGGGAGGTGGGTTTTCGAAAGGATTCCCGGCTAGGATATCGAGCAGAGTCTCGGCTTTTGGGCGGAGGCCCGAGGCGGCCAGCTTCTTGGCGTCCCTTTGGGCTTGGCGGGTGTAGACGAGCCGCCATCTCACCACTTGAGATCGGGCAGGCATTTCTCGACCGGCTCCTTCAGCCCCTTGCGGATGGACTCGCGCATCCCCGGGATCGAGAGGAGGTAGAGCGTTTCCTGAATGGAGCGCCAGTCGTCCTCGGAGACGAGGACGGCGTTGGCCCTCTTTCCGGTGATCTGGATGGGCTCGTGCGAAGACGCCGCCTGGTCGAGGAGCTTGTAGAGCCGCGCCCGCGCTTGGCTGGCCGTCAGTGTCGTCATGGCCGTGACCTCTGCCATTAACGTACCATATTGCGTACGTTCCGTCAAACGGGGCGCGTCGAACGATCCTCCCGCTCTCATGTCAACCTCCCGGACGTTCGCCTTCCCTGAGACAGACGACGAGGGAGGGCGATTCCTCTCGTTCCGGGGTGTTGATATCCCCGCGCGGGGTTCTGAGGCCTCTCTCGTCCCGGCGGCCCAGGCCCTCCCTAATGGGGCAGGCCGAGCCGGTCGAGAAGGGCCCCGAAGCGGGGATCGCGGGCCAGCTCCGGCACGAGGAATTCCGTATAGACGTTGAAGACGGGGATGACCGAATCCCTGTCCCGGACCGCGGTTTCCAGCCAGGCGAAGGCGCTGTCGAGGTCGCCGAGCGCGGCGGCGCCGTAGGCCAGGGTTACCGCGGATACGGGGAGCGTCTTTCGGGCCTCGAGCATGCGCGCCTGGATCTCTTCGGCGCCGGCGCGGTCTCCCTTCTTGAGCCGGCATAACAGGACCAGGTCCTCGCCCCAACCCGGAAAAGAGACGTA
>MEYC01000010.1 GCA_001775715.1 Candidatus Aminicenantes bacterium RBG_16_66_30 | reverse complement strand
GCCATCGAGAGGTCGTTGTCGGACTCGATGAGGCAGGCCAGGATATCCATGCCTTGGGCTTCGAGCCAGCGCT
Source organism: Candidatus Aminicenantes bacterium RBG_16_66_30 (assembly GCA_001775715.1). Taxonomy (GTDB): domain Bacteria; phylum Acidobacteriota; class Aminicenantia; order Aminicenantales; family Saccharicenantaceae; genus RBG-16-66-30. The sequence continues at coordinate 8,149 of MEYC01000010.1, read as the reverse complement.
CGGCCTCGCGGACGAGACGGGCACCGATCCCCCGCCGGCGCAAGGACGCGTCCACGGCCAACCGGTTGATCCAGCCCTTGCGTCCGTCGTGGGTGGCGAACACAGTGCCGACGACCGGACCGCCTTCTCCGTCCTCTGCCACGAGAAAACGAACGTTCACAAGCCCGACCTGCCGGGCGATGTTCTCGCGACTGTCCCTCCCCTGGGGTTTCAGGGGCAGGCCGCCCTGGACCCAGAGATCCATGACCCGGTCGTAATCCCCCATGCGGAAGGGTCGGATCCTGACGCCTTCAGGCGCCTTCACGTCAAACATCGGTCCTCCCCTATTCCCCGGCCCGCGGGCCCGGCCCATCCGGACCCGGCGGCCGTCTCAGCGGACGAACAGCGCATACACCGCGATGGCCACAGCCGCCGCCGCGAGCCCGGTCATGATGGCGGCCGGCCAGGATCTCTTATGGATGGACCGCGCGGTCCGGACGAATCTCGAGACGGCCCACGCCGCGGCCGCCGCGTAGAACGCGATATAAAGCGTCTGCCAGACGCCTGGCTCGGACAGGATACCCACCCATTCCGTCTGACCCATGCCCAGCGCCGCGAAGAGGGCCTCGACGGCCGAGGGGACCCAGGCCAGGAGAAGGGGCCCGCCCAACGCGCGGGAGGCCTTGGCCAGGACGTCGCTCCGGTGGATCCCCTTCGTCCCCAGCGCCAGGAGAACGCCCGCGCTTAAAACCCAGACGGCGAAGATGAGCGGCAGGATGAAGACGATCTGCCAGGCATAGTAGTTGTCGACGTCCAGGCCGGCGATGACCGGGGCGACAGGGACGGCCCCGGCCAGGGCCAGCAAGGCCGAGGTCAAGGCGTAGGCGAGCCCGGCGAGGCCGAGGCCGAGCGCGGCCCGGCGCATGGGGTGCCGCTTTGTGAAAGTGCGGTACCCGGCCCTCAACGTTTGCCGGGAAGGTGTCGCCACGAGCCGTTCCTCACGTCACCAGGAGGTGCTTGCTGGCGAAGTTGGGATCGGTCGTCAGGTTGATGCCGAACCGCCTGAGCCCCGAATCGTCCCCGGGCGTCGGGATGTGGGTGATGTGGACCTCGCAGCCCTGGAGCTCCTTCATCTTGTCCAAGGCCAGGTGGGCCATCGGGTTGGTCGCCGCGTTGATGCTGAGGCAGATCAGGACCTCGGAAAGGTCGAGGCTGACGGTCTTGGCCCCGAAGACGTTCTTCTTGAGCTCTCCGACGGACTCGACGATCGAGGGCGAGAGGAGCGGGATCTTGTCCGGGATCTCGGCCAGCCTCTTGATGGCGTTGAGGACGAGGGCCGACGCGGCGTGCATGAGCGGGGAGTTCTTCCCCGCCACGAGGGAGCCGTCCTTGAGCTCCATGGCGGCGCCGACGAAGACGCCCTTGTTCCCCTTCCCGGCGGCCTCGGCCTCTTGGGCCGCCCGGCGGGCCTCGACCACGACCGGACGGTCCTCCGGCTTGACCCCGAGCTCCCTCATCAGGAGCTCGGCCCGCTGGACGGTCTCCTTCTCGACGAAGCCCAGGGTGTATTCGCAGGAATAGCGGAAAAAGCGCCGGATGAGCTCCTGTTTGGCCGCTTCGCGCACGACGGCGTCGTCGGTGATCCCGAAGCCCGCGGCGTTGCAGCCCATGTCGGTCGGGGACTTGTAAAAGGACGGACCTCCGGTGATCTTCTCGAGGATCCGCTTGAGGACGGGGAAGATCTCGACGTCCCGGTTATAGTTGACGGCCACCTTTTCGTAGGCTTCGAGATGGAACGGATCGACCAGGTTGAAGTCGCAGAGGTCGGCCGTGGCCGCCTCGTAGGCGACGTTGACGGGGTGCTTGAGGGGCAGGTTCCAGATGGGGAAGGTCTCGAACTTCGCGTAGCCCGAAGCGAGGCCCTTCCGGTACTCGTGGTAGATCTGGGACAGGCAGGTGGCCAGCTTGCCGCTGCCCGGGCCGGGGCCGGTGACGATGACGAGCGGGTGCTCGGTCTCGATGTAATCGTTGGCCCCGTAACCCTCGTCGCTGACGATGACGTCGACGTCCGTGGGATAGCCCTTGGTGAAGCGGTGGGTATAGACGCGGATCCCCTGCCGCTCGAGCTTGTTCTTGAAGATCCGGGCGGCCGGCTGGTTGTCGAAGCGGGTGATGACGACGGCCCGGATCTGGATCCCCCACTCGCGCAGGTCATCGATAAGCTTCATGGCGTCGACGTCGTAGGTGTGCCCGAAATCGGCCCGCATCTTCCTCCGCTCGATATCGCCGGCGTAAATGCAGAGGAGGAAATCGGCCCGGCTCCGGAGCTCCTGGAGGAGCTTCATCTTGACGTTCGGGTCGTATCCGGGCAGGACCCGGGCGGCATGGTAGTCGAAGAAGAGCTTGCCGCCGAATTCGAGGTAGAGCTTGTTCGGGAAGCGGCCCATCCGGTCGAGGATGGCTCTCTTCTGCTCTTGGAGGTAATGCGAGTTGTCGAAGCCGACGGCGTGGTTCATGAGGAGGACCGCCTTTCGATCTTGAAGTCCTGGAAGAGCCCGTAATCGACGGAGCTGTAGGCCGACCCGGCCGGCCGCCCGCCCTTCGCGCCCTGCTGGAAGGCGCCTGGCCAGGCCCGGCCGAGGAGCGGGTCGTTGTGGAAAGGTCCCAGCGTATTCTTAAGGGTCCCGTAGACGACGATGGAGACCTCGTTCGAGCCGGGGACGAGCGCGCCCGTCAGGTCGACCTCATAAGGGGGGAACGCGGCCGTGCCGACGTGCTTGGCGCCGACATAGACCTCGGCCGTCGCCCCGAGCCAGGCTCCCAGGCGGAGGCGGATGGACGCGGCGGAGGCGTCCTGCGGCAGGACGACCGTCCGCCGGTAGCGAACCCCGTCTCCGTAGAAGGGCCAGCCCTGGGCCTTCCAGGAACCCGGGACGAGGGCCGCGGGAGGATGGAGCTCGAAGCCGCGGTCCGCGCCGACCAGCCGGAAATCGCCGAGGAGGTAGACCGGCTCGAGTTCGCTGTGGATGGTGAACGGACGGGCCTTGACGGTGACCGTGTTCCGGCCCGAGATGACATGGGCCCCGATCGGGAAAACGCCGAAGGCCCGGTCGAGCCACCATTCGCCCGGCGCCGGCGCGATCTCGCGCCCGTTGACAAAGACGCGGAAGAGGCCGGGGCGCTCGACGACGGCCTTGAGGTCCGCGAAGTCCTTGGCATCGCCCTTGACCGCCCGGAACGCGAAGACCGCTTCGAAGCCCGAACCGGCCGGGAACTTGTCGAGGTCGATGATGTTCGTCTTGTACTGGACGGCGCTGTCCCACGGGTTCCGGTCGATCCCGTGGGCCTGGAAGGTCTTCCTTTGGGCGTCGTAGAAGTAGAGGTCCTTCTCCGTCCTCCCGCCGAGGACCAGGTCGCAGTAGTCGAGCGTCAGAACGTTCGGTCCGATAGGCTCGACGGCGAGGGCCCCCTCGGGAGGAACCTCCTGCCAGTCGGACGGCGCCGGCGCCGGAACGTCCGCCGCCTTCCCTTTCTCATCCCGGATCGCCAGGAGCAGGCTCCCGCCCGGCGGAATGGAAAAAGAGATCTCGAGCTTGCCGGCCCGGCGCTCGAAAGGATAGGGCCGGACCTCGCCGGTGAACGGATCCCACGCCTCGGCCGATCCTCCGGAAAGCGTCATCGACCCCGCGGCCGTCGCGGAAGGTTCGGCGTTGGCCAGGAAGACGACCTGCCCGCCGTCGAATTCCCGCCGCTGATGGAACAGGCGCGCGTTTCCGGCCGTCAGCGCGAAATCGATCGCCGGCGGGCTGAACATCCGGACCTTATCGAAGCCGCTGCCGGGCCCGGAATTGAGCCAGCGGTCGCCGAAGGATTCCTGGAGGAGCCGGAGGTCCTCCGTCGGAAGGGCATTAACGAAGTCCGGAGGCGCGACCCAGGACACGATCTTGCCGTCGCGGATGAGGAAGTCGCGGATGATGGCCACGGTCGAGTCCTCGAGGTTCCGCAGCCCCGGCGGCAGGATGACGAGCCTATAGCTCCGCTCGCCGATCTTCAGGCTGGCGTGGCTCGTCGAGGCGAACTCCTGAAGGGTCTTCTCGCTGGCCAGGTCGTATTCGATATGCTCGGCTTCGAGGAGGTGGATGAAGGCCTGGAAGTCCGCGCCGATCGACCGGAAGGCCTCGGACTCGCCGGCGGGCGAATAAAGCATCCAGGCCGTGGTCGTCGGCTCGATGACGAGGATCCGGTTGACCTGCTCGCCGAGGCTCAGGACCGCGGAAAGCCGCCCGAAATAGTCGGCCAGGGTGTTGTAGTACGGCCACCAGGGCTCGTGGTCCGAGAACGACAGCGGGTGGTCGCGCTTGCGGGCGCCCATGATCGTGGCGTAGGACAGGTGCTGATTGAGGAAGTTGACGCCCAGGGCGTACTCCCAGTCGCCGATGCGCTTCTGGTCGGCGAAGGTCAGGTCCCAGCCGCCGGCCCCGTAGGTCTCGGACATCGTCCGTCGCCGCCCCTGCTGGTTGGCGGCGCTGCGGATCTCCCGGACGGCCCGGGCGTTCCCGAACTGGGCGTCCGGAGCCATGCTCCACTCGTTCATCAGGACGTCGATCCCGGGCATGTGGGCGTACGCGGCCATGGCCAGGTTGTCCGGGCAGACGCGGGGCCGGGGCCACTCGTGCTCCCAATAGTGCCCGGTGAAGAGGAGCGCGTTGTCGGTGGCGTAAGCGTAGTAGGGCTTGGCCCAGTTCTCGATGAACAGGTCGAGCAGGGTCGCGTAGAAGTCGTGTCGGACCCGGCGCCAGGTCCCGACCTCCTCGAAGAGGGCCACGAGGTTCGGCCGAAGGTCGTAGCCCCAGCGCGCCTGGAAGGTCGCGAAGAGGGCCGGCGTGTAGTTCACGGCCTGGCGGCCGCCGGCCGGGGAGATCTCGGCCTCGTCCTGGAAGACGCCGGGCACGACGAGACCGAACTCCTTGCCGAACGCGCGCTTGTAGCCGTTGAGCGTCAGGTCGAGGAACTTCTCGGTGACGTCCTTGCGCATGATGTCGACGTACGTATAACCGCCGTGCCAGGGCGAAGGGGAGGCCTTGATGACATCGAAGGCGTAATAGACGGCTCCGTCTCCGGACCCCGGCGGGACCTTGCCCGTCACGTCCTCGAAGCCGGTCAGGGTCTTGCGGAGGACGGCGAGAGGGGCGGGATCGAGGGCTGGGGGCGGTCCGTTGAAGCTTCGCATCCTCAGCCCGGAGCGGGCGGCGTCGGGCAGGGCCGCCGGAACGTGGCCTCCGGCGAATCCGGAGGGATAGGAATTCTCGTCGTAGAGCCAGATCTTGAGCCCGAGGCGCTTTCCCGTCTCGACGGCGAAGGCGCAGAGCGAGAACCACCCGTCGTCGAGATAGGGAGTGATGAGGCCGGGGCGCGGATGGATGAAGGCGCCCCCGATCCCCCGGGCCTTGAAGTCCTCGAGCTGGCGGGTGATCTTGTCGCGGGTCATGAGATCGTTCCAGACCCAGAGCGGGGCGCTCCGGTATTCCGCCGGTGGGTCGGCGAAGGTCGCGCGGAGGGTCTCGTAAGAAGGGCCCGCGGGCTTCCGGGCGCACGACGCGCCCGCGGCGGCCAGGACAAAGACGGCCAGCGATACGGCTAGGGATCGACGGGTCTTGTTCATAGCTCTTGCCTTTCGCCCTCCTTCGGGCATCGGGGGCCAAGCCGATATCTTATTCATGGAGGAGAATAATGGCGGAGAGGGCGGGATTCGAACCCGCGGCCCCAGTTTGAGCCAGGGCAAACGCTTAGCAGGCGTTCCTGATCGACCACTCCAGCACCTCTCCGCGGTCAGGAACTCGGGTTATTCTAGCACGAGATCGCCGGCAAAGCCAAACTCAGGGACTGTCCCCGGAGGGGACTGTCCCTCCGGATCTGATCGTCCGCCGCGTCCCGCCGTCAGCAGGGTCCCCAGCGGTGGCCCGGGTGGCGCCGTTCGTACTCCGCAGCGGTCTTTTTCGTGATCTTGTGCCAGGGCTGGCCCGTCTTGGCCCCAATGATCCCGGCCAGGGCGCAGCGGCAAAGCGTCGGGTCGACCTTCACCTTGAGCTCATGGAAGACCTCGTAAGGATCCCGCTTGAGGAAGTCCTCCTTCGTCCTGATTCCGATCCTCTCGAGCTTGGCCGCGGTCGTCTTGCCGATATTGGGCAGGTCGGTCAACTTGCCTGGCTTTTGGGATGGGGCTGGCATGGCTATCTCCTGCGACCGGAAAGTTCCTGAAAACGGGCGTAGGCCGCTATTCTTTTCTCATGGAGAAGGCGGTGGTCTTCCATTTTGAGGCCTTCGAGCTCCCTTCGAGAAAGGTCCGCGACCTCGCGCGCCTGGTCCATGAGCTCCCCGTCGTTCTTGATCAACGAAGAGAGCCTCAAAGACGCCCTGGCCTGAAGCTCGATCAGGGCCTCGTTGGCTTTGCCCAGCCCATCGGGCCGGCCTTTGTCGGCATAAAAAGAAACGGCCTTATCGAACTGCTCGTAGGATGCCATAAAACCCGTGATCGCCTTGATGTCGTCACGGTACATGCGGAAAAAGAAGAAGAAAACGACGGCTGAGACCACGAGGATGGAAAAGAGCAGCCATTTGGTTGGCTTGGCGATCTTCATGTCCGTCATCCTGTGAGCTTGATCACAGTTCGCCAGTTCCGGGTGGTGATCTCCCGGCCGACGGCCTTTTCGAGGAAGGCCATGAGCTCGGGAGTGCCGGCGCCAGGCGAGGCGCCCACCGCGCTGAATATCTCGCCCGGCCCGACCCGGACGATCTGAACTCCCTTCGGGGGCCTCGGAAGCTCGAGGCGGGAGGCAGGCTTGCTCTTTCCGGCCAGGAAGGTCACATACAACTTGACGTCGGGCCCGGACGGCACGCCCTTGAACGGGTCGGCGTCGATCATGGCCCGCAGTCCGCGGACGGTCCGGAGGACGACCCGGACCGGAAAGCCGATGGCCTTCTCGAGCCCCCGCGAGATCGTCAAGTCCAAGTGAGGGTCCCCGCCGGACGTCTCGAAAACGACGTTACCGCTGGCGAGGACCGTCCTGACGTTCCTGAAGCCCATGGATTCGAAGGCCTTCTTGAGGGCGGCCATGGTGACCCTCTTGCTGCCGACGTTGTTGATGCCCCTCAAGAGAGCGACGGTGGCGGAGGGAGAGGGATTCGAACCCCCGTTCCGGAGGACCGGAAAGCGGTTTTCAAGACCGCCGCCTTCAACCACTCGGCCATCCCTCCGTCGATCTATTTCTTCGAAGATGAGATGCGTTCGAGCCCGTCCATGTAAGGCCGCAGGGCCTCGGGGACGGCGACCGAGCCGTCCGCCTGCTGATAATTCTCGAGGATGGCGCTGACGGTCCGGCCGACCGCGAGGCCCGAGCCGTTGAGGGTATGGACGAACTCCGGCTTGCCTTTGGCTTCCCGCTTGAACCGGATGTTCGCCCGCCGGGCCTGGAAATCCACGCAGTTCGAGCAGGACGATATCTCCATGAAGCCGTCGCGGCTGGGCATCCAGACCTCGAGGTCGTAGGTCTTGGCGCTGGCGAAGCCCATATCGCCCGTGCACAGGAGGACGACGCGGTGGTGGAGTCCCAGCCTCTTCAGGACCTCTTCGGCCGAGGCGGTCATATATTCGAGCTCGTCGAAGGAGCCTTCGGGACGGCTGAAGATCATCATCTCGACCTTGTTGAACTGGTGCTGCCGGATGAGGCCCCGGACGTCCTTGCCGTAAGACCCCGCCTCGCTCCGGAAGCAGGGCGTGTAGGCGACGAAGCGCGTCGGCAGGACGGCGCCGTCGAGGATCTCATTCCGGTAAAGGTTGGTCAGCGGCACCTCGGCCGTCGGGATGAGGTACCAGTCAAAGCCCTCGAGCTTGAACAGGTCCTCCTTGAACTTGGGCAGGTTGCCCGTCCCGGTCAGGCTCTCGGCGTTGGCGATGAAGGGCGGCAGGACCTCGGTGAAGCCGCGCTCGCGGGTGTGGAGGTCGATCATGAAGCTGATCAAGGCCCGCTCGAGCCGCGCCCCGGCGCCGAAATAGACCGCGAACCGCGATCCGGCGATCTTGGCCGCCCGCTCGAAATCGAGGATGCCGAGCTTCTCGCCGACGTCCCAGTGCGCCTGGGGCTTGAAGCCGAGCTCCGGGCGGCTCCCCCAC
>MEYC01000009.1:8016-8595 GCA_001775715.1 Candidatus Aminicenantes bacterium RBG_16_66_30 | reverse complement strand
AGGATCTTCCGGGAAAAGCAGTTCAAGTTCGACTGACGGCGCTCCCCCGCCCTTGAATTCGCCGGGCTCTTGATCTACGATGCGTTCGGAACAAGCTCAATATGGGATCCGCCTGGAAGCTCTTCGCGGCGCTCGGCGTCGCCCTGCCGCTCCTGACCGCGGGCCTTCCCGCGGCGAAGGCCGACAGCCCGGCCAAGCTCGTCGACACCCTCCTCAAGGGCATCGGCACCGAGCGGGAACCCGGCGCGGCCGTCATGGTGCTGAAGGACGGAGAGGTCATCTACATCCGGAGCCGCGGCGTCGCCGATCTCCAGGCCATGCGACCGATCGACGGCCGGACGAACTTCCGCCTGGCCTCGCTGACAAAGCCGTTCACGGCCGCCGCCGTGATGCTCCTCGTCCGCGAGGGCAAGCTCCGCTACGAGGACCGTCTGACCGACCTGCTCCCCGGATTCCCCGAATACGGCCGGGACATCACACTGCGCCATCTCCTCGACCATACGTCGGGCCTGCCTGATTACGAAGGGCTCATGCCCTCACCACCGCCCGGAAAGGCCGTGGAAGACGTCCAGATCGACG
>MEYC01000009.1:6995-7953 GCA_001775715.1 Candidatus Aminicenantes bacterium RBG_16_66_30 | reverse complement strand
CGGTACAGCAACTCCGGGTACGTCCTTCTCGGCCTCATCGTGGCCAGGGCCTCGGGCCGGTCCTTCCCGACGTTCCTCCGCGAACGCATCTTCCAGCCCCTGAAGATGACGGGCACGGTGGCCTACGTCCGCGGCAAGTCGACCGTCTCCGACCGGGCCTTCGGCTACACGAAGGACGGCGGCCGCTGGCGCTTCACCGACCAGAGCCCGACATCGGCGACCCTGGGCGACGGCGGCGTCTACTCGTCCCTCACGAATCTGTCCCTTTGGGACGAGGCCCTCCACCGGCACATCCTGTTCACCGAAGAGGAGATGCGGCCCGCGCTCGCGCCCGTGCGCGTCCCCGGCAAGGGGCCGACCGGGCCGGACGGCCGTCCCGCGGACTACGGGTTCGGCTGGTTCCTCAATCCGTGGGAGGGGCATCTCCGGATGTGGCACTACGGCGAAACGATCGGCTTCCGGACGGCCATTCACCGCTTCACGGCCGACGGGCTCACGGTGATCGTCCTGGCCAACCGCGCGGACCTCGACGCCTCGGAGATGGCGGTCAAGATCGCGGGATTCTACCTCAGGGGGAAGTAGCTAGCCTGAATTATTCATAAAAACGCTCCGTTTTTCTCCATTGCGTTCTTACTGGGGCGTTTTTATGAATAAGTCAGGCTAGACGACCGTCGTCGGGATGCCGTCAGTCCGGCCGTAGAGGTGCCGGATGAGGCTGAGGACGGCCTGGGACGTCAGGCGCTGGAATTCGACCCCGATCTCGTAGGCGTCCCCGTTCGGCCGGGGCCTGATCCATTTGACCTCTCCGTCGAGGTTGACGAACTGGTCGGTCCCGGCCAGGTTGAGCCGGACGCGGATGGACGTCCCGACGGGATAGCACTTCGACGTGACGATCCTCGCGCCGCCCGTGGACAGGTCATAGGTGTGGGCGGCGATCCCCGCGCCCTGGTATCTATCT
>MEYC01000009.1:1912-6769 GCA_001775715.1 Candidatus Aminicenantes bacterium RBG_16_66_30 | reverse complement strand
AAAGCCTCGAAAGCCTGGGCCCTGGTCCTCATGGGCGGCGGCGCCCGCGGGCTGGCTCACGTCGGCGTCCTCCGGGTCCTCGAGAAGAACGGTCTCCGTCCGGCGATCGTCGCCGGGACGTCGATGGGCGCGCTCGTCGGCGGGCTCTACGCGGCCGGGATCTCGGGGGCGAAGCTGACCGAGATGCTGGGCGGCCTGCGCATCGACAACTTCAGCAGGATCGGCTCGCCGCCGAAGCTCTTCAAGCGGCCGAAGAACCTCTTCGAATACGTGCTCTTCGCGGACTACAAGAACAGGTTCTTCGGCACCCTCAGCCGGCACAAGCTGGATACGATCGAGGCCTATCTCAAGTGCTGCGTCGGCAAGGTCCGCATCGAGGACCTGCCCGTCAGGTTCGTCTGCAACGCCGTCGACCTCGTCACGGGAAAAGAGGTCCTTTTCACCCGGGGGCCGCTCTATAAGGCCCTCCGGGCGACCATGTCCCTGCCGCTCGTGGTCGCGCCCGTCAAGATGGGCCGGATGCTCCTTCTCGACGGAGGCGTCCTCAACAGCGCGCCGGTCGAGGCCGCCAGGGACATGGGGGCCGAGGTCACGGTCCTCGTGGACATCCATCGGCCCCTCAAGAGAGTGCCGGCGGCGAGGATCAAGAGCCCGTCCAGGTCGTCCAGAGGACGCTCGACGTCGCCTGGGCCGCCGCCTTCGAGGAGAGGGCCCGGGCGGCCGATTTCGTCATCCGCGTCCCGGTCGACCTGAGCATCCTCGAATTCTCGGAGACGCGGCGGATCGCTATGAAGGGCGAGAGGGCCGCCCGGGCGAGCCTCGAGGCCCTCAAGAAGGCCGTCGGCGCCTGTTATGGGACTGTCCCCGGAGGGGACTGTCCCTCTTGATTTGAACAGAGGGGTTGTCCCCGGCGAGGACCTTCCCTCTTGACGTTAAAGGAGGCCCCATAATGAAGCGACGCGAATTCCTGAGGACGGGCGCGGTCCTGGCTGCGGGCGGCGCGGGGGTCGTGCGGAGATCGTTGGACGGAGCGGCGCTCCGGCCGGGCGCGCCGGCGGGCCTCCCGACCGTGCGGCTGGGGACGCTCGAGGTCTCGCGCCTCATCCTGGGCTCCAACCCGTTCTGGGGCTATTCCCACAAGTCGGCCCAGCTCGACGAAGAGATGCGCCGGCACCACACGGACGAGAGGATCGTCCAGATCCTCGACGAGGCGGCCTCGTGCGGCGTGACGGCCGTGGCCAGCCCTCCGGACGAGCGCTGGAGGAAGCTCTGGATACGGTACGCGGCGGGCGGGGGCAAGCTCAAGCAATGGATCTCGCAGTGCCACGGGAGTCCCGAACAGATGCTCGCGGAGATCGACCGCTCGGTCGAGGCCGGGGCCGCGGCCATCTTCATTCAGGGCGCCCGGGTCGAGGAGCAGTTCGGCAAGGGCAACTTCGACCTCCTCCGGGCCTGGATCGAGCACATCAAGAAAGCCGGTCTCCCGGCGGGGGCGGCAGCGCACTGGCCGGAGGTCCATCCCGAGCTCGAGCGGCGGGGTTTCCCGACGGATTTCTACTATCAGTGCATGTACAACGCCTCCAAGACGAGCGACTACAGTTCTGCGGAGCGCGAGAAGGCCGCGGCGACGATCGCGCAGTTGAAGAAGCCGGTCATCGCCTACAAGATCCTGGCGGCCGGACGGCTCACGGCGGCGGAGGGGTTCGAGTACGCTTTCAGCCGCATCAAGCGCAAGGACGGGGTCTGCGTCGGCATCTACGCGCAGAACGCCATCGACCAGATCCGCCAGAACGCGACCTACACCGAGATGCTGACGGGAGCCTAGGCCGGGAGGATCATGATGACGAAGACGGGATCAGGGGGAATGGCGGGGATCGCGGCCGCGCTCTGCGGACTCCTGGTACTCGCGGCGGCCTGCGGGCGGTCCTCCGGGACCGCGGACCGCGAGGAATTCCAGAAAGGCGTGGCCTATACCGGCTACGGAGGGACGAGCTACGACGGGGACGGGCCGCTCCTCGCTTTGGATCGGCTCGAGCAGACGAACGCCTCCTGGACGAGCGTCCTCGTCACCGGCTATCAGGAAACTATCCACACGACGTCCATCGATTTCACGGGGCCCGCGACGCCGACGGACGCGTCCGTCGAGCGGGTCATCCGCAGGGCCCACGACCTGGGGCTCAAGGTCATGCTCAAGCCCCACGTCGACCTGGCCAACGACAGCCAGCATTACCGGGGGGAGATCGGCCCGAACTTCACCGCGGCCGATTGGGCGGCCTGGTTCGCGTCCTATCGCCCGTTCATCCTGCACTACGCGGCGATGGCCGAGCGCACGGACTGTGAGCTCTTTTGCGTCGGCTGCGAGCTCGGGACGACGGCGGTCCACGCCGCGGAATGGCGCCAGATCGTCGCCGCCGTCAAGGGCGCCTACTCGGGCCCGCTGACGTACGCGGACAACCAGGTCGAATACAACCCCGATGGCGTCACATGGTGGGACGCCGTCGACTTCATCGGCCAGGACGCATACCCCACGCTGACCCAGGTCGTCGAGCCGACGGTCGAAGACCTCATGGGCGGCTGGGTCCCATTCCGGGACAAGCTTCAGGCCCTGGCCGAGAGGTGGGACAAGCCCCTTATCCTGACGGAGATCGGCTGCCGGAGCATCCTCGGCGGCGCCCAGAATCCCTGGGATTGGCAGAGGCAGGGCCCCGTGGATCTCGACGTCCAAGTGAATTTCTACGAGGCGGCCTGCCGGGCCGTCGAGGGCCGGAGCTGGCTGCGCGGCATGTACTGGTGGCAGTGGTCGCCCGACCCCGACGACGGAGGCCTGAACGATACCGGCTACACGCCGCACGGCAAGCCCGCGGAGCAGATCGTCCGCTCCTGGTATTCCCGGCTCAGGTGAGCCCGCCGGAGCGGGACTGTCCCGCAGGGGACTGTCCCTCTTAGTACCAGTCCGACAGGATGAATCCGATCCCGATCCGATGGACGCGGTGATTATAGTCGAGGAGGCTCTCGCCGTAGCCGCAGAAGTACTGAACGTAGCCGGCCATCATGGCGAACACGGGGAAGCTCCACTCGATCTGGATGGCGCCCAGGTTCTCCCTGAAATTCAGATTGTCGCGGACCATGACGCCGAGCCGGTGCCTCTTCAGGAAATAATAGCCCCAGACCTCTCCGTAGCCGACGTAATGGGTCAGTCCGGGATTGTCGTCGTCGACGTCCGGGAAGCGGTACCAGCCCTTCAGGAGGAGCGAGAACGGGCCCCGTTCGAGCCCGACATTGGCCACGACCCGGTTCCAGCTCCTCGAAAGGGGCTCCGATTGGCCGTTCGACTGGTGGTTGAACCCGAGCTGGATGAAGCGGGCTTTCAGGCCGAACACGTTGAAGCGGGTGCCGAGGTTGAGCAGGACCTCCGGCTCGTAGTTCGTCTCCCGGAAAGGCGAGCTGTCGTCGAAATTGTAGAGCTGCCAGAAGGACCTCTGGGTGTAGGCGACCCACAGGACCAGGTCCTTGCCGAGGATGTCCCGCCAGAGCCGGGCCTTGAAGCTCAACTGAAACATGACCTCGGGCTTGACCAGGGTTTTCTCCGGGTCGACCTCCTGCAAGGGCGCCGGGTTGGGCCGGAAGTTGTAGGAGAACGCGAGGGCGTAGTTGGACCTGTGGAAGGTGACGCCGGGCTGGCTCGCCCGTGTTTTCCGATCGAGCTGCCAGAGCTCGGTGAAATAGGAGGGCTTTTCCTCGTCGCCGGACCTGGCCGTCGACGCGACGGCGGTTTGGCCGGGAGCGCTTGACGCGCCCTGAGGCGCGGCCATGAGCCCGCCTGTGAAAGCGACCGCCAGCACGATCAGGACGATCGGACGTTCGATCCGGAGCCTTGAGGTCTTGAACATGAGGGACCTGCCTTTCGATCTGGAACGGACTTTGCGTTGGCCCTAATATAACGGATTCGGCATCTCGATATCCACGCGTTTTTCCGGGAATCCATCCCGAGCATAGTCGGAGAGAGGGGACATTAGCTTGACAGCGGGGAAACATCCCGACGATAATCCGACTGTAGGGGCCATCATCGCTCTGGATCGGGGGCAACGAGCCCATTCCTGGGATGGAGGCGGGCATGAACATCCCGAATTTCCTCAATCTGGCCACGGAGCTCGAAACCGAGATCTCCCGGCTTTACGAGCAGATCGCCGACGCTTCCGGGGACCCTCCGATCGGGGCGCGGCTCAAATCGATCGCAAACGAAGAGATCAACCACGCGAATACCATCCGGAGCGGGCTGAAGTACTTCGAGGGACTTCCCGACCTTTTCGCGGGGGCCACGATGGACGAGTCCGAGCTTCGGACCGGGCTCGAGGAGATCCGGCGATTCCGGCGGTCGCTCGCGTCCGGGAAGGTTCGGCTGCTCGACAATCTCCAGAAACTTCTCGAATTCGAAAAAAGATACGAGAGGGTCCATATCAGCGCCTCGATGAAGATCACGGACCCCGGCCTGAAGCAGCTATTCGCCGGTCTGGCGAAAGGCGACCAATCTCATATCGAGAACTTGAAGATCCTGATCGAGTCGTTGGGCGGCGGGGCCTAAAGGTATCGCGGCGCGTGGCGCCAGTCCGCTCGGAATTCATTCACCTGGAGGTATGATGCTCCCTCGAATCAAGAAGATCGGCTTTCTGGCGACGGCTCTTCTCCTTGCGGCACTCCTGGTCAAGCCCTATCCGGCTGAGGCCGCCGCCGGAGGCGTCAAGATCGACCTCCGCGTCCACGGCGGGTACAGCCGTCTCGCGGCCGGCGACGTGAACACGGGATCCGGGGGCTTGTACGAGTTCTACAAGCTGTTCGCCGAATACGGCGATTATACTT
>MEYC01000009.1:763-1862 GCA_001775715.1 Candidatus Aminicenantes bacterium RBG_16_66_30 | reverse complement strand
GGCCGATGTCATCTTCCTGCTCAGCCGGCGTTTCGGCGTAGGCATCGGCATCGGCTTCTTACGGAGCGCGGGGGATGCCGATATGACCTTGACTCCCCCCGATTCGGAGGCGCTGGTATTCGACGGAGGATCGGCCTTGAGCGCCTTCCCCATCCGCCTCGGGCTCTACTACTCCCTGCCTCTCGTCGGCAAGCTGCGCCTGACGGCCAACGCCGGCGGGGCCTTCTACGCCGGGCTCAGGTTCAAGGACCGTTTCCACATGGAGGCGGGCTCCGTATTCTCGACCCAGGAGATCACCGCCACCCGGACCAGCCTGTCCAAGAACCTGGGTTTCCAGGGCGGCTTGGGATTCGAATACGAGGTCTCCCCCAAGATGGGCGTGTTCGTCGAAGCCCAGGGCCGGTACGCCCGCTTCGAGAATTTCGGCTCGGCCTCCATCTATTTGGCCTCGGCCGAGGGCGGCTCCGATACGAGGGAGGGGAAGATCTATTTGCGCACCCAGACCCTGGCCACGGATCCGCTCATCGTCATCAATATGTACCAGGTCGAGTCCACGCCTCCCACCCCGGACCCGCCGGACATCGTTATCCGCGAGCCGAGATTCGACCTCAGCGGGTTCTGCCTCCAGATGGGGATACGTATCCGGCTCTAGGATGAACGAGGAGGAATATCCATGTCTACCAAAGCCCTTCGCGTGACGTTCGGTCTTCTCGCGGCGGTCCTCATTGGCTCCCTATCGGCGGCCGGCGCGGGCCAGGCTCAAAAACCGGAAGCCCTGGTGGGGACGTGGGACGTCAAGATGGAGGACGGCAGCCGCGAGTTCGTCTTCGAATTCTCGATGAAGGACGGCAAGCTGGCCGGCAAGTTCACCGGGGCCTCGGGGACCTCGGACATGGCCAACCTCACGTTCGAGGAGAACACCGTGAAGTTCTCCGTGACCGTGGGCAGCGGCATGGTCATCAACTTTTCGGCCATCGTGGCCGAGGATAAGCTCTCCGGCATGCTGTCCTTGGAGTACGGCGAGGCCCCGATCACGGGCAGCAAGAGGAAATAGCGGCCTACGCATCGTCGCCGTGCCCCTGGAGGAGCGAATATGAAT
>MEYC01000009.1:0-657 GCA_001775715.1 Candidatus Aminicenantes bacterium RBG_16_66_30 | reverse complement strand
CCGTGTCCATTACGGTCTCCATGGAGCAGCCGACGTCCCATTACTACCACGTCGTCATTCGCGCGGACGGACTGAGAGGCGAGACGCAGGACCTCAAGATGCCCGCTTGGACGCCCGGCTATTATCGGATCATGGACTACGCCAAGTTCGTCAAGGACTTCCGCGCCGAGGACGGGGACGGGCGGGCGCTCGCGTTCGAAAAGACGGCCAAGAACACCTGGCGCGTCCGGACCGGCAAGGCTTCGTCCCTTGTCGTGAGCTACGATGTCTATGCCTTCACCCGCTTCGTCGCCGACAGCTATCTCGGCGACGACGGCGGGTTCATCACTCCGACCGGCGTCTTCATGCACATCGCTGGCCGCCTGAAGGACCCGGTGACGGTCACCGTCCTGCCCCCTCCTGATTGGAGGCAGGTCTCGACGGGCCTCGATCCCGTCCCGGGCCGGCCAAACACCTTCTCGGCGCCCGATTTCGACACCCTCTACGACTGCCCGATCCTCATCGGCGATCAGGAGATCCTGACCTTCGAGGCCGCCGGACGTCCCCATACCGTGGCGGCCTACGACCTCGGTTCGGTGGACCGGGCGAAGTTCACGGGCGACCTCAAAAAGATCGTCGAGGCCGCGGCGGATCTCATGGGCGAGCTCCCCTATCGCC
>MEYC01000008.1 GCA_001775715.1 Candidatus Aminicenantes bacterium RBG_16_66_30 | reverse complement strand
AAGCACCCCAAGGCCTTCGACGACCTCTACTGCAACCTCATCGCCTCGGGCGAGCAGTCGGGCTCCCTCGACATCATGCTCCGCCGGCTGGCCGAGTTCATCGAGAAGAACGTCCGCCTCCGAGCCAAGATCAAGCAGGCCATGATCTACCCCGTGGCCATCGCCGTCTTCGCCATCGTCGTGGCCATCTTCATGCTCTGGAAGGTCATCCCCGTCTTCGCCACGATCTTCCGCGACCTCGGCGCCGAGCTGCCGGCCCTGACGGCCTTCGTCGTCAACCTGAGCGATTTCGTCGAGAAGAACATCTTCTTCATCTTCATCGGGCTCATCGCCTCCATCCTGGCCTTCCGCTATTACCGGAGCACGACGCCGGGCCGCTGGACGACCGACCGCCTGCTCTTGAAGATGCCCCTCTTCGGGGGCCTCATCTACAAGGTGTCCATGACCCGGGTGACGCGGACCCTGGCGACGCTCATCTCCGGCGGCGTGCCCATGCTCGAGGCCCTCAAGATCACCTCGACGACGGCCGGGAACGTCATCATCGAGAAGGAGATCGTCGACGCCCGCAGGCTGGTCTCCGAGGGCAAGACCATGGCCGAGTCCTTCAAGCTGTCCGGCCGGTTCCCGACGATGATGCTCCAGATGATCAACGTCGGCGAGGCCACGGGAACCCTCGACGAGATGCTGAGCAAGCTGGCGAACTTCTACGACGAGGAGGTCGACACGGCCGTGTCCGCCCTCCTCTCGGTCATGGAGCCCATCATGATGATCTTCGTCGGCGGCATCGTCGGCGGCCTGGTCATCTCGATGTACCTGCCGATCTTCAGCCTCATGCAGCAGTTCTAGGGGGGCGACGGGCATGGAGACAAGGAGCCGAGCGCGATGATGACCCGGGAGCGGACGGGCGAAGGAGCAGTTGAGAGACGGAACGTCTTCCTCTACAACGTCTACCGCCTCGTCGTCCTGACGTCCCTCCTCGTCTCGGCCATCATCATCCAGCTATCCTCCCCCGACACGCAGCCGAACCCGCCCTTCTAC
The DNA here is from genome assembly GCA_001775715.1 of Candidatus Aminicenantes bacterium RBG_16_66_30. GTDB lineage: Bacteria > Acidobacteriota > Aminicenantia > Aminicenantales > Saccharicenantaceae > RBG-16-66-30. The sequence goes on along the minus strand of MEYC01000008.1, from coordinate 19,740 downwards.
TATCTCATCCTCGGCGCCTACGGCTTCTCGGCCGTCTTCTTCGCCCTCTACGCGGGCGGACGCGGGCTCGTCGTCCAGGCCTACGCCCAGGTCGTCTTCGACCTCCTCCTCATCACGGCGTTCGTCTATCTCTCGGGCGGCATCGCCTCCTCGATGTATTTCCTCTACGTCTTCCCCATCATCGCCGCCGGCCTGGTCATCTCCGGGCGGGCCGGCTTCCTGGCCGCGTCGCTCTCGGCCATCCTCTTCGGCGTGCTCGCCGACGGCATCTATTTCGGCTTCATCCCCAGCTTCCGGCCCGAGCACGCCGTCCGGACGACCCTGGGATCGATGCTCGTCACCATCTTCATCGCCTGGGGCGTCTTCTTCGTCATCGCCGCCCTGATGAGCCGGCTGGTCGGGAGCCTCCGCAAGACGCGCGAGGCCCTGCGGGCCGCCGAGAGGGAGCTCCTCGTCCGGGAGCGCCTGTCCGAGGCCGGCCGGGTCTCGGCCAGCCTGGCCCACGAGATCCGCAACCCCCTGGCGGCCATCTCGGGCTCGGTCCAGGTGCTCAAGAAGGAGCTCTCCCTGAGCGCCGAACAGCGGGAGCTCATGGCCATCGTCCTCAAGGAATCCGAGCGCGTCTCCCAGAGCCTGGAGCAATTCCTGGACTTCGCCCTGCCCGCGAAACAGGTCTTCGCCCCGATCAACCTCCGCGACATCCTCGACGAGACGGTCAAGATCCTGCAGGCTGGAGGCGAGCTCGACGGCAAGATCGAGATCCTGGGGAATTACCGGACGTCGGATGTCCCCTTTTATGGCAACGCCGGCCAGTTCAAGCAGATCTTCTGGAACCTCATCAAGAACGCCATCAAGGCCATGCCCCAGGGCGGGCGCCTCCGGCTCGAGTTCCCCGAGCCCCGGAAAAAGGACCTCCGGATCCTCGTCGCCGACACGGGCCGGGGGATGTCCGACGCGGCCAAGGAGCATCTGTTCGAGCCCTTCCACTCGGGGTTCGAGAACGGGCGCGGCCTGGGCCTGTCGATCGTCCGCAAGATCGTCGACGACTACGAAGGCCGGATCGAGGTCCGCTCCGAGCTCCGCCAGGGGACGGAAGTCTTGATCACCCTGCCGCAGCGGAAGGCCGCGGCCCCGGCGAGCTAGCGCCATGGAAACGATCCTCATCATCGACGACGAGAGGAGCCTCCTCGACCTCCTCACGGTCATCTTCAAGAAGGAGGGCTACGCGGTCAAGGCCGCCCAGACGGCGGCCGAGGGGTTCGAGGTCCTGGCCAAGGAGGACGTCGACCTGGTCGTCACCGACATCAAGATGCCCGGCGCCGACGGAATGGACATCCTCCGCTACGTCCGCGAGAACCGGCCCGAGCTCCCCGTCATCCTGATCACGGCCTACGGCAGCATCGCCCAGGCCGTCGAGGCCCTCAAGGCCGGGGCCCTCGACTACGTCGTCAAGCCCTTCGATGTCGAGGAGCTGAAGATCATCGTCGGCCGAGGGCTGGCCTCCCGCCGCCTCCAGCAGGAGAACCTCCTCCTCAAACGGGACCTCAAGGACCGCTACGGCTTCGAGCAGATGATCGGGAAGAGCCGGACGATGCAGGAGATCTACATCCTCATCGAGAAGGTCGGTTCGACCGACTCGACCGTGCTCATCACGGGGGAGAGCGGCACCGGCAAGGAGATGGCCGCCCGGGCCGTCCACCTTCAGGGGGTCCGGCGGGACCACGCGTTCGTCTCCATCAACTGCGCCGCGCTCCCCGAGAACCTTCTCGAGAGCGAGCTCTTCGGTCACGTCCGCGGCTCCTTCACCGGCGCCGTCTCCGACAAGAAGGGCATGTTCGAGCTGGCCCAACGGGGCACCCTCTTCCTCGACGAGGTCGGCGAGATGTCGCCGTGGACCCAGGTCAAGCTCCTCCGGGCCCTCCAGGAACGGAAGGTCCGGCGGGTCGGCGGCGCGGACGAGGTCCCCGTCGACGTCCGCATCATCGCCGCGACCAACCTGGACCTGAAGAAGCGGATCGAAGAGGGCAAGTTCCGCGAGGAGCTGTACTACCGGCTGAACGTCATCTCCATCGACATGCCCCCCCTCCGGAAGAGGGTCGAGGATATTCCGCTCCTCATCGCCCACTTCCTCCAGAAGTATTGCGACAAGATGGGCAAGAAGCCCAAGCGGTTCACCCCCGAGGTCGTCGGCCTTCTCGAGGGCTATGCCTGGCCGGGCAACATCCGCGAGCTCGAGAACGTCATCGAGCGCATCGTGGCCATCGAGGACCGCGAGACCGTCACCGCGAGCTGCCTGCCCCAGGAGATCGTCTCCCCCCAGAAGAAGAAGCTCGACACCCAGGAGCTCTTCTCCCCGGGTTTCAGCCTGACCCACCACCTCGACGAAGTCACCAAGAAATACATCCAGGAGGCCCTGGCCGTCACGGGCGGCAGCCTGCAGAAGGCGGCGCCTCTCCTGGGCTTGAGCTACCGGACCATCCGTTATCTCATCGGCAAGTACGACCTCAACCAAGTCCGCAAGGCCGAGCGGCGGAATGGGAACGGTGAGCGCAACCCAGTCTGATCGACAATAAATGTCTAAAACGACAAAAGTTGGCGTCTTTTTTTCTGTAAGGGGTCGGACAATTTGTGTATGTTGTTTAATATCTATAGTTTATAACTGAGTTAAAGTTGGCACGGATATTGCTATAATGGTGGTGCCAACTAAGAGTGGCAAAACAACCCGGCTGAGGAGATCAGCCAGGGAATTTCAAGGAGGTTCAAATGTTTAAAAAGATGAGAGGATTCACCCTCATCGAGCTGTTGATCGTCGTCGCGATCATCGGCATCCTGGCTGCCCTTCTCGTCCCGAACGCCCTGCAGGCCCTCCAGAAGGCCAAGCAGAAATCGTGCATGAAGGAGATCATGACGGTTTCGACCGGCGCGCTGGACTACATCACGGACAACGGCGATTGGACCGCCGCGGCCCAGGACGGCGCTCTGGCCCAGGGCAACGCCTTCATCCAGGCGCTCTCTCCGTTCTATGTGAAATCCGTCCCGGTCAACGACCCGTGGAACACGACGTATTTCGTCCACGTCGGAACGGCCTGCTCCGGCAATATCGGCAACGTTCCCGATGATGAGCTGGGCGACGAGGATTTCGTCATTTACAGCTTCGCCCGGGGCGGCATTGCTGGTCCTGACATCTCCTTCATGGATTATGACATTGCGAACCCCGAGGCCACGTTATACTCCGTGGTCAACATGGCGACCTTCCAGAACGACCTGGCTGCCTGGTCCGGCAACTGGATCGTCGCTCCCCGCGCCACCGCCGCGGACGCTACCGGCGGCAGCACCACGCCCTGACCTTAGCTGAACGGTATCGCACCCGTGAAGGGGCGGCTTCGGCCGCCCCTTTTTTTATTCTACGATTTCAACGGGATCGCTGCGGCCGCATGAACGCGAATTCGGGATCCAGGGCGAATTCGGTCCGGACCCGTTCGACCCGCTCGCCGACGACGGAGATGTCCTGACCGCGGAGGGATCCCAGGCCGGCCCTCTGGGCCAGGGCCATGTACTCGACGAGCCCGGGCTCCACGCCCATGATCCGGGCGGCGGTGGCGTCGGCGGCCAAAGCGCTGTCGCCCATGACCAGGACGCCGGCCTTCCGGGCGGTGCCGAGGATCGGTCCGTAGCCCTCCATGCCGACCACCCCATCGATGATCGAGAAGTGCGTCTTGACCGTCCCGTTGATGTCGCAGATGCTTTGCGGGATGCCGTTCCAGTGCAGGACGTTCTTCGGCCAGCCGTATATCATCCCCGGCAGGATCCCGAACATGTTCTTCAGGCTCAGGGTCACCCCGGCGAAGCGGTGGGTCTTCATCTTCGGCACGGAGATGAGGACCTCGGCCGATAGGACGGTCTCCGGCACATGGAACTCCCGCAGGATGGAGGCCCGGGGGTTCGGGTTCCGGACCGGCCGGGAGTCATCATAGTTGAGGTCGATGAGGGCGATGTCCTGCCGCTTGGCCACGGCCTCGAAGCCCGTCCGGCGGAAGAGCAGCTCGGTATCGCGGTTGTGGGGAGGGCCTTCGGCCAGGACGATCGTCCGGGCTTCCAGGGCCTTGAGGTGCTCCACGAGGGCCTCGACGAGCCGGGCGTCCGTATGGATCGGCCGGTCCGGCGAGAAGTCGGCGAGGTTCGGCTTGATGACGACGCGCTTGCCGCGGACGTCGGGCGGGCGCGACGCCTTCCAGCCGGCGCGGAGGGCCTCCCGGAGAGTCTCGGGGCCGTAGTCGGAGCAGAGAACGAGGCCGACCCGGCTGGGGACGCGCGCATCGGGTCGCGGCGCGAGCTGCGAGCCTCCGTTCGGGAACGCGGAGGCGGGCAGGGTCGCTAAGGCGGCCGCGCCGAGGGCGCCCACGGCCTCCCTTCGGGTCATGGGCGTCCTTCTCATGGGCCCTTCCCGGGGACCCGGATGATGCGGGACGCGTCCTCGAGTGCGAGAAAGGCCAGGGCCGATTCGAAAAGGTTCCCGCGGAAGCCGCCGTCGGTTCCCGCGAGTCCGGCCAGACGCGCGGATACGCCGGGGACGAGCCTGTCCCCGGCGGGGATCGATAGGAGAGCGATCAGGGTCCAAGCGAGAGATACGGTGCTGACGTCCCCGGCCAGGCGCGCCTCGATGAACCGGAGCCCCGCCTCCACCGCGGGCTTCGTCGCGGGGGTGCCCGCGGCCGAGAGCGCGGCCAGGGCCAGGGAGGTCGAGAGGAGGGTCGCTTCGAGCTCGTGGGCTTTGGAGAAGGGATTCCCGAAGTTCCAGCCCCCCGAGGGGACGCGGCGGTCGATGAGGAGCCTCAGGCCGGCCTGGATCCTGGGCTCGGTCGAGGCGACCCCGGCGCGGGTCAGGGCGAGGATGAACATCGCGGTGGGTTCCACCCAAGCGGTCGTCCCGGGGGTCCAGGGCCAGCCCGGGATCGAGGCGTCGTACCGGTAGGTCCTCGCGATGGACTGGATATCCGCCGGGGCGAAGCGGCGCGAGGCATCCTCGAGGCCGAGGATCCAGCCGATAAGGCGGGCCGCTTCGGCTTCGGCGCCGAACGCGTGATAGGCCAGGAGGGCGGCATAGGCCATCCAGCCGCCCCCTTGGTCCTTGGGAGAAACTCCCATCCCTCCCGACGCGCTCTGGCAGGCCTTGAGCAAGGCCAGCCCGCGTCCGGCCGCCGCGCGGTCGCCGCCCGCGAGTAGGGCCATCGCGCAGAACGCGGAGGGCTCGACCCAGCTCGCGCCGCCGGGCCGGTAGCCCCAGCCGCCGTCCTCGTTCTGGCCCGCCCGGATGAATCCGAGGGTCCGGGGAAGCGTCGCGGAGGACATCATCGTCTCCGGACCATTATATCATCCAATTCGTCGCCATAGTGGTCCCGCAGCCGGCCCAGCAGGTCCCCGACGACGTCGGGACGCTCGGCGGACATGTCCTTCCGGCACTCCGGGTCCCGGCGGACATCGAACAGGGATATCCGCGCGCTCTCCCGGCCGCTGCGGACCAGGATGTCGTACGCCAGCATCCAATCCGGGGTCAGGATGGCCCGGTTCCGGCGGCGGACCAGGATGTCGTGGAAATCGTCGCGGACCGTGATAAGCCCGGCCCGGTCGAACTCGTAGAACTTGCTGCCCTGCTCGATCAGGGACTGCAGGGAGAGCCCGATCCCGCCCGGCGTATCCAGGGAGAATTCGGTCTCCATGATGACCGAGCCGGGGCCCTCGGCGGCCGGGTCCTCGGTCCCTGTTATCCAGGGTTTCAGGCTCAGGCCGTCGAAGGGGAAGCGCCGGGGGTCCTCGCCCAGGAAATCGAGAACCGTCGGGGCGATATCGATCGTCCGGCTCAAGACGGGCACTTCCCGGTGGACCGGGGGGCCCGGCGGCTTCCAGGCCAGGAGGACGCGGTTCTGGGCCAGATCGCGAAGGTCGGAGCCGTGGCCCTCCGCCGATTCCCCGTGGTCGGAGAAGACGACGAGGAGGGAATCGTCGTAGAGCCCGTTGGCCTTGAGGGCCTCGATGATCCGGCGGAATTGACCGTCGACCTTGGAGACGGCCGAATCGTAGAGCGGCATGAGCGGGTCGGCCCCGGGCCGCCGGCCGAGATCGCGGGGCGACGCGTGGACGTAGGGCCAGTGGGCGATGCACAGGTGGACCGCCAGGAAGAAGCGGCGCTCGCGCCTCAGCTTCGCGATCGAGGACACGACGTCGTTGAGGAAGTAGCGCCCGTCGTAGAGATGGGCGACGGCGCGGTTCACGTCCAGGAAGGGGAAGATCCGGTAGCCCAGCGGATTGTTGAAGAAGACGTTCGTCAGGCTGAAGTCGTGGAAGCTGCCGAAGAGAAAGTCCTTGACGCCCATGGGCGGGTGGCGGAGATGGCCGAAGCCCTCGTCCTTGGTGATATTGCTGAACCGGACCTCGTCCGTGAAATGGCTGGTCGAATAGCCCATGCCCGTCAGGATGTGGCCCAATCCCTGCCCGGCGGACCGGATGTTCTTGCGCTTGATGAGATTGAGGCGGACGCCGCTCGTCCGCGGATATTGCCCGGTCAGGATCGAGTACCACGCGGGGAACGTCCGGGCGATGGGCGTGTAGCAGTCCGCGAAGACCACGTTCTCCTTCAGGAAGGCGTCCAGGTTCGGGGTGATCGGGAGCGGGTATCCGGCATAGCCCGTGTGCCGGGGGTTCAAGGAATCCAGGCCGATCAGGATGATGTTCGGCCCGGCGTTCGCGCTGGCCGCCTTGCGGGGCCAAAGCCGGCCGACGAGATAGGCCGGATCGAGCGGCGCGATGAGGAGGCCGATCCACAGGACAAAGCTGACGGTCCGGGCGCCCCTCCGGGCATAACGGGCGCTCAAGATGAAGAACCCGAGAAGGAACAGGCCCAGGAGGATCGTCGCGGCGGTCTTTAGGACGGGACCTCTCCCGGGCGATTCCAGGCCGCCGCCGGCTCCGATCGCCAGGTCGGAGGCGGGATAGAGGGCGGTGTTCATCATGTAGACGGCGACGAGGAAGGTCCCGTGGACGACGAGAAGTGCGAGACCCGGCGCATATCGGGCGAGCCAGGGGCGCAGGCGTACCAGCCGCTCCGCGAGGAGGGCGGCGTAATGCCCGTTCAGGCCCGCGAACAGGAGGTAGATCAGAACGAGCGTCAGGACGTAGAGGGCGGCGTCGAGCCCGCACAGCCGCACGGCTTCGCCGATCTTGGCCATCAGGGAGGACTGGACGACGTCGCTCGCGTATTCCAGGCGGATCGCGAAAAGCTTGGATGCAAGCTCCGCCAGCCACAGGACGAGATAGAGCGCGGCGGAGAGGAGATAGATCCTTTTCCTGGCGTTCGCCGGACGCGGATCCATGCCGGCATTATAGCATCGTTCGGCGTCCCGGCCGACTGTGCTATAATCGGGCCCGCTTCGATGCGCACCGCCCTCGTCTTCGCTTTGTTTGTTGTTTACCTGGTCTTTCTCGTCCCGGCGCTCCCTCTCTGCGCCTTGCTCGGACTCCGGGAGCCGCTGATCTCCGTCGGCCTGGCCTTCGCCCGGATGGGGCGGGCTATCCTCGGCGTCAAGATGGAGATCTCGGGCCTGGACCGTTTCGACCCCCGGGCGCCTTATATCTTCATGCCCAACCATGCGAGCTTCCTCGACGGACCTCTCGCCATGATGGCCATCCCCGGGACAGCCCGGGTCATCCTCAAGAAGTCGATCCTGCGCGTCCCGGTCCTCGGCCTGGCCATGCGGCATGTCGGATTCGTCCCCGTGGACAGGAAGGGCGCCGAAGGAGGGAAGAGGAGCATCGCCCGGGCCGCCGCCCTCATCCGCGAGCGAGGCTACTCGTTCCTGATCTTTCCCGAGGGGACCCGGAGCCGCGACGGGAACCTCCAGCCCTTCCGGCGGGGCGGCTTCTTCCTGGCCCTCGCCGGCGGGGCGCCCATCGTTCCCGTGACCATCCGCGGGACCTTCGAGCTTATGCCCAAGGGCCAGCGGTCCGTCCGCCGGGGGAAGGTCGGGATCGTTTTTCACCCGCCGATCCCGGTCGCCGGCTATACGCCGGAGACCATGGGTCGGCTCATGGATGAGGTGAGGCGGGCGATCCTGTCGGAGATGGGGAGGGCGACATGAACGGAACGATGAAAGACGCCGCGGCGGAGCTGAAAGAGATCCTCGACCGCTTCCTCGAGACCCGGTCGAGCTTGCTCGAGGCCGCGGCCGAGGCCCTGTCGGCCTCGCTCCGGGCCGGCGGCAAGATCCTCGTATTCGGCAACGGCGGCAGCGCGGCCGAAGCCCAGCATTTCACGGCCGAGCTCGTCAACGGGCTATCGCGGCGCGACCAGGCCCCCATTCCGGCCGCGGCCCTGACCACCGATACGTCCTGCCTGACCGCCATCGGCAACGACCGGAGCTTCGCCGAGATCTTCAGCCGCCAGATCGAGGCCTTGGGCCGGCCGGGCGACGTGGCCCTGGCCCTGACGACGAGCGGCGGATCGCCGGACGTCGTCGAGGCGCTGAGATCGGCCCGGGCGAAGGGACTCGTGACCTTGGCCTTGACGGGGTCGGGGGGAGGAGAGGCGGCCGGCCTGGCCGATCTCCTGCTCGACGTACCCTCCTGCTCGGTCCCCCGCGTCCAGGAGGCGCACCTCTTCCTCCTGCATCTTTTGGCGGAGAGGCTCGAAGCCGGGGTCTAGCGCTCGGGCTCGCCGGGGGCTTTCCGGGCCGTCGTCTTCCGGCTGATCTGGTCCTCGATGCGGGCTTGCTGGGCCTGGGCTTTGAGAAGGCGCTGGTTCGTTTCGTCGAGCTGCTGCTGGATGACGTAGCCGGGGACCATGGCGTCCTGGAATTCGAGCTGCTGGCGGAGAGCGTTCATCTTGGTCGTCAGGAGATCGACGAGGTTCTTGGACGCTTGGAGCTGAGCATCGAGGGTCCCGCCGCCCTCGGCCTGGTCGCGGTTGGCCTCGCCCGTGATGAGGGGGCCGTCCGGGCCGACGCGGGGTGTTATACGGCGTCCCGAAGGCGCGCCGGATCCCGACGGCTCGCTGGCCGTCCCGCCTCCCGTCGCGCCGACGGGCTCCTCGCCCTCCAACGCCTCGGTCATCTCGGCCTCCGGAGGGGCGACCTCGACGGCCGGGGTCTTCTGCACGCGCAGGAGGTCGGCGTTCTTGATGACGACGGCGCTGCGTCCCTTGAGGCTCTCGCGCCGGGCCTTTTCCTTTTTGGACAGCTCGGCCAGGGACTGCGCGCCGAGGGAAGCGGCCAGCCCCAAGATAGCGATGAATAACAATAATCTCTTCATGGCGGATCCTATCCCATTATGGCCTCCCGGCCGCCGCGTGTCAATCGCCGCGGACGGGAGGCGTTCGACGTCTTACCAGATGATCCGGTAGATCTCCCTCCAGGACTTTATCCGGAGGAGCGACCCGATGGGCTGCTCCAGCTTCTCCAGGGTGGAGTCGTATTCCTGGACGTAGATCTCGCGCTTGTTGACCCGTCCGGCCACCCGCTCGGCCTCGCCGACGGTCACGGCCCGGCGGGCCTTGCTGATGAGGTCGAGGTACTCGGGAGGGCTCCCGGAGGTCGCCTTGAAGGCCGTGCCGCCGACCGGGATGGCCGACGTGTACCTCACGTAGCGGGCGTAGAGGCGGCCCGCCTCGCCCAGGTTGACGCAGGGATTGACGGCCTCGATGCTGCCGCGCAGGGTGCTGAAGTAGACGACCTGGTCGGCGATGACCGGATCGGCCCAAACCTTGCTCCCCAATCCGAGCTCGCCGCGCTGGTAGGACTCGCTGAGAGCGAGCAGGGCCGGCACGCCGAGATACCATTCGATGGTCGCCGCGTTCCCGCCGTTATCGATGAGGGAGACGAACGAATAGTCCCGGTCCGTCGGGGCGGCGTCGTCGCCGCCGGTCCCGAAGTAGACCCGCGCCCGGGTCGGGCCGCCCTCCAGGGGATCGACCCAGACGGCCGGCTTGGTGATGATCGGGTAATAGAGGTTATCGGTGTAGATGGCCGTGAGGGTCCAGCCGGACGTGTTCGTCCCGGTCACGTCCATGCGATAGAGGCGGCCGTCGAGGTCGCCGACGAAGATCGAGTCGAGGAATCCGTTCCCGTCGAGGTCGATGGCCGTCGGCGAGCCGGGGATCGCGGCCACGATGTTGGGGTAGCTGTAGGCCGACCGGGCGCCGGAGAGGCTGGCCGTGTTGACCTGGGTGATCTCGGGCGTGTACCGGATGACCGAGCCGTTATCCACGCGGACGGCGTAGAACCTGCGGCCGACGTTGTTGCTCGTGTCGTTGTCGTATCCGGAGCCCATGAAGGCGACCCAGCGGGCCACGCCGCCCGGGTTGACCTTGCCGATGGCCGGCGTCGACCAGGTCTCGCCCATCGTCCGGTAGGTCCTGCCTCCGGAGACGTACGTGTGGCTGAGCTCCCAGAGGGGCAGGGGATTGGCCGGGTCGGTGACGTCGAGGGCCCAATAGTAGTTCAGGCCGCCGCCGAGCGTGCTGCCCATTCCGGGGCCCTGGCCGATGACGAGGACCGTCCTCCAGGCGCCGCCGATCTGAACGTCGGCTACGGCCGGGGTGGCGTCGCAGTAGATATCGTGCGCGTAGTAGCGGCTGTTGTTCGCGGTGTCGACGGCGTACATGTTCTTGAGCTTCCGCAGGAGATTGTAGGGGATGAAGCCCCAGAGCTCCTCGCCGGTCGCCACGTCGAAGCAGTGGAGCATGCCGTCGTTGGCCCCGACGTAGAGGACCTTCGGGCGCGACGCGTAGGCGGCCGCGAACTCGGCGTAGCCCGTTCCCATGTAAGTGGGATCCTCCACGGGCGGGCCGATGACGATCGGTGTCGAGTGGTTGATATCGCCCAATTTCCAATACCGGTCCGTGCCGCGGACGAAATCGATGAGCCCAGCGTTGTCGTTCTGCGGGTCCTGGAGACACCAGGCCAGGCTCCCGGCCGTGGCCAGGTTGCCGACGTTGGCCCGGGTGAAGTCCCGCCGGGTCAGGGCGCCGGTGACGCTGCCGTTCGCCCGGATGGCCGTGTAGATCGTCCGGGTGTCGGGGCTCCTGTCGTTGAGCATCTGTCCGGCGTCCCAGAAGACCTCGGCGCCTCCGATCAAGGTCCGGCCCGTGGCCGCGTCGAGGTCCGAGGTCGTGATCGTCCGGAGCTCCGATGTCGCCGAGGCGGAGAACGCGACGGCCGAGACGTCGTAGGCCCGGAGCTGGCCCTCCCAGCCCGGGAAGATGAACGACGAGCCGATGACGAGCTTCTTGTTGATCCCGCTCGACGTGACGATGGTCGCCGCCGCGGAGGCGCGCGAGTACTCCCGCCGGTCGACGTAGATGAACTCGATCTCGAGGTCTCCGACATAGGGGGTCTCGAACGAGGCGTTCTGGTAATCGACCATATCGTCGTCCTCCGCGGTCAGGACGATCCGCCAGCGGAGGTCGGCCCCGAAGTTCTTGAAATCGTACCAGGGGAGGTTCGTCGCGTTGACGATCCCGGCGCCGGAGAAGGTCTGGTAGGTCTCCCAGCTCCTGCCGGCGTTGTTGGAGAAGAGGACCTCGACGTCCAGGCCCGCGCTCGAGCCGCCGAAAGCGCCCTGGCGGATGGAGCTGACCCGGATGCGGGTGATGGCGTGGACGCGCGGATCGAGGAGGCCCGCGCCGATGTTCGTCGACTGGGCCCGGCCGTAGAGCTCGTAGACCGAGGCGAGCTCGTTCTCGATGTAATAATAGTCCCCCGAATGGTTGGCGTCGGCGATGACGAGGTCCATGTCGCCGTCGTGGTCGTAGTCGAGGGGCGTGGCCATGTCGATGTCGTAAGGGGACGGGGTCGGGGCGGTGCACCCGTTGAGGCAGCGGAACAGCCAGTCGACCTGGCCGTCGACGACGCCGCGGTTCCGCAGGAACCAGATCCGGGCCTCGGTCGTCCCCCCCCTGTAGGCCCGGTCGGTGGCGACGAAGATGTCGGCCCGGCCGTCGCCGGTGAAGTCGTCGGTCATGATACCGACCGCGCCGACGCAGGTCGCGTCCGGGATAGCGATCTCGTTGCGGGTGAAGTGGCCCGTGCCGTCGTTCTCGTAGTAGACGAGGAAGGCGGTCCAGCCGACCGAGCCGGCGACGACATCATAGTCGCCGTCGCCGTCGAAGTCGCCCGCGGCCACGGCCGAACCTCCAGGAAGGCCCGTGTAGCCGGTCGGCGCGTCGTAGGGCAGCTCGGCGACGTCCCAAGCGTCCAGGGTGAAGCTCCCCGCTCCCGGGTTCCGGAGGAGGTAGATCTTGTCCTGGCTGATGGCCAGGAGGTCGACGTCGCCGTCCATGTCGATGTCGACGGAGTGGAGGTGGTTGGCCGCCCAGTAGATGTAGATCGAGAGGGCCTGGAAGCGGGCGGTGAAGTCGAGGTTCGGCATCGCGGTGTGCTTCTTGAAATCGGGGGCGTCGGCCGTGCCCGTGTTGATGTACATCGCGGCCAGGAAGTTCGTGTAGCCGAACTGGTCGGCCGAGTTGCGCATGAAGAAGAAATCGAGCAGGCCGTCGCCGTTGTAGTCCCCGACCGTGAGCGCCGCCGGGCCGGTGTGATCGTCCCAGCTCTCGTAAGAGGTCGCCATGTCGACCGCGAAGAGGGGCGTCGCGCCCGCGTTCGTCGGATAGAGGTTCCGGATGAGGCGGAGCTCGGACCAGGCGACGCCGGGGGCGACCGGGAACTCGCCGGTTATGTCGAGCCCGATGAGGTCGGGGTAGCCGTCGGCGTCGAAATCGCCGGCGGCGCACTGGTAGATCCGGCGGCCCATCCGATCGGCCGCGCCGACGACGAAATTCGAGCCGAGCGGCGGCAGCGTGATCGGCCCCGACGGCCAGCGGGCGACGGAGCTCATGCTCAAGTCCTTGTAGTCGATGGTGTCGAAGTTCTCCCCGAAGGCCCGGGTGTATTCCGTACAGGCCTGGACCGCCTGCGGCCAGAGGCGCGGCGCGATGACGGCCGCGGCTATGGCGACAGCGAGGAGGACGAGAACAACAAGGCTCCCTTGGCGCTTCAAGCCTTTGTTCTTCATGGCGATTCCCCTTTCGACGGGTCTCAGGACCCGACCTCGATGACGATCTCGAGACGTTTGAAGGTGTTGCGCGGCCCCCGGCCGATGCAGACGAGGATGCAGTCCCGATCGTCGACGGTGATCGTCCCCGGCGCCTCGTCGTTGATGAGGAAGACGGTGAACGCGCAGCGCGGATCGGAGGCCAGCGGCTCCGAGCTGAACAGGGCCGGGTTGGCGGCCGTGTTGTCCGCGGCGATGTCGGCGACGAGCTGTCCGTCGGTCAGGCTGCGGAAGTAGTGCGGGCTCGTCGGGTCGTCCAAGCCGGGCGCGCCGCCGAAGTTCGCCCGGTATTGGCCGTTGAACGACGAGGTGACCTTGTTGAGAAAGTTGTCGTTGAGGATGACCCAGGCGGCGTTGAAGCCCGCTTCGGCGGCGTCGAAGGCCATGCCTTGGAGGCGCATGCTGTCGGCGGCCTTGGGGCTCGTGCCCGTGACGGTCAGGAGGAGCATGCCGACAGCCATCATGAAGGCGACGATCATGATGATGACGATGAGGCCCGATCCCCGCTCGCAGCCGTGATCTTTCGCGCGTTGGCTCATGGGACGCTCCTCATCGCTGGCCGAGGTTGTAGAGGTTGAGGCTCATGTTCCGGACGTTGGACGTCGAATCCAGGAGATACCTCTTGTGGAAGTCGTCCGCGGCGGCCGCGGGGGTGTTGGACACGGCCGGCCGGCGGTAGACCTGGACGGGCGTCGTTCCGGGGACCTTCCCCCCGACGGACGTGAAGGCCTGCGCGGTCCGCCCCAGGACCCAGACCCGGACCTGCTGGATCCGGGCGGTCTCGGCCAGGGTCCACGTGTTCTGCCAGGGCGACCAGCCATCGAGGAGAAGATCGTTGTCCATGTCGCCGTTGTACTCGACCTGGAAGTTCTCGATGTTCCGGGCCAGGGGGAAGTGGACCGAGTTGTGGGTGCAATAGAGGACGCCGGCCTGGCCGCCGCCGATGTAGCCGTCGAGGCCCGCCGTCAGGCCCGGGGTGTTGCCGGTGACGTCGAGCCAGTACTCCTTGACGTCGATAAAGCTGATCGTGCCGCCGTCGTAATCGTTGGGGCTCGGGCAGGTCCCGGACAGCCCTCCGGGCGGGTCGATCCCGGGGGCCAGCCCCGGCGAGAAGTTGAACCGCTCGTTGGCTCCGCCCGTGTTGTGGGTGACGTGGGTGACCCTCCGGACCTCGCCCGACCAGCAGCCGGACTCGGGATTGGGCAGGACGATGACGAACTGATTGTCGTAGTACGCGTCGGGATAGGGATACTGCTCCAAGCTGTAGTCCTCGACGTCGAGGACGACCGACGAGCCCTGATAGTTCCGGATAGGCAGGTTGAGGGGGTCTTCGATGTTGCCCATGAGCGTCACCCGGTCGGGGGTGACCTCGGGGCCCTGGTCCTCATTGTCCCGCCCTTCGATGAAATAGGAGGAGAACTCCTCCGGCAGCCCGGCCCCGGCCATGCGCAGGTCCCGGGTGACGAAGAACATGGAGGAGCGGACGTCGTTCTGGGCCTCGGTGACCATCTGCTGCTCGACCGAGACCTTGTTGCTGCGGGAATAGATGAGCAGGGCCCCCAGGACGGCCACGAGCATAACGGCGCTGCCGATGAGGAGCTCGATCATCGTGAAGCCCGCGGCCCGTTGTGTCGGAGAGTGTCTTCGCGTTCTCACGGTTCTTGCTCCTTCATCGCGTGATGAGCGTCGAGATCATAGCCCGGGGCCGGTATCGGCCCATATCCCCGATCAGCGTGCCCGAGCCGACGACGTTGACGTTCTCGGCCGAATAAACGAGGATCTGGACCCGGAAGGTGTCCTGATCCTCGGTGAAGAGGGTGACTCTCCGGTAGTCGCTCTTGCCGTCCACGTTGAGGTCCATGGTCTCGTCGCGCGATTCCAGGGTCGTCCCGGCGTAGGCCGTAAGCTCGTCCAGGGTGAAGCCGCGGAGCCAGTCGATCTGCTGCTGGGCCAGGAAGGTCGCGTTGGCGATGCGGTCGGCCCGGAGGTTGTTCGAAACCGCGACGAGGAAGACCTGGGCCAGGCCGATGACGGCGACGCCGATGAGGAAGATGCCGACCAGGGCCTCCATGAGGCTGAAGCCGCGTTCGTGCTTGGGTGTGTTCATCTCAGGAGCTCTTTCGCTTGTCATATTGGATCGATCCGCCCATGAACAGGCTGATGACCCGCTGGTCCATCTGGCCTCGCGCGAGCAGCCGGGGGCTCTGGACGATGATGGCGTTCTGGTCCACGGCGAAGTTGGCCACGGCCCCGACCGGGGTGAAGATGGCGATGGGGTCCGAGCCGGCCGTCGGCAGGGTGATCGTGACGTTGTACCGGCGGGAGATCGTCTTCCGCGGCGGGCCCTCGACCCGGTCCCAGGTCCCGTCGACCTGGAGGCGCTCCATCTCGTAGACCCAATAGCCCCCGTCGGCCAGATAGAACCGGACGCGATGGACGATCTTCGTATCGACCGCCCGGAGCTTGGTCTGCTGGAGGTAGCTCTGGATCTGGCGGGTCGTGTTCTCGAGGTTCCTCACCGCCATGGTGTTGAGGATGCTCGGATAGCCCACGGCCATAAGGATGCCAATGATGCCGACGACGACGAGGACCTCGATCAGAGTGAAGCCCCGGACGCCCGGCCGGTGTCGCATGTGCTTGGTCATGATCTGTCCCTCTGTCTATCCTGTTTTTCCTCATTTATATAGCAATTGCGGCACCGGTTCAAGACGAGCCCCTCTGGGTTTCCCACGCTCCGCATTATCCGGCGCCCCCGGGGCCGGGGCAATCATCGCGACTGGTGAAAGGATGGGTGATTTTGCGAGGAGGGACGTCACCCCGCCCGGCTAGCCGGCGAAAGGCCTGTCAGCGGCCCGGCGGGACGAGGTCCTTGAGCTTGTCCGCGCCGGCGACGCCGCTGTTGAAGAGGACGCACCTCGCGGACTCGAGGAGCCGGCCGTAGAAGGCCCGCTGGGCTTCGATCTTCTCGGGGCCCGCCCCGAGAAGGTGGGGGTTGTAGAAGGGCTGGACCTGGCCCGCCGCGAGGGCCTTCCGGGCCCCGGCCGCTTCGCCGGCCTCGAGCGTCCTCAGGGCCTCGTCCTTCGAGAGCTCGACGACGGCCGGAGAGGTCGCGTCGTTCCGCAGGAGGATGAGGGCCTTCAGGTCCGTCCGCTTGACCGCGGCGGCCGGGCCGCCGAGCCAGTCCGGGTCGAGCAGGGCGTGGGACTCTTTCCCGGCCCTGTAGCAGTAGGGCGAGCCCCGGTCCAGGCGGCAGTCGTCGGCCCGCTGGCACTCCGCGTCGGCGCAATCGTCCTTGTGGACGACGACGTTCTCGCACTTGCTCCGGTCGAAGAGCGGGGCCAGCCGGGCGTCGAGCTCGACGGCCGTCGTCGGCATGTAGAGCTTCCGCTCGACCCGCTCGGCCGCCGCCCGTCCCCCGGCGATCTCGACGAAGACGACGTCGTTCGCATGGAGCTTGAAACGCCGGTCGGCCAGGAGCCCGAAGAACAGCTCCGTCTTTTTCGTGCCCGCGGGGCCGACAAGGATGAGGCCGCTGCCGTCGAGGTCGGCGGACATGCCCCGCACGGCGCCCGAAGCCCCCGCGCCGCCCGTCCGGGCGGCGATGTCCATGGCCAGGCCGATGGCCAGGCTCCGGAGGGACCCGTACCAGTCCGTGTTGACGAGGACCCCCGTCTGCGTCCCCTCGTGATAGAAGCCGCGCGGCTCCCGGCCGGCGATGCCGTCGACGGCGTATACGACGCCGTGCGGCTTGACGTCGCCGCCGCCGGCCGCGGGCGGGAAGTTCTCGATCCAGAAGTCGTTGAGGTGGGCGACGTTGGTCCGGAGCTGGACGACGGCGCCGCCGATCCGGGCGTTCCACTCGTAACGGCCTTCGTAGCCGAGGTGGCCCTCCATCTCGGCGGCGAGGGCGTCGCGCATCCGGGCGTCGGCCACGAGCTCGACGGGGACGGCCTTCTTCACCCGGGTCACGGCGTTCGACAGGGCGACGCGCTTGACCGTCTTGGCCGTCTTGAGCTTGCCCAGGGCCTCGACGATCCGGTCCATGCTCTTCTCGAGGTTGGCCATCGAGGTCGCGTAGGACAGCCGGATGTGGTCGTCGGCGCCGAAGGCGTCCCCGGGCACGACGGCCACCCGGGCCTCCTTGAGGAGATAGTAGGCCAGGCCGTAGGAGTTGCGGATCTTGGCCCCGTTCGCCTCCTTGTCGTAGAAGGACTTGACGTTCGGGAAGAGATAGAACGCGCCCCGGGGCTTGAAGCAGGACATCCCCGGGACCGCGGCCAGGCGCATGAGGCAGTAGTTGCGGCGGCGCTGGAACTCGGCGACCATCTTCGCGACGTCGTATTGGGGGCCGTCGTAGGCCTCGAGGCCGGCCTTCTGGGCGATGGAGCAGGCGTTCGAGGTCGTGTGGCTCTGGATCTTGGACATGCCGTCGATGACCTCGGCCGGTCCGGCGGCGAAGCCGATCCGCCAGCCGGTCATGGAGTAGGACTTCGACACGCCGTTGATGACGATCGTCTTCTTCTTGATATCCTCGCCGAGCGCGGCGAAGCTCGTGAACTTGAAGCTGTCGAAGACGAGGCTGGCGTAGATCTCGTCGGAGATGACGTAGATGTCCTCGCCCTTCACGACCTCGGCCAAGGCCAGGAGCTGGTCCTTACCGTAAGCGCCGCCGGTCGGATTGGACGGGTTGTTGAGGATGAGGGCCTTGGTCGCCGGGGAGATCGAGGCCTTGAGCGCCTCGGGGGTCAGGAGGAAGCCGTCCTCCTCGCGGGTCGGGACTATGACGGCCTTGCCCTTGGCCAGCGCGACGCACTCGGGGTAGGTCACCCAGTAGGGCGCGGGGATGATGACCTCCTCGCCCTCGTCGACGAGGGCCT
The DNA here is from genome assembly GCA_001775715.1 of Candidatus Aminicenantes bacterium RBG_16_66_30. GTDB lineage: Bacteria > Acidobacteriota > Aminicenantia > Aminicenantales > Saccharicenantaceae > RBG-16-66-30. The sequence continues at coordinate 1,765 of MEYC01000008.1, read as the reverse complement.
GGACGAGGTGGAAGAGGGAGCTCTTGGCCCCGGCGGAGACGATGATCTGCTTGGGCGCGTATTCGACCCCGAAGTCCTCCTTGAGGCGCTTGGCGATGGCCTTGCGCAGGGCGAGGATGCCGTCGCTATCGGTGTATCTTGTGAAGTTGTCGCGGATGGCCTTGATCCCGGCCTCCTTGACGTTCTCGGGCGTCGGGAAATCCGGCTCGCCGACGCTGAGGTCGATGACGTCGATGCCCTCGGCCTTCATGGCCTTGGCCGAGATCTTCAGGGTGGGGGAGGCGCCGATGCGCTGGACTTTTTCAGAGATCATGGTTCACCTGCCTCGACGCCCGGCCGGGCGCTCACTTCTTCGCGTCTTTGGCCTCGGGAGAGAGCTTGGCCTTGAGGAACTCCCGGATGTCGGCCCCCGTCAGGGACTTGACGACCTCGGGCATCTGGGCCAGGACTTGGGCGACCTGGCCCGTGATCTTGGTCGTGCCGAGGTCCTTGTCCCCGCTGACGATGACGATCTTGTCGACCTTGGAGAGGGGCTCCGACACGGCTTTGGCCAGCTCGGGCAGGACCTTGATGTAGCTGTCGAGGACGGCGGCCTGGGTGTATTTCTCCCAGGCCTGGGCCTTCTTCATCATGGCCTCGGCCTCGGCGCCGCCCTTGGCCCGGATCTCGTCGGCCGCGGCCAGCCCCTCGAGCTTGAGGGCTTCGGCCTTGCCTTTCGCTTCGGCGACGATCCGGTATTCCTCGGCCTCGGCCTCGGCCTTGATCTGGTACTTGCGGGCGTCGGCCGGCTTGATGACGGTCGCCTCGAGCTCCTTCTCCTTGCGGGCGATCTCGAGGCTCTCGATCTTGATGGCCTCTTCCTTCTCGACCTGCTTGACCTTGGCCTCCTCCTTCTTGAGGTCCTGGCCCAAGCGGTGGCGCTCGAGCTCGTAGGAGAAGTCGGCCTGGGCTTTCTTGGTGTTGACGAAAACCTGGGACTCGGCCTTCTTGGCCTCGTTCTCCCACTGGGCCTTGGCGATCAGGGCCTCGGACTGGAGCCGGGCGACCTCGGCTTCCTTGCGGGCCATGGACGATTTGATGATCGATTCCTTCTCGGTCTCGGCCTGGGCGATGACGGCGTCCCTCTTGGCAGCGGCGATCTGGGGCTTGCTCAGGGCGTCGATATAGCCCTGGGTGTCGCTGATGTCCTTGAGGGCGAAGGAGAGGATGACCAGGCCCATCCGGGCGAAATCGGCCTTGACGGCGGCGACGACCCGGTTCGAGAATTCCTGACGGCCGCGGTAGATCTCCTCGACCGACATCCCGCCGATGACCTCGCGGACCTTGCCCTCGAGGACGTTGATGGCGACGTCACGGATGCCGTCGCGCCCGATGCCCAGGAACTGCTCGGCCGCGAGATGGATCGTCTCGTCGGAGGAGTCGATCTTGACCTGGGCCGACGCCTCGGCCAGGATCGGGACGCCGCCGTGGGTCAGAACCTCGGGCGTGCGGATCGAGACGGGGATGACGTCCATCGGGAGGACGTAGACCTTCTCCATGCCCGGCCAGACAAAAACGCCGCCGCCGAGGCGGTAACGGTAGCCGACCCGGCGCTTGGTCCCGTCGGCCAGGGTGATCGTCCTCTTGCCGCCGCCGGCGATGATGAGGGCTTCGTTGGGCCCGACCTTCCGATAGCGCAGGGCTAGGACCAGGATGACGAGGGCGAAAAAGGCGACGACGGCTCCGGCGATGATGAGCCAGGATGTCAGGTTCATGACGACCTCCT
>MEYC01000007.1:54629-64412 GCA_001775715.1 Candidatus Aminicenantes bacterium RBG_16_66_30 | reverse complement strand
CAGGAAGTAGTCGCGGTAGATGAGCCCCTCGTCGTAGAGGGAGACGAAGACCTGCTTGACGGCCCGGCTGAAGCCGGGGTCCATGGTGAACCGCTCCCGGGACCAGTCGAGCGAGGCGCCGAGCCTCTTGAGCTGGCTGGTGATGACCCCGCCGTATTTTTCCTTCCAGTCCCAGGCGATGCGAAGGAATTCGTCGCGCCCGATCTTCTCCCGGCTCAGGCCCTTCTCGGCCAGGCTCTTCTCGATGACGTTGTGGACGGCGATCGAGGCGTGGTCGGTCCCGGGAAGCCAGAGGCAGTTGTAGCCCTGCATCCGCTTCCAGCGGGTGATGATGTCGGGCAGGGTGAAGCAGAGGGCGTGGCCCATGTGCAGGATGCCGGTGACGTTCGGCGGCGGCAGGACCATCGAGAACTTGGGCTTCGTCGACTTGGGGTCGGCCGTGAAGAGGCCCTCGTCGAGCCAGAATTTCCCCCACTTCTCCTCGACCGGCTTCGGATCGTAGGCTTTCGCCAGTTCGTCTTTCGGGATCATGGTTTCGACATCCATTCCTTGAGCTCGGCCAGGACGCTCGCCCGGACCCGCTTCTCGATCTCCCGCTCCATGCCGATGATCTCCTCGTGGACGATCGCCTTGACCTCCGGGCCGGAGGCGGCCGCGGGCGGGACCGCTGTCCCTCCGGCCGGGACGCCGGCCGGGGACCAGACGGGGTCCTCGGGCAGGGACTCCGGTCCCGTCTTCCGGGCGATGAGCTCCCGGACGACCGCGGCCAGCCGCTCCGAATCGAACGGCTTGAGGACGACCTCGTCGTATTCGGCCGGCGCGGGCCTTTCGGCGTCCATCGACTCGAAGGTCCCCTTCAGGCCCACGAGCGGGATCGCGGCCAGCTCCTTCCGGCTCCTCAGGATCCGGCCGACCTCGTACCCGTCCCGTCCGGGGAGCGTCAGACTGACGACGAGCGCGTCGGGACGGAGATCGGCTGCGGCCTCGACGAGCGAGGCCCCGTCCTCGAAGACGCTCAGCCGGAACTCCGGCTCGGTGAAGACGAGCTGGGCCGCCTTTTGGACCGAAGGGCTCGGGTCGGCCACGATGATCCGGTAGGGCACGTCAATCCTCACAAAATAAACAAAATAGTCAGATTAATCTACCCGTTTTGAGGCGGGGTGTCAATCTCCGCCGCCGCTCAGTAATCGACCGAGACCGATTTTTCGCCGAGCAGGGCCTCGATCTTCTTGATCAGGTCCTCCGAGGGCGTCACCTTCTGGACCTCGGCGCTCTGGGCCACGACCCGGTAGGAATGGGGCGTCTCGAGCTCGAAGACGACCGGGCACTTTCCCTCGTAGCCGTCCAGGATCGTCTTGAGCTCGGCCAGCGTCGCCTCCTCGAGCCCCGGCAGGAAGATGCGGACGACGACGCGCTTGGCCTGCTTCTCGAAAGCCTCGACGAGCGGCATGGCCTGGGTCAGGCTGATCCGGCGGTTGTCCTCCTCGCCCATGAACTTGCCCTTGATCCAGACGAGCTGCCCTTCCCGGAGATACGTCCCGGATTTGGCGAAGCTCTCGGGGAAAGAGACGACCTCGATCTTGCCGGTCAGGTCCTCGAGGACGAACGTGGCCATGCGCTCGTCCTTCTTCGTCTTGAGCGGCTTGAGCGAGCCGATGATCCCGGCCAGGCGGACGTCCTTGTCGAAGTCCCGCTCGGGGTCGAGCTCCTCGATGAGATGGGAGACGAGCTTGCGGACCCGGTCCTTGTGCTGGGCCAGGGGATGCCCGGTGATGTAGAGGCCGAGGGCGTCCATCTCGTAGGACAGGACGTGGGACTCGTCCCATTCGCGCATGTCCCGGACCTCGTGGGGGATCTCCGGAGGCTCGACCCCCCCGGAGCCGAAGAGCGACTTCTGGCGGGCGGCCTGGGCTCTCTGGACCTCGTGGCCGAACTCGATCATCCGGTCGAGCATGTGATAGCACTGCGAGCGCTTCCAGCCCAGGGAGTCGAATGTCCCGGCCTTGATCAGGCTCTCGACGGCCTTGCGGTTGAGGACTTTGGTATCGTGCTCGCGGAAGAGGTCGAACGGGGAGCGGAAGCCGCCGGCCCTCTTCCTGGCCGCGACCAGCTCCTCGACGGCCGCCTGGCCGATGCCTTTGACCGCGGCCAGGCCGAAGCGGATGTCCCCGCCCTCGACCGTGAAGCGGAACTCGCTCTTGTTGATGTCCGGGGGGAGGGTCTGGATGCCCATCTCGTGGCACTCGCCGATGTACTTGACGACCTGGGGTGTAGCGCCGCGCTCGGCCTCCGAGGTCAGCAGGGCGGCCAGGAAGTGGACGGGGTAGTGGGCCTTGAGGTAGGCCGTCTGGTAGGCCAGGAAGGCGTAGGCGGCGCTGTGGGACTTGTTGAAGCCGTACTCCGCGAACTCCTTGATCTGCTCGAAGATCTTGTCGGCCTTGGCGGAGGGGATGCCCTTCTTCTTCGCCCCCTGGACGAACTTCTGCTTCTGGGCCTTCATCGTCTCCCGGTCCTTCTTGCCCATGGCCTTGCGCAGGAGGTCGGCCCCGGCCAGGGTGAAGCCGGCGAGGTCGGTGGCGATGCGCATGACCTGTTCCTGGTAGATGATGATGCCCCGGGTCTCCTTGAGGATGGGCTCGAGCTCGGCGAGCTCATAGGCGATCCGCTCGGGGTGATTGCGGCGGTGGATGGACTCGTCGGTCATGCCGCTCTTGAGCGGGCCCGGCCGGTACAGGGCGTTGAGGGCGATGAGGTCGCGGAACTCCTCCGGGCGGAAGCGGCGCAGGAGGTCCTTCATGCCCGGGCTCTCGAACTGGAAGACGCCGTCCGTGTTCCCGGCCTTGAAGACGTCGAAGGTCAGGGCGTCGTCGAGCGGCAGCCGGTTGATGTCGATGACCAGGCTCGTCTCCTTGCGGATGAGCTCGATGGCGTCGTCGATGACCGTCAGGTTCCGGAGGCCGAGGAGGTCCATCTTGAGGAGCCCCAGGGCCTCGACGTCGCCCATGGGGAACTGCGTCGTGACCTCCCCCTTGACCGACTGGTAGAGCGGCAGGAACTCGACCAGCGGCTTGGGCGTGATGACGATGCCCGCGGCGTGGATGGACGGGTGGCGGACCTGGCCCTCGATCTTCTGGGCGATGGCCAGGAGCTGGGCGATCTTGGAGTTCCGGTCCCGGAGCGCCCTCAGCTCGGGGACGCTCTTCAGGGCCTCGGCGATCGTCGCGTCCACGGCGAAGGGGATCATCTTGGCGATCCGGTCGACCTCGGGCAGGGGCACTTCGAGGACGCGCCCGACGTCGCGGATGGCCCCCCGGGCGGCCATGGTCCCGAAGGTGATGATCTGGCAGACGTTGTCCTGGCCGTACTTCCGGGTGACGTATTCGATCATCTCCTGGCGGCGGCGGCCGCAGAAGTCCATGTCGATGTCGGGCAGGCTGATGCGCTCGGGATTGAGGAAGCGCTCGAAGAGGAGGTCGTACTCGATCGGATCGATCTCGGTGATCTCGAGGGCGTAGGCGAGGAGGCTCCCGGCCGCCGAGCCCCGGCCCGGACCGACGGGGATGCCCTTCGCCCGGGCCGTCTTGAGGAGGTCCCAGACGATGAGGAAATAGCCCTCGAAGCCCATGGTCTCGATGAGCTTGATCTCCCGCTTCATCCGGTCCTCGTACTCGCCCATCGTGTGCGAGGCCCCGCCGCCCTCGACGTCGGGGAGGCGGGAGGACATCCGGGCCCGGAACCCCTCCCAGGCGACCTCCTCGAAGTATTCTCTGATATCCTTGCCGTCGGGCGGGGCGAACGTCGGCAGGTTGTAGCTCTTCGTCGGGAAATCGAACGTGCAGCGCGCGGCGATCTTGCCCGTGTTCTCGACGGCGTCGGGCGTGTCCCGGAAAAGCTCGGCCATCTCGGCCGCGGACTTGAAGTAGAACTGGTCCGTGCTGAACTTGAGCCGGTCCGGGTCGGAGATCTTGCGGTTCGTCTGGATGCAGACGAGGACGTCCTGGCTCTCGGCGTCCTCGCGGCGGGCGAAGTGGATGTCGTTCGTGGCGACGAGCGGGAGGTCGAGCTTGCGGGCGACGGCCACGAGCTGGGGATTGACCGCCTTCTGCTCGTCGAGGCCGTGGTCCATGAGCTCGATGAAGAAGTCGCCCGGTCCGAACATCGCGGCGTACTCTCGCGCCGCTTCCTCGGCCTTCTCGGGAAGGCCGCGGCCGAGCCAGACCGCGACCTCGCCCTTGAGACAGGCCGAGAGCCCGATGAGCCCCCCGGCATGGGAGGCCAGGAGCTCCTTGTCGATCCGGGGCCGGTAGTAGAATCCCTCGAGGTAGCTCTGGGTGATAAGTTGGCAGATGTTCCGGTACCCGGTCTCGTCCTTGACGAGGAGGATGAGGTGGTAGTGATGGACGTCGTCGGCGCCCCCGGGCCTCTTGTCGAACCGGCTCTCCGGGGCGACATAGACCTCGCAGCCGAGGATGGGCTTGACGCCCCGGTCCTTGGCCTGCTTGAAGAACTGGACCGCGCCGAAGATGTTGCCGTGGTCGGTGAGGGCCACGGCGGGCATATTCTGCTCGTAGGCTGCCCCGACGAGGTCCTTGACCTTCAGGCAGCCGTCGAGGATGCTGTATTCGGAATGGTTGTGCAGATGGACGAACGTCGGTTCCATGCGCAAATATCTTTCCCGAACCCGGCCGGGGCTATTCCCACTCGATCGTCCCGGGCGGCTTGGTCGTCACGTCGTAGACGACCCTGTTGACGCCCCGGACCTCGTTGACGATGCGCGTCGAGATGCGGGCCATGAGCTTGGCCGGCGCCGGATACCAGTTGGCCGTCATGCCGTCGGAGCTCTGGACGAGCCGGACGACGACGACCCGGTGATAGGTCCGCTGGTCGCCCATGACGCCGACCGAGCGGACGGGGAGCAGGACGGCGAAGGCCTGCCAGAGCTTCTTGTAGATGCCTGCCCGCTGGACCTCCTGGAGGACGATGTCGTCGGCGGCCCGGAGGATCTCCAGGCTCTCCCGGTCGACCTCACCGATCATGCGGACGGCCAGGCCGGGACCGGGGAAGGGGTGCTGGTGGATGAATTCGGCGTCGACGCCGAGCTCGAGGGCCAGGGCCCGGACCTCGTCCTTGAAGAGCTCGCGGAGCGGCTCGACGAGCCGGAATTTCAGGCCCCGGGGCAGGCCCCCGACGTTGTGATGGGACTTGATGACGGACGACGGACCCTTGACCGGGTTGGACTCGATGACATCCGGGTAGATCGTCCCCTGGGCCAGGAAGGCCGCCCCGCCGAGGCGCATGGCCTCCCGCTCGAAGAGATGGATGAACAGGCGGCCGATCGTCTTGCGCTTCCGCTCGGGCGAGACGACGCCGCGGAGCTTCTCCAGGAACAGGTCCGAGGCGTCGATGCCGATGACCTTGAGGGCGAACTTGTGGCGGAACGCCTCCATGAGGGCCTCGTACTGGCCCTTGCGGAGGAGCCCGTTGTCGATGAAGATGCAAACGAGCTTGTTGCCGATGGCCTTGTGGATGATGAGCGACGTGACCAGCGAGTCGACGCCGCCCGAGAGGCCGCATATGACCCTGCCGGGCCCGACCGTGTCCCGGATCTCCTTGACCTTGCGCTCGATGAACGAGGAGATCGTCCAGTCGGACTTGAGGCCGCTCTCGCGGAAGAGAAAGTTCGCCAGGACCTTCAGGCCCTCCTTCGTGTGGATGACCTCCGGGTGGAACTGGACGCCGAAGAACTTCCGGGCCCGGTCCTCGATCACGGCGGCGTGGGTGTTGACGGTGCTCCCGGTCAGGCGGAAGCCCGGCGGGACGCACTCGAGCCGGTCGCCGTGGCTCATCCAGACCTGTTCCTTGTCCTTGACCTGGGCCAGGAGCCCCGCGGGATCGAGGACGCGCAGGACGGCGAAGCCGTATTCCCGCTCCTTGGAGGGGACGACCTCGCCACCGAGGAAATGGGCCATGAGCTGGACGCCGTAACAGATGCCGAGGATCGGGACGCCGAGCTTGAAGATGCCCTTGTCCGGGTGAGGCGCGCCCCGGCCGTAGACGCTCTGCGGCCCCCCGGAGAGGACGAGGGCAGAGGGCTTCGCCTTGCGGATCGCGGCGAGCGGCGTCGAGTACGGCACGATCTCCAGTAGACGCCGAGCTCGCGGATCTTCCGGGCGATCAGCTGAGTGTACTGGGACCCGAAATCGAGGATGAGGACTTTTTGCACGGAGGGATTTTATCAGACGGGCCGCGCCGATTCAAATGCGATCCTCTTGACGATGACAAGCGTCCGGTCGTCGAACGGCTCGACACGGCCGACGAACTCCGCGAGGCGCCGGAAAACCTCTTCGAGGATCTCCGGGGCGTCGTTGTCCCGCGCGGCGCGGACGGCGCCGGCCAGGCCCTCGACGCCGAATTCCTCGCCGTTGGCGCTCCGGCTTTCCGTGATCCCGTCCGTGTACAGGACGAGGATCTCGCCGGGGCCGACGACGGATGCCCCGACCTCATAACAGCGGCCGGCGAACATCCCGAGGCAGAGCCCTGTCGCCGGAAAGTCCCGGACGGCGCCGTCCCGTCCGACGACGAGGGCCGGATTGTGCCCGGCATTGATGTAGCGGAAGGCTCCCGTCCCCCGGTCGAGATCGGCGAAAAAGAAGGTGATGAAGCTCTGGATGTCGCAGCTCTCAAAGGCAAAATCGTTCAGCTTCCCGGCGAGCGTCGCGAGGTCGGTCGCGTGGGCGAGCTCGGCCCGGAGCCAGGCCCGGAGCGAGGCCATGAGCAGGGCCGCGCCGACGCCCTTTCCCGAAACATCGGCCACGGCGAGCCCGAGGCGTTTCTCGCCAAGGGAGATAAGATCGAAATAGTCGCCGCCGACATCGAAGCAGGGGACGGCCCGGCCGGCCATGCCGTAGCCTTCGAAGGCCGGAAGCGTCCGGGGCAGGAAATCGCGCTGGATATCGGCGGCGATCTTGAGTTCCCGGCGCATCTTCTCGGCTTCGACGAGGGCCGCGACCTGGCGCGCCTGCTGGATCTTCACAGCGGCCGTGTTGGCCAGCAGCGTGAGCAGGCGCAGGTCGGCATCCTGGAAGGGGGAATGCCGGGCCTGGCGGTCGGCGTAGAGGACCCCGATGACCTCCATGTCGTCCCCGATCGGCACGCAGAGCGCCGACCGGATGCCCTTGTCGATGATGCTGATGTTGCCGATGACGCGCGGATCCGCCATGGTATCGGAGAGAAGGACGGAGAGGTGTTGCTCGTAGGCCATATTGACGATCGTCCGGCTGACCCGGATCTCCCGAGCCTCGCCTCCGCGCGCCTGGGTCCTCGCCGCGCGGGTCTCGAGACCCGCATCTCCGCCCCCGCGGAGCATGATGACGCATTGGTCCATGGGCAGGTATCCCGCGACGAGGTCCAGAATGTCCTCGAGAAGCTCCTGGACCGGCTTATGGGCGACCAGGGCCTCCCCGACCTGGACGAGGACCTGGAGGATTCGGTTCTCCTCCGCGAGGTCGGCCGGGGCGGCGTGTCGCGAGGTCGCGGCGTCCGTCGCCGATGTCTTGTCGAGGATCTGCCGGTAGGGAATAACGGCGCTGGCGTCCGCCTCTGTCCCGGGCGCGTCGATCATGGTCACGCGGGGCATCCTCGGCCGCTCGAGGGTCACCGACGTCGACCCGAGGACGATCTCGTCCCCCGCGGCAAGGGCGACCGGGCCGTCGATCCGGCGGCCGTTGACGATCGTTCCGTTCTTGCTCCCCGCGTCCCGGATGACGAAGCCTTCGCCGGCGCGCTCGATAACGGCGTGGCGCGATGAGCAGCTGGGGTCTGCGAGGGTGACATCATTGTCCTTCGCGCGTCCGAGAGTGACGGCGTCCTTCTCGAGGCTGAGCTTCCGAGATTCGCCCTGATTGGAATAGATGTAGAGAGTCGTCATGGCCTCCCCTGGGGCATTATAGCCCAAGCCGCCCCCGACAGGGAGCCTTTCTCGCGGGAACCTCCCCCTCGGCAGCGCAACCGGCGCCCGAGGCGATTGCCGAAGGAGAGCACTCTCTGATAAAATGGGAGGGCATCCAAGGAGAGAACGACATGGAATGGGAAGACCTGGCCCGTGAGCTGAGCCAACAGACCGATTCGAAGATCGTCCTGCTCGTCATGGACGGCGTCGGGGGCCTGCCCGCCGACGGCCGGAGCGAGCTCGAGGCAGCCCGCAAGCCGAACCTCGACGGGCTAGCCCGGGCGGGCGTCTGCGGCCTCGCCGACCCCGTTATGATGGGCATCACGCCGGGAAGCGGCCCGGCCCATCTCGCCCTCTTCGGCTACGAGCCGCTCAAGTACCGGCTCGGCCGGGGCATCCTCGAGGCCCTGGGGTTGGGGGTCGAGGTCGGGCGGAACGATCTCGTGGCCCGCGGCAACTTCGCCACGGTCAAGGGAGGGCTCGTCACGGACCGCCGGGCGGGCCGCATCCCGACCGAGGAGAACGTCCGCATCTGCGACGATCTCAACGCCCGCCTGCCCAAGCGCGAGGGCGTCGAGGTCCGCGTCTTCCCGGGCAAGGAGCACCGCTTCGTCGCCCGGTTCACGGCCGAAGGACTGTCCGACGCGCTTTCCGACGCCGATCCGCAGAAGGAAGGCAAGCCCCCGCTGCTAACGACGCCCCAGGCGCCGGAAGCCGGAAAGGCCTCGGCCGTGGTCAACCGCTTCCTCGACGACGTCGCGGAGGTCCTCAAAGGCGAAGCCAAGGCCAACGCCGCCCTCCTCCGCGGCTTCTCCAAGTTCCCGTCGATCCCGACCATGCAGGAGCTCTTCAAGGTCCGGCCGGCGGCCGTCGCCAACTACCCCATGTACAAGGGCCTGGCCAAGCTGCTGGGCATGGAGGTCATCGGCGCCGGCGGCGAGACATCCGACCTTTTCGACGCCCTGGAGAAGAACTGGGCCAAGCACGATTTCTTCTATGTTCACTACAAGAAAACGGACTCGTCCGGCGAGGACGGCAATTTCGGGGCCAAGGTGGCGGCGATCGAGGCCCTCGACCCGTTCCTCCCCCGCCTTATAGCCCTCAAGCCGGACGTCCTCGTCGTCACCTCGGACCATTCGACGCCCTCAAGCCTCAAGGGCCACTCCTGGCACCCCAACCCGTTCCTGCTCATCTCGCCGACGGCCGGCGTCGACGACGTCGCCGTGTTCACGGAGCGGGCCTGCGCCAAGGGCATGCTCGGCCGCTTCCGGGCTATCTCGGTCATGCCCCTCATGCTCGCCCACGCGCTCAAGCTGCAAAAATACGGCGCCTAAGAGGGACAGTCCCCCTCCGGGGACAGTCCCTTATCGACGGGTGGACAACTCTCGACGGCTCCTATAAAATTGATGCGAATTGAAATCTGCGCGTAAGAGCTTCGGATTACTGCTCCTGACGGCGCTCGTTCTCTCTCTCTCGGCCGGGCAACAGGACGACCCGCGGGCCGAGATCGTCAACCTGCGCCACTACACCCACGCGAACTTCACCCGGGTCGTCCTCGATATCGGCAAGCTCCGCGAGTACACTTTCGGAGAGCTCAAGGATCCCGGCCGGATCTATGTCGACGTCCTCCAAGCCAAGCTCAATCCCATCCTCCAGGGCCAGTCGTATCCGGTCAAGACGGGCTACATCAGCCAGATCCGGATCTCCCAGAAGACGACTTCGACGGTCCGGGTCGTTGTCGACGTCGATTTCACCCGGGTTCAATCCCATCGGGTCTATCACCTCTGGGACCCCTTCCGGCTGGTCATCGATATCTACCCCCGGCAAACGTCGGG
>MEYC01000007.1:54514-54612 GCA_001775715.1 Candidatus Aminicenantes bacterium RBG_16_66_30 | reverse complement strand
CGGCCGAGAAGGCGGCGGCGCCCGCCGACAAGACCCTGCCGCCGGTGAAGCGCCAGGTCGACCCGAACGACCCGAACTTCGCCGGAGCGTCCCTGGCC
>MEYC01000007.1:26675-54486 GCA_001775715.1 Candidatus Aminicenantes bacterium RBG_16_66_30 | reverse complement strand
GCGTCAAGACGGTCGTCATCGACCCCGGCCACGGCGGGCCGCATCCGGGCGCGATCAGCAAGGGCGGCCTCCAGGAGAAGGAGGTCAACCTGGCCGTCGCTCTGGCCCTAAGAGACCTCCTCGTCAAGGCCGGGATCGAAGCGATCCTGACCCGCGAATCGGATGTGGACGTCCCCTTGGAGCGCAGGACGGTCATCGCCAATCAGAAACGGGCCGACCTTTTCGTGTCCATTCACTCCAACGCCCACCGCGACCGCAAGCGCGCGGGCGCCGAGACGTTCTTTCTGAACATCAGTCCCGATCCCTCGGTCATCGAGCTCGCGGCCGCGGAGAACGCCACATCGACCAAGAACATCGGCGAGATGAAGACCATCCTCGAAAAGATCGTCCAGAACAGCAAGATCAAAGAGTCCAGGAGCCTGGCCGAGGCCGTCCAGAGGAACCTGGTCAGGACCCTGTCCCAGGACCCGCCGGCCTGCCCGAACCTGGGCGTCAAGGGCGGCCCCTTCTGGGTCCTCATCGGCGGCGAGATGCCCTCCATCCTGGTCGAGATCTCCCACCTCAGCAACTCCAAGGAGGAGGCCAAGCTCAAGACCAAGAAATACCGGGACCTGGCCGCCCAAGGCATCTATGGTGGTATCATGGAATATATACGCTCACTCGGTAAAGGATAGAGCCCATGAAAAGACGCGATTTCATGAAAGGCGCGGCCGCGGCCGGCCTGGCCCTCCGGTTCAGCCCGCGGGTGTTCTCCGGTCAGGCGGCCTCCTTGGGGCCCCTGCCCCAGCTGGCCATGGTCGAGGGCGAATCCCCGGCGGCCATCACCCGCGAAGCCGTTGCCCTGATCGGCGGCATGAAGGCCTTCGTCGGAAAGGGCGACAAGGTCGTCATCACCAAGAACATCGGCGAGATGAAGACCATCCTCGAAAAGATCGTCCAGAACAGCAAGATCAAAGAGTCCAGGAGCCTGGCCGAGGCCGTCCAGAGGAACCTGGTCAGGACCCTGTCCCAGGACCCGCCGGCCTGCCCGAACCTGGGCGTCAAGGGCGGCCCCTTCTGGGTCCTCATCGGCGGCGAGATGCCCTCCATCCTGGTCGAGATCTCCCACCTCAGCAACTCCAAGGAGGAGGCCAAGCTCAAGACCAAGAAATACCGGGACCTGGCCGCCCAAGGCATCTATGGTGGTATCATGGAATATATACGCTCACTCGGTAAAGGATAGAGCCCATGAAAAGACGCGATTTCATGAAAGGCGCGGCCGCGGCCGGCCTGGCCCTCCGGTTCAGCCCGCGGGTGTTCTCCGGTCAGGCGGCCTCCTTGGGGCCCCTGCCCCAGCTGGCCATGGTCGAGGGCGAATCCCCGGCGGCCATCACCCGCGAAGCCGTTGCCCTGATCGGCGGCATGAAGGCCTTCGTCGGAAAGGGCGACAAGGTCGTCATCAAGCCGAACATCGGCTGGGACCGGACCCCGGAGATGGCCGCCTGCACCAATCCCGAGGTCGTCAAGACCCTCGTCGAGCTCGTCCTCGACGCCGGGGCCAAGAAGGCCATCGTCATCGACAACACGACCAACCAGGCCAAGCGCTGCTACGTCCGCTCGGGCATCCAGGAGGCCGTGAAGCAGGCGGGCGGCGACATCCTCTTCGTCGACGACTACCGGATCAAGAAGATGGCCCTCAAGGGCGAGCTGCTCAAGGAATGGGAGATCCTCCTCGACGTCATCGAGTCGGACAAGATCATCAACGTCCCCATCGCCAAGCACCACTCCCTCTGCCGCTTGACCTTAGGCGCCAAGAACTGGCTCGGCGCGACCGGCGGGGCCCGCAACCAGTTCCACCAGGACCTCGACAAAGCGGTCGTCGATCTCGCCGCCTTCTTCAAGCCGCGGCTGACGGTCCTCGACGCCTACCGCATCCTCGTCCGCAACGGCCCGCAGGGCGGACGGATCTCGGACACCGAGCTCCGCAAGACTGTCGTCGCGGGAACGGACCCCGTCGCCGTGGACGCCCTGGCTGCTTCGTTCTTCGACGTCGCGCCGCGCGACCTGCCCTATCTCGGCCTGGCCCGGGAACGGGGCTTGGGCGAATTCGACCTCGGGAAGGTCCGCCTTGAAAAAAGAAAGATCTAGGAAATACCGTGGCCTCGAGCTCCTGAGGATCGCCAGCCAGGCGGTCTTCTTCGCGCTCTTCCTCCGCCTCCTCCTCGGCGCCCACTATACGGGCGAGGACTACATCGGCTCGACCGTCCAGCGCTTCTTCCACTTCGACCCGCTCCTCGCCCTGGTCACCATCGTCTCCGCCCGCCTCGTCTACGCCTACTTCGTCTTCGCCCTCGTCACGGTCGCCGCCACGGTCCTCTTCGGCCGCGTCTTCTGCGGCTGGGTCTGCCCGCTCGGCGCCGTCCACCAGTTCTCGTCGTTCGCCTTCAAGAGGACGAAGCTCCTCCGGCCGCCGCGCGAGGACAAGGCCAGCCTGGCCCCGAAGTACTACATCCTCCTTCTCGTCCTCGTCGGCGCCGTCCTTGGCCTCGATCTCGCCGGCTACCTCGATCCGCTCTCCTTCCTGACCCGGTCCCTGTCCGTGGCCGTGCTGCCCGCGCTGGCCCAGGCCCTCGGGGGGCTGACCGGCGCCCTCCACGGGATCGGCGCCGCCGGGCTGGCCCGTTCGCTGTCCCAGGCCCTCCAGAACTGGACGGTCAACACGACGTTCATCCAGGGGTTCTCCGTGGGCCTTTTCTTCCTCGGCGCGATCGCCCTCAACGCCCGGAAAGAAAGGTTCTGGTGCCGCTATCTCTGCCCGACGGGCGCCCTCCTGGGCCTCCTCAGCCGTTGGAACCTGCTCAAGCTCCGGATCGACGGCGAGAAATGCATCAAATGCGGCCTCTGCACCCAGCACTGCGAGACCCAGGCCCATCCCTATCCCAACGAGATGTGGAAGAGCGGCGAGTGCATCTACTGTATGAACTGCGCCTCGATCTGCCCGACCGCGGCGATCGGCTTCCCCCTGTCCGCCCGCGTCGAGAAGCTGACCAACGTCTCGAACGTCAACCTCTCGCGCCGCAAGCTCCTTGTGACGACCCTCTTCGGCCTGGTCGCCGCCCCCTTCTTCCGCCTGACGCCGTCTCGCAAGCGAGCCTCGCTCAAGCTCATCCGGCCCCCGGGCGCCCTGGCCGAGGACAAGTTCCTGGCCAAGTGCGTCAAGTGCGGCCAGTGCATGCGGGCCTGCCCGACCGGCGGGCTCCAGCCCGTCCTGACCGAGGCGGGGCCCGAGGGCATCTACACGCCGAGGCTCGTCCCGAAGATCGGCTACTGCGAGTACTACTGCTCGCTCTGCACGCAGGTCTGCCCGACCGGGGCGATCCAGAAGCAGACTATCGAGGCGAAGAACAAGATCAAGATCGGCTCGGCCTGGGTCAACAAGAGCCGCTGCATCCCCTACGTCCTGGGCAAGCCCTGCATCGTCTGCGAGGAACACTGCCCCGTCTCGCCCAAGGCCATCAAGCTCGTCGAGGTCGAGACGAAGCTGCCCGACGGCTCGGTCGTCGTCCAGAAGGGACCGGTCATCGACCTCGAGCTCTGCACGGGCTGCGGCATCTGCGAGAACAAGTGTCCGATCGTCGACGACCCGGCCATCTTCGTCACGAGCGTGGGGGAAACGCGGTCGGAGAAGAACCGCCTCCTGCTGAACATCTCGGCCGAGACGCCGGCCGATCCTTACAAGTAGGGATCAATCCGCGAGCGCCTTCTTCAGCTCGTCCGTGAGCTTAGGGACCACCTCGAAGAGATCGCCGACGATGCCGAAGTCGGCGCACTTGAAGATCGGCGCTTCGGGATCCTTGTTGACGGCGGCGATGACCTTCGAGGACGACATCCCGGCCAGGTGCTGGATGGCCCCGGAGATGCCGACGGCGACGTAGAGGTTGGGCGAGACGGTCTTGCCGGTCTGCCCGACCTGGTGCTGATGGCCGATCCAGCCGGAGTCGACGGCCGAGCGCGAGGCCCCGACGGCGGCCCGCGGGAAGACCGCGGCGAGATCGCGGAGAAGGGCGAAGGCCTCGGGGCCCTTGAGCCCGCGGCCCCCGGAGACGACGACGTCGGCTTCGGTGACGTCGATCTCCCCGCTCTCTTCCTTGATGACCTCGACGACCCGGCCCTTGGACGCGGCGTCGGGAACGGCGACCGCGAGCTTGACGACCTCTCCCGGGGCCGCCGCAGCCCCGCCCAGGGCGAAGATATTCGGCCGGAGCGTCGCCACCAGGGGCGAGGACTGAAGGGTCAGGGAGAGAAAGGCCTTGCCGGCGTAGATGGGCCGGGTGAATTCGAGGCTCCCGTCCTTGACGGTGACCTTCGTGCAGTCGGACGCCATGGCCACGCCGAGCCGCGCCGCCACCCGGGGCGCCAGGTCCTTGCCCATGGCCGTGGCCGCGAAGAACAGGGCGAGCGGCCGGGCCTGGCCGGCGAATTCGGCCAGGGCGGCGGCGTAGGCCTGCGAGGAATAGGCCGCGAGGCCGGGGTCTTCGAGGATATAGACCTTGGCCGCCCCCGCGGCGAACGCCCCCGGGGCCAAGCCGGCGACGGCGCCGCCGGCCAGGACCGCGGCCGCCGGAACGCCCAGCTCCGCGCCCCGGCGCCCGGCCTCGGAGAGGGCCTCGAGCGAGCTCTTCTTGATCTTGCCTTCCCTGGTCTCGAGATAAACGGCGATCATCGTCCCTCTCCTTATCTTATATGACCTTGGCCTCGGCCCGGAGGAGGCGGACGAGCTCCCGGGCCGTTTCGGCCGGGTCGCCCTGGAGGACCTTGCCGGCTTGGCGTGCGGCGGGCACGTCAAGGCCCGTGACCGTGACCCGGCCGGCCAGGTCGTCGGGCCCAAGGCCCAGGTCGGTCAGGGTGACGACGGGGATGTCCTTCTTCTTCGCCGCCATGATGCCCTTGAGCGTCTCGTAGCGGGGCTCGTTCAGCCCCTTCTGGGCGGTCACCACGGCGGGCAGCGTCAGCGCGACCTTCTCGGTCCCGCCTTCGATCTCGCGGAAGGCCGTCGCCGCTCCGTCGCCGACCTCGAGCTTGGTCACGACCGTCGCCTGGGGCAAGCCGAGGAGCTCGGCGACCATGGCCGGGACCTGGCTGTTGTCGGCGCCCACCGACTGCTTGCCGAAGAGCAGGAGGTCGGCCCCGGCGAACCGGCGCTCGACGGCCCGGGCGATGATGCGGGCCGTCCGCAGGCCGTCGTAGGACTCCGGGGCGTCGTCCTTGACGAGAAAGGCCTCGTCCGCGCCCATGGCCAGCGACTTCCGCAGGACGGCGACGGCCTCGGCCCGGCCGACCGAGACGACGCGGACCGTCCCGCCTTTGCTTTCGCGGAGCCGCAGGGCCTCCTCGACGGCATATTCGTCGTAGGGGCTGACGACGAAGTTCAGCCCGTCCTCGACGATCGTCCGGGTCTCGTGCTGGATGCGGATGCGGGATTCCGTGTCGGGCACCCGCTTGACGAATACGAGAATGTTCATCGGTCTCTCCTCAGGGCGCGGCCGGCCGCGTCGCCCGGGCCGCCCCGTCCGGCTCAGGGCCGCGCGTATCTCTTCAGGACGAGACAGGCGTTGGTCCCGCCGAAGCCGAACGAGTTGCTGAGCCCGTGGACGATCTCGGCCTTCCGGGCGGCGTTGGGGACGTAATCGAGATCGCACTCCGGATCGGGGAACTCGTAGTTGATGGTCGGCGGCATGATCTGGTGCAAGAGCGCCAGGGCCGTGATCCCGGCCTCGATCCCTCCGGCCGCTCCGAGCAGGTGGCCGGTCATCGATTTCGTCGAGTTGACGGCCAGGCGGCGGGCCTGATCCCCGAAGACGGCCTTGATGGCCATGGTCTCCGTCTTGTCGTTGAGCTCGGTCGACGTCCCGTGGGCATTGATGTACTGAACCTCGTCCGGAGGGACCCCGGCGTCCTCGAGGGCCCGCCGCATGACGCGGATCGCCCCGTCGCCGTCGGGGGCCGGAGCGGCCACGTGAAAGGCGTCGCTCGTCATCCCGTAGCCGACGACCTCCGCGTAGATCCGGGCGTCACGCCGGAGGGCCCGGCCGAGCTCCTCGAGGATGAGGACGCCCGCCCCTTCGCTCATGACGAAGCCGTCGCGCTTCGCGTCGAACGGCCGGGAGGCCCTGGCCGGATCGTCGTTGCGCCCGGAGAGGGCCTTGATCGCGGTGAAGCCGGCGAGAGAGAGGGGCGTGAGGGGGGCCTCCGCGCCTCCGGTGATCATGATGTCGGCGTCGCCCCGGGCGATCATCCGGGAGGAGTCGCCGATGGCGTGCGTGCCCGTGCTGCAAGCCGTGACATTCGCGCAGTTGGGGCCCTTGGCGCCGAAGCGGATGGAGATCTGGCCCGAAGCCTCGTTGATGATCGTCTGGATGAGGAAGAACGGGGAGACCCGGTCGGGGCCCTTCTCGAGGAGGACCTTGTGGTTCTCTTCGATCGAGCCCAGGCCGCCGATCCCCGAGCCCACATACGTGCCGGCCCGGTCGCTCTGGAGATCGGCCCGGGGGATGCCCGAGTCCGCGACGGCCAGCTCCGCGGCGGCCATGGCGAAGCGGGTGAAGAGGTCCATCTTGCGGACCTCCTTGCGGTCGATGAAGACGAGCGGATCGAAGTCCTTGACCTCGCCGCCGAAGCGCGTCGAGTAGCGGGAGACGTCGAACCGGGTCAGGCCCGCGATGCCGCTCTCCCCGCGGAGAAGGGCCTGCCAGGTCTTGTCCGTCCCGGTGCCGAGCGGCGAAACGAGGCCGATGCCGGTGACGACGACCCGCCGTTCGGGAAAGCTACCCCTGCCCATGGATGGAACGATTCGGGAACGCGGCGGACCGGACGGGGCCTATTTCGCGTGCCCCACGATATAATCGATGGCCTTGCCGACCGTGGTCAGCTTTTCGGCCTGGTCGTCGGGGATGTCCAGCCCGAACTCGTCCTCCAGGGCCATGACGAGCTCGACGGTGTCCAGGGAGTCCGCGCCGAGATCATCGATGAAGGACGCGTCTTCCGTGACCTGCTCCTCGCTGATGCTCAGCTTGTCCGAAACGATCGCCCTGACCTTCTTGAGGAGTTCGTCTCTTTGCATGGTGTCCTCCTTGAGAGATTCTATCAATGATGGCGGACCGCCTACATATACATGCCGCCGTTCACGCTGACCACCTGGCCCGTGATATATGACGCGTCTTCGGAGAGCAGGAATTTTACCGCAGATGACACGTCTTTGGGAAGCCCGAATTTTTTCAGGGGGATGATCTCGAGGTAGGCCGCCTTGACCTCCTCGGGGAGCTTCTCGGTCATGGCCGTGGCGATGAACCCCGGCGCGACGGCGTTGACGGTGATGCCCCGCGCCCCGACCTCCCGGGCCAGGGACCGGGCCAGGGCGATGACGGCGGACTTGGAGGCCGCGTAGTTGGTCTGGCCGGCGTTGCCCATGAGCCCGGCGACGGAGGCGATGTTGACGATCCGGCCGTAACGGGCCGCGATCATCGTCCGGAGGACGGCCTTGGAGAAATTGAAGGTCCCCTTCAGGTTGACCCGGATGACGGCGTCCCAGTCCTCCTCCTTCATCCGCATGAGCAGGCCGTCGCGGGTGATCCCGGCGTTGTTGACGAGATGGTCGATCCGCTTATGCGCCGCGGCGACCGCGGCGACCATCCGTTCGACGGAAGCCGTGTCGGCGACGTCGACGGCGTGGGCCTCGGCCCGGCCGCCGGCCTCGGCGATCGACCGGGCGACGGCTTCGAGCTTCTCCAGCTGCACGTCGGCCAGGATGACGGTCGCCCCCTCGTCGGCGAGATCGCGGGCGATGGCCTCGCCGATCCCCTGGGAGGCGCCGGTGACGATGGAGACCCTTCCGTCGAAGCGCTTCATGCCGCGACTCCTTTGAGGGCGTGCTCGTAACGCAGGAGCTCGCCCTGGATCTTTTCCTGGACCTCTCCGGCGACGAACTCCCGGGCCCTCAGGATGGCGCTGCGGACGGCGGCCGGGTTAGACTTGCCGTGGCCGATGATGCAGACGCCGTCGACGCCGAGGAGCTGGGCGCCGCCGTATTCGGAGTAGTCGATCTTCTTGTAGATCCTCTTGAGGTGCCGCTTCATGAGGAGGTAGCCGAGCTTGGCGAAGATGTTCTTCGTGATCTCATGCTTGGCCATGGCGAGGACGCTCTGGACGACGCCCTCGGTGGCCTTAAGGGCGATGTTCCCGGTGAACCCGTCGCTGACGATGACGTCGGCCGCCCCGGAGAACAGGTCCTTGCCCTCGACGTTGCCGATGAAGCGCAGGGGGGCTTCCTGAAGGCGGTCGAAGGTCTCGCGGACCAGGTCGTTGCCTTTGCCCTTCTCCTCGCCGATGCTCATCAGCCCGATCCGGGGGTCCTTCAGGCCGACCACGGCCTCCATAAAGACCTTGCCCATGAGGGCGAACTGGACGAGGTTGCGGGGCTGGCAATTGGCGTTGGCCCCGACGTCGAGGAGCAGGGTCTTCCCCTCGGGCGCGGGAACGAGCAGGGCCAGGGCCGGACGGTCGACGCCCCTGAGAGCGCCCAGGACATCGCGGGAGATATAGACGACCGCTCCGGTGTTGCCCATGCTGACGAAGGCCTCGGCCCGTCCGTCCTTGACGAGCTGGGCCCCGACGCGGATGGAGGAGGCCTTCTTCCTCCGGAAGGCCAGCAGGCTGTCGCCCATCCCGATCGCCTCGGGCGCGTCGATGACGGTCGTCCGGCCGGACTTGAGGCCGGACCGCTCGATCTCGCGGCGGATGACGCTCTCGAGGCCGACGAGGAGGATGTCGACCGCGAAGTCCTCGGCGGCGCGGAGGGCCCCCGGCACAATGGCCTTCGGGCCGAAATCTCCCCCCATCGCGTCGACGGCGATTCTCATGGATGCCGCCGGGATCAGTCTTCGGTCCCTTCCGTCACCTGCCGTCCCTTGTAGTGCCCGCACTCCGGGCAGGCCCGGTGGGGCAGCTTCGGGTTGCCGCACTTGGCGCAGACGGAGAAGGTGGGAAGGACGAGGCCGTCGTGGGCCCGGCGTTTCCCCTTGCGTGTCGGCGAGTGTCGTCTCTTTGGATTAGGCATTTAACTCTTGTCTCTCACGTTGAATTTGATCTTGTTCAGGCCGCTCTCCGGCTCCTTGACGAGGCAGGAGCACTTGGCCTCCCGGATGATCTCGCCGCAGACGGCGCAGATGCCCTCGCATCCCGGCGCGCACAGGGGCTTGGCCGGGAAGGTCAGATTCAGCTGCTCGAGGACGACGGCCCGGAGGTCGAGCTGGCGCCCGGTGTAGTACATCTGGTCGATCTTCTCGTCGGTCAGCTCCTCGGACAGGGCGTCGATCTCCTCGGGGAGATAGACGATGTCGAACCGGCTGGCCACGGGGAACTCGAACGGCGTCAGGCAGCGCGAGCAGACGAAGCTCAGGCGGGCCGAGACCACCCCCTGGACGAGGATCTCGTCCCCGACGAGACGGACGGTGAGGTCGGCGTGGGGCGGCTCGAGGAACACGGCGTTCTCCTCGACAAGGTCCAGGCTCAGGAACTCGAAATCCCGGGACAGACGGAGCCCTTCCTTCGGGAGCCGGTCGATATCGATGAGCATCGTCGTATCCACGCGTCCATCCTCTGAAAAAATTCACTTTATTATACCAACTGAACCCCGGATGTCAAATGCGCCCAGGCCGGAGAACGGGCTTGAAGCCGGGGAGCGGACGGGTATAATAACGCCGTGGGCGGTTATAACACCCGGGTCGATTACAGGGGGGACTCCTTCATCGTCCAGACGCAGGACAAAGGGCTCAGCGCCCAGTATATCGAATCGTTGATCTACAAGTCGGGCCGCCTGCTGGCCTCCAAGAGGGCCTTTTACACGGCTTTCATGGATGCGCCGGACGCCCCGAGCCGCATCGAACGGATGATGGAGGAGCAGCACAAGGCCATCCTCGGCCAGATCGTCGAAGGCAGGTACGACTGAGTCCGAAGCGGCTCTTCCTCATCGACGGGAACTCCCTCCTCTACCGGTCGTATTACGCCATCCGAGGCCTATCAAACTCCAAAGGATTCCCGACCGGCGCCGTCTATGGCTTCCTCGGCGCCCTGCGGAAGCTCCTCGACGCGGAAAAGCCCGACTACCTGGGGGTCGTCTTCGACGTCAAGGGGCCGACCGTCCGCCACGAGGAATACGGCGACTACAAGGCCCACCGCAAGCCCATGCCCGACGACCTGATCCCCCAGGTCCCGGTCCTCAAGGACGTGCTCGGGGCCTTGCGCGTGGCCACGGCGGAGTTCCCCAGATACGAGGCCGACGACGTCATCGCCTCGCTGGCCGCCCGGGCCGCGGCCCGGGACATCCGGACGGTCATCGTCACCACGGACAAGGACCTGCTCCAGCTCATCGACGAGAAGACCTCCGTCTGGAATCCGGCCAAGGAGATGACGGTCGACGCGGCCAGCGTCAAGGAGTTCTTCGGCGTCGAGGCCGGGGCGGTCGTCGACGTCCTGGCCCTCTGGGGCGATGCCTCGGACAACGTGCCCGGGGTCCCCGGCATCGGCGAAAAGACGGCCAAGGCCCTCATCCAGGAATACGGAGCCCTCGACAATCTGCTGGCCAACCTCGACAAGGTCAAGAATCCCCGGATCCGGGAAAAGCTCAAGGCCCCGGAGAACCGGGAGATCCTCGAGCTCAGCCGCCGGCTGGTCACGGTCTGCCGCGATCTCGACGTCGATCTCGACCTCGAGCGGTACGCCGTCCAGGACCCCGACGAGAAAGAGACGGTCCGGCTCTTCGGCGAGCTCGAGTTCTCCACGCTCCTTCCGGGCTTCCTGAAGGCGCCGCGGCCGTCCGTCAAGGACTTCCGGACGATCTTCGACGAGGCCGGGCTCAAGGCGCTCGCGGGCCGTATCCGCAAGGCCGGCGCGGTCGCGGTCGACACCGAAACCGACAGCCCCGCGCCCACCCGGGCCCATCTCGTCGGCCTGTCCTTCTCCCTCGTCCCGGGCGAGGCCTTTTACGTCCCCGTCGGCCACGACTACCTCGGGGCTCCGGCCCAGATCCCCCGGGAGCGCGCTCTCGACATCCTCCGCCCCGTCCTCGAGGACGCGAAGATCCTGAAGACGGGCCAGAACGTCAAGTTCGACCTCATCGTCCTCGAGCGGGCGGGCGTCCGGATCGCCGGCGTCGCCCGGGATACGATGGTCCTGTCCTACCTGCTCGAGCCCAACTGGGGCCGGCACGGCCTGGACAGGCTGGCCCTGCACTACCTGCGGGAGACCAAGATCCCTTATGAAGAGGTCGCGGGCCGGGGCAAGAACGAGCTGACCATGGACAAGGTCCCGGTCGAGCGGGCCGCGCCGTACGCCTGCCAGGACGCCGCCCTGGCCTGGGAGCTGGGCGCGGTCCTCTGCGACAAGGTCCGGGCCCGGAAGCTCGACCGTCTCTATGAGGATATCGAGCTCCCGCTCATCGGGCTCCTGGCCCGGATGGAGACCGCCGGGGTCCGGGTCGATCCCGCGGTCCTCCGGACGATGGCCAAGGAGCTCGAAGGCGAGATCGGCCGGCTCGAGAAGGAGATCTGCGGTCTCGCCGGCTGCACCTTCAATATCAACTCGCCGCGCCAGCTCGCCGACGTCCTCTTCCACAAGCTCGGGCTCCAGCCCTCCCGGCGGACCCGGGTGACGAAAGGCTATTCGACCTCCCTCGACATCCTCGAGGATCTGGCGGAGGCCCATCCTTTGGCCCGGCTCGTCCTGGATTTCCGGCAGATGGCCAAGCTCAAATCCACCTACGCCGACGCCCTGCCGGCGCTCATCAACCCGGAGACGGGCCGCATCCACACGTCCTACAACCAGACCGTCGCCTCCACCGGCCGCCTGTCGTCGAGCGATCCGAACCTGCAGAACATCCCCGCCCGGGGGCCCTGGGGGGCGCGCTTCCGCCGGGCCTTCGTCCCCGACGAGGGGCACGTCCTTCTCGCCGCCGACTACTCCCAGATCGAGCTCCGGGTCCTGGCCCACCTGTCGGAGGACCGGGCCCTCCTCGAGACCTTCCTCCAAGACAGGGACGTCCACGAGGAGACCGCCCGGCTCGTCTTCGGAGAGGACCGCGGTGACGACGCCCGGCGGCGGGCCAAGATCATCAACTTCAGCATCATCTACGGGGCCTCGGCCTACTCCCTGGCCCGCGAGCTCGGCACCTCGGCGGGCGAGGCCCAGAAGTTCATCGACCGCTACTTCGCCGAGCTGCCGCAGGTCCGCGACTACCTGGATAGGATCGTCGAGGAGGCCCGCGAACGGGGTTTTTCGGAGACGATCTTCGGCCGCCAGCGCCAGGTCCCCGAGCTCCGGGCTCCAGACCGGGTCCTCCAGCAGGCCGGCCGGCGCATCGCCCTCAACAATCCCATCCAGGGGTCCGCGGCCGACATCATCAAAGTGGCCATGCTCCGGGCGGGCCGCGCTATCGAGGAGCGGAAGCTCCGGACGCGGATGATCCTCCAGGTCCACGACGAGCTCGTTTTCGAGGTCCCCGGGGACGAGCGGGCGGCGGTGGAGCCGCTCGTGAGAGAGGCCATGGAGGGCGCCGCCGACCTCCGCGTCCCGCTCAAGGTCCGGCTGGGGTTCGGACCGAACTGGGCCGACGCGAAATAGCCCGGGTTCGGCCGGCGGGAAAATCGGGGACATGACCCTTTTCTCCTGAAAAGGGATCGTGTCCCCCTGATTTTCCGGATGATTGCGAAGCCGGGCTATTTCGCGTCGGCCGGACGGAGTCCGGGCCGAGGCCGCGATCACAGCATTTTATAGAAGGCCCGGAACTTCTTGTAGATCGTCCCGCCCATGCGCTCCATCTCGGCCCGGACCTTGACGTTCGCCTCCATCTCGTGATGCGTGTCCATCCTCTCGTACCCGGCCTCGTGGGCGGCGATGAGGATCTTGATGCCCATGAGGACGTCGAGGCCCTGGCCCCGGTACTTCTCCTTGATCGCGCCGAGCAGGAGGTCGAGCTGTTTCGTCTTCTTGGCCGCCCGCAGGACGTGGATGAACCCGAAGGGCAGGAGGCGCCCCCGGGCCTTGCGGATGCCTTCGGTCATGTCCGGCATGGCGATGATGAAGGCGACGACCTCGCCGTCCTTCGTGATGGCCTTGACGAAGCGGGGATCGAGGACGGGGAGGTAGCGCTTGGCCAGGTCGTCCATCTCCTGTTCCTCGAGCGGGGCGAAGCCGTAGATGTTCCCGGCCATGTAGCACTCGTTCATAAGGGCCAGAACGGGCCGGATCCAGGGCTTGATATCCTTCCGCGAGCGGAACTCGACGATCTCGTACGTCCCCCGTTTCATGGCCCGCTCGTAGATCTTCTTGTAGAATTCGGGCGGCTCCTTGGGGACCTCGAGCTTGTAGACGAACCAGTCGATGTCCTTGGCGTAGCCGTCCTCCTCGAGGAACCGCGGCATCCACTCGAAATTGTAGTAGGTCGCGATCGTCGCCCGGTGCTCGAAGCCCTCGATGAGGAAGCCCTCGGGGTCCTGGTCGGAGAAGCCGTAGGGGCCGACGATCTTGGTCATCCCCTTATCCCGGGCCCAGGCCTCGGCCGCGCGGAGGAGGGCCGCGAAGACCTCCTTGTCCTCGAAGCAATCGAGATAGCCGAACCGGGCCGTCCGCTCGTTCCGGTGCTCGTTGAACCGGTGGTTGATGATGCCCATGACCCGCCCGGCCGGGCGCCCGTCCTTCCAGGCGACGAGGAGGATCGTGTCGCAGTAGCCGAAGGCCTTGTTCTTCTTCTTGTCGAAGTACTTCCAGTCGTCCATGTAAATGGGATGGACCCAGTTCTCATGGCCGGCATGGATCTTCTCGGGCAGGTAGATGAACGTCTTCAGGTCCCTGCGGGACAGGACCTCGCGGATCTCGATGGACATGGCGCTATCCTCTTCTCTGCGGTTTTGTCCATTTATCCCACGTTCCAGGCCAAAAATCAACGGAAATCTCGCCTCTGAAAAGGCTTGTGTAAAGAACTGAGGACGGCTTGTGGAAATCCTTGACAGCCCGTGGACCCATTAATATACTAGGCCCTCAAATTGAAGGAAGGTAGTTCGTCCCCATGAACGTCGAAACAACCGTCCTGCTCACGATCCTCATCCCCATCCTCGGCTCGTTCGCGGTCCCGCTCGCCGGCCTGGCCTCCGGGAAGGCCCGATCGGTCTGGGCCGTCGCGGTGAGCGCCGTGACCGCGGTCTTGCCTCTGACCCTCCTCTCCTTCGCTCTCGAAGGGGGGGAGCTTGTCGTGCGCAAGAACCTGGCCCTGGGGCTCGACTTCGTTCTCATCATCGACCCCCTGTCGATCTTCATGGCCTCCGTGTCGTCTTTCGTCGGCTTCCTCATCGTCGTCTACTCGCTCGGCTACATCCGCCACGAGGAGAACCAGAGCGAGTACTATCTGATGGTCCTGCTGTTCATCGGGGCGATGATGGGGCTCGTCTTCTCCGGGAACCTCATCTTCCTGTACCTGTTCTGGGAGATCATCGCCATCAGCTGCTGGCGGCTCATCGGTTTCTACCGCCAGCCGGACCACGTCCGCAAGGCCGACAAGGCGTTCCTGGTGACCTTCTTCGGCGCCGTGGTCATGCTCCTCGGCTTCGTCCAGATCTACGGCGTCACGAACACGTTCGATATCACGGCCATGCGCGGGACGCTCGTCCCCGGCACGGCCGTCCTGCTCATCCTCTTCGGCATATTCTCGAAGTCGGCCACGATCCCCCTCCACACCTGGCTGCCCGACGCCGGCGTCGCCCCGACCACGGTCACGGCCTTGCTCCACGCGGCCGTCCTGGTCAAGATCGGCGTCTACGCCTTCGCCCGGCTCTTCCTCTACACCTTCCGCCTGCCCGACGGCTGGCAGGAGGCGCTGCCTATCATCGTCATGGTCTCGAGCCTGGTCGCGGCCGGCGCGGCGGCCGTGGAGAACGACATCAAGAGGATCCTCGCCTATTCCACGATCAGCCAGATCGGATACATCTTCCTCGGCTTCACCGCCATGAACGCGGCCGGGATCTCCGGATCGCTCCTGTTCATCCTCATGCACGGCCTGGCCAAGGCGGGGCTCTTCCTCTGCGCCGGGATCGTCATCCACGCCGTCCACACCAAGGACATCCGGGAGATGGGCGGCCTCATCAAAACGATGCCGGTGACGGCCGTGGCTTTTCTCGCCTGCGCTTTCTCCGTCATCGGAATCCCGCCCTTCGGGGGCTTCTTCTCGAAGTTCCTGGTCATCCTCGGCACCGTCCAGGCCGGCCGGCCGTGGGTCGCCGCGATGGCCCTGTTCACGGCCGTCCTGACGATGTACTACCTCTTCAAGGTCTTCAGCCTGGTGTTCCTGGGTGAGGCCAAGCACCCGGCCCCGGAACGAACGAAATCCATGGTCTATGTCGTCGCCGTCCTGGCCGTCCTCAGCCTGGCGGCCGGCCTTTTCGTCGCCTACCCGACGAAGCTCACGAACATCGCGACGACACAGATGAGTTGGTGGCTCCGATGACGCCCAAAATGCTTCTCCTCCCCATCCTCCTGCCGGCGGCCCTCGCCGCGATCCTCCTCCTCCTGCCCCGGACGCTGCGGCTCCTCCGCGACGTCCTGGCCGTCGCCGGAGCGGCGGTCCTCGTCTATTACGGGTTCGTCTTCTTCTCCGTGAAGGACCTCCGCTACGCCGTCCCCTGGCTCGGCATGGGC
This sequence comes from Candidatus Aminicenantes bacterium RBG_16_66_30, assembly GCA_001775715.1. Taxonomy (GTDB): domain Bacteria; phylum Acidobacteriota; class Aminicenantia; order Aminicenantales; family Saccharicenantaceae; genus RBG-16-66-30. The sequence continues at coordinate 38,769 of MEYC01000007.1, read as the reverse complement.
ATCGACTTCGACCTCCGTCTCTACCACTTCTCGAGCTTCATCCTCCTCGCCCTGGCCGGGTTCCTCATCCTCATCACGCTCTACGCGACGGTCAAGATGAAGGACGCGCCGCGGGGCCGGGAGTTCATGGCCTACGTCTTCCTGACCGCGGCCTTCGCCAACGGCGCGGTCCTGGCCAACAACTTCGTTCCCCTGGTCTTCTTCTGGGAGGGCCTGCTCGTCACGCTCTACGGCCTCATCACGATCGGCGGCCGGCCGACCTCGGGCCGGACGGCCGTCAAGGCGCTCCTCATCAGCGGATTCTGCGACTTCGCGATGATCCTCGGCATCGGCCTCCTCTGGACTGTCTCCGGCACGGCGACGATGTCCGAGATCTCGGTCGAGCCGACCGGCCTCGCCGCCGCGGCCTTCGTCCTGATGATGATCGGGGCCGCCGGCAAGGCGGGGGCCATGCCCTTCCACACCTGGATCCCCGACGCCGCGACCGACGCGCCGGTCACGTTCATGGCCTTCCTGCCGGCCGCCTTCGAGAAGCTCCTGGGGATCTACCTCCTGGCCCGGGTCTCCCTCGACTTCTTCAAGATCCAGCCCGGGAGCGCGATGTCGATCCTGCTCATGATCGTCGGCGCCGTGACCATCGTCCTGGCCGTCCTCATGGCCCTCGTCCAGACGGACCTCAAGCGGCTCCTGTCCTACCACGCCGTCAGCCAGGTCGGCTACATGGTCCTCGGCATCGGCACGGCCATCCCGATCGGCATCGCCGGCGGCATCTTCCACATGATCAACCACGCCATGTACAAGAGCGGCCTCTTCCTGAGCGCCGGGTCGGTCGAGCACCGGGCCGGCACGACCGAGCTCAAGAAGCTCGGCGGCTTGCGCCGGGACATGCCCCTCACGGCCTTCGGCTTCATCGTCTGCGCCCTGGCCATCTCGGGCGTCTGGCCGCTCAACGGCTTCGTCTCCAAGGAGATGGTCTTCCACGGCGCCCTCGAGACCGGATACACCGTCTTCGCCATCGCCGCCTGGATCGGGGCCATCTTCACGTTCGCCTCGTTCCTCAAGGCCGGCCACTCCGTCTTCTTCGGCGAGCGGACCCGCGAGGTCCCGGAGGTCCGGGAAAGCCCGCCGGCCATCGTGCTCCCCATCCTCGTCCTGGCCGGCCTGTGCATCCTGTTCGGCGTCTACAACAAGCTGCCCCTGACGCTGTTCATCCAGCCCATTCTGGCAGGGCACGCCGAGGCCGGGGCCCCTCTCGACTTCACCAGCCACGCCCTCGACGTCTTCAATATGGTCGCCCTGATCTCGATCGGCTGTCTCGTCCTGGCCTTCCTGCTCCACCGCCACGGCTTCCTGAAGGGCGGGCGCAAGGCCCATCTGGCCTCCGAGCCCATCCACCGCCTGCCGGGCGTGCACCAGCTCTACGACCTGGCCGAGCGCCGCGTCTTCGATCCCTACGAGCAGGGCGTCAAGGTCCTCCACGGGCTGTCCACGGTCCTGTTCAAGGCCGTCGACCGGCCCATCGATTTCGTCTACGAGAAGATCGTCACCGTCACCGGCTCGAAGTTCACCGGGATCCTGAAGAAGGCCCACAACGGGCACTACGCGAACTACCTCGCCTGGTGCCTGGCCGGCCTGATCATCCTCGCGGGCGCCCTCAGCCTGCTCGCGAAGTGAGAGAGGAGGAGCGTTGATCATACTCTTCGTCGCCCTGCCGCTCGTCGTGGCGGCTGTCCTCCCCCTCGTCGGCAAGGTCTCCCGGCGCGTCCTGCCCGATCTGCTGGCCAACGCGACCCTCGTCTTCCTGCTCGTCTACGCCGCGGTCACCGGGCGCGCCCTCATCGCCGGCGGGCCCCTCCTCCAGCAGGTGACCTGGCTCGGCGAAGCCGTCGGGATCCGGCTGGCCCTCGACGGGTTCAGCCTGTTCATGCTCGTCGCCGTGTCGCTCGTCGGCCTCGCGGCGAGCCTGTTCGCGATCGACTACATGGAGCACTACGGGGGCAAGGCCAACTACCACGCCCTCTACCTGATCATGATCGCGGGGATGAACGGCCTCATCCTCGTGAACGACCTCTTCGGGGTCTACCTCTTCCTCGAGGTCGCCGCCATCGCCTCCTACGCCCTGGTCGCCTTCGGCCTGGGCCACGACGAGCTCGAGGCCGCGTTCAAGTACCTCGCGCTCTCGGTCGTGGGCTCGTCCTTCGTCCTGGCGGGGATCGCCGTCATCTTCGGCATGACCGGCAGCCTCGAATTCGGCGCCGTCGCCGCCGCCCTCCGGGAGCTCGACGCCGGCGCGGTCGTGGCCATCGCCTCGGCCCTTTTCCTCATGGGCTTCGGGCTCAAGGCGGCCCTCGTCCCCTTCCACGCCTGGCTGCCGGACGCGCACCCTTCGGCCCCGGCGCCGATCTCGGCGGTCCTGTCCGGCCTGCTGATCAAGGTCTCGGGCGTCTACGCCATGACCCGGATCTTCCTCAACGTCTTCGGCCTGACCCCGGCCCTGTCGGCCGTGCTCATGGTCCTCGGCGCGGTGTCGATCGTCGTCGCCGCGTTCCTGGCCCTGGGCCAGAAGGACATGAAGCGGATGCTGGCCTACTCATCGATCAGCCAGGTCGGCTACGTCGTCCTGGGCATCGGCCTGGGGACCCCGCTCGGCATCGCCGGCGGCCTCTTCCACCTGTTCAACCACGCCCTGGCCAAAGGGCTCCTGTTCTTGACCAGCGGCTCGGTCCAGCACGCGACCGGGACGCGCGATCTCGACGAGATGGGCGGCCTGGCCAAGCGCATGCCGATCACGGCGGCCGCGAACCTCGTCGGGGCCCTGTCGATCGCCGGCGTCCCGCCCCTCAACGGCTTCTGGTCGAAGCTGATCATCATCATCGCGCTCGTCCAGGCCGGGGAGCCCGTCTTCGCCGTGATCGCCGTCCTCGCCTCGGTCCTGACCCTCTGGTACTACCTCCTCATGCAGCGGAAGGCCTTCTTCGGTCCGCTCAACGAGAAGTGGGCGGCCGTCAAGGAGGCGCCCTTCTGGATGACGGCGTCGACCGTCCTCTTGGCCCTCCTCTGCCTGGGGATCGGCATTCTCTTTGCGTCGACCGTTGCGACCTGGGTCCAGCCCGCCGCCGACGTCCTCGCGGACGGGGTCCAGGCCGTGACCGGATCGTGGGGATTCTAGACGATGATCGTTCAAACTGCCCTTCTCATCGGTGTCGTGCTCTTCTCGGTCCTGGCCATCGCGCTCCGCGACGTGCTCCGGTCGGCCATCTCCCTGGCCGTGGCCAGCCTCCTTCTGGGGATCGTGTTCTTCAAGATGAACGCGCCCTATGCCGGCGTCTTCGAGATCTCCGTCGTCGCCGGGCTGATCACGGTCCTCTTCATCCTGACCATCGCCCTGACCAGGGCGGGCGACGAGGTCCGCGAATCGCGGCTCGTGAACTGGGTCTTCCCGCTCGTCTTCGTGGCCTTCGTCGCCGTCGACGCCCTGGTCATGAAGAGCCTCCTCGGGAAGGTCCCGGCCCTGGCCGCCGGGGCCGAGGCCGGCACCTTCGGCGAGGTCCTCTGGAAGGGCCGGACCTTCGACCTCGTCGGCCAGATCGCGGTCATCCTGGCCGGCGTCTTCGCCGTCCTGGCCCTGTTCCGCAAGAGGGAAAAACATGACTAACGCCTGGTACCTCTACGTTTTCTTCGCGGCCGCCCTCGTCTGCGCCGGCCTCCTCGGCCTCCTGGGCAAGCGCAACCTCATCAAGCTCCTCATCGCCATCGAGGTCATCGGCAAGGGCGTCAGCCTGCTGCTCCTCTCGACCGGCTTCGCCAAGGGCCACATCCTGACGGCCCAGGCCCTGGTCATCACGTTCATCGTCGTCGAGGTCAGCCTCGTCGCCACGGCGCTGGCCCTGATCATCAACGTCTACCGGCACACGAAGTCGCTGGACGTCCGCAACCTGGCCAAGCTGAAAGGGTAAGCCATGACCGGAATCGGCATCCTCCTCTCCCCGCCCGTCGCCTTCTTCGTCTTCCTGGCCGCGGCCTTCGGCCTCTACGCCCTCGGCCGGGGCATGGCCCCCAAGCTGACCCGCGCCGGCGGCAAGCTCGCGACCTACGCCTGCGGCGAGGACATCCCCGGGGCCAAGGTCCAATTCGGCTACCGCCTCTTCTTCTTCATCGCCCTCTTCTTCACCATGATGCACGTCGCCGTCCTGGTCATCGCCACCGTGCCGTCGGGCAAGATCATCTTCTTCGCCCTGTTCTACCTCATCATGATCGCCCTGTCCGTCGCGGCCCTGGTCACGAGGAGTTAACATGCTCAACAAGCTTACGCGCTGGTCCAGGATCAAGTCGCCCTGGATCCTCCACCTCAATTCCGGCGCCTGCAACGCCTGCGACATCGAGATCCTCGCCGCCCTGACGCCGCGCTTCGACGTCGAGCGCTTCGGCATCCTGCTCAAGGCCACGCCGCGCCACGCCGACGTCATCATCGCCAGCGGCCCCGTCACGCGCCAGATCAAGGACCGGATCATCCGCATCTACGATCAGACCCCCGAGCCCAAATTCGTCATCGCCGTGGGCGCGTGCGCCATGGCGGGCTGCGTCTACCGGGGGGCGTATAATATTATGGGTGGTATCGACCAGGTCATCCCGGTCAACATGTACGTCCCGGGCTGCCCGGCCCGGCCCGACGCCATCATCGACGGAGTCGTCAAGCTCCTCGGCAAACTTTAAGGTCAGAGGAACGCCATGTCCGACACCGATATCGTCGAGAGCCTGAAGCGGGACCTCGGGGCCAAGGGCCTCGAGCTCGCCAACCCCGCCCCGCGCCGCATCTTCCTCAAGATCGCGCCGGCGGACCTCCTCGCCACCGCGACCGTCCTCCGCGACAAATACGACTGCGCCCACCTGTCCACGATCAGCGGCGCCGACAGGGGCGAGACGTTCGAATTCTTGTACCATTTCGCTTCGCCCGTCGCCGTCATCACCGTCCGGACCGGGGTCCCCCGGTCGGAGCCGCGCCTGCCCTCGATCTGCGCGGCCATCCCGGGGGCCATCCTCTACGAGCGCGAGCTCCAGGATATGTTCGGCGTCACCGTCGAGGGCATCCCGGACGCCCGCCGCCTCGTCCTGCCGGACGACTGGCCCGACGGCCAGTTCCCGTTGAGGAAGGATTGGAAGCATGTCCGGACTGAGGAAGTCATCCCCGGAGGAAAGTCATGAGCTTCCAGATCCCCATCGGTCCCCAGCACCCCGCCCTCAAGGAGCCGATCAGCCTGCGCATGACCGTCGAGGGGGAGGTCATCACCGACGCCGACATCCGCCTCGGCTATAACCACCGCGGCCTGGAGAAGCTGGCCGAGGAGAGGACCTGGATCCAGAACATCTACCTGACCGAGCGCATCTGCGGCATCTGCTCCCACTCCCACGCGACCTGCTACGTCCAGGGCGTCGAGAAGCTCATGGAGCTCACCCCGCCCCGGCGCGGCCTCTATATCCGCTACCTCGTTTCCGAGCTCGAGCGGGTCCACAGCCACCTCCTCTGGCTCGGCGTCGCCGGGCACGAGGCCGGCTTCGACTCCTTCTTCATGTACACCTGGAGGGACCGGGAGATCGTCATGGACCTCCTGGAGATGATCTCCGGCAACCGCGTCCACTACGCCATCAACACGCTCGGCGGCGTCCGGCGCGACCTCGACGAGGGCCAGAAGTCCAAGATCCTCGAGGGCGTGGCCACGCTGAGGAAGCGGAGCGAGTATTATTTCCGCATCGGCGCGACCGAACCGAGCTTCGTCGCCAGGATCGCCGGGGTCGGCATGCTCAGCAAGGAGCGGGCCATCGCCCTCTGCGCCGTCGGCCCGGTCCTCCGGGCCTCGGGCGTCGCCCGCGACGTCCGGAAAGAGGACCCTTGCGCCGTCTATGACGAGCTTGACTTCAACATCGGCACGGCCGACAGCTGCGACGTCCTCGGCCGGGTCGTCGTCCGTGTCAAAGAGCTTCTCGAGTCCTACAAGATGATCGAGCAGATGGTCAAGGGCCTGCCGGACGGCGACATCGTCGCCAAGGCCCCCCGCAAGGCCAAGCCCGGCGAGACCGTGAGCCGCTATGAGGCCCCGCGCGGCGAGAACATCCATTACATCCAAGCCAACGGCTCGGACAAGCCCGAGCGGCTCAAGGTCCGGGCGCCCACCCTGGCCAACTACCCGGCCACGGTCGAGATGCTGCGCAAGGGCTTCATCGCCGACATCCCCCTGATCTTCGCCGCCATCGACCCCTGCATCTGCTGCGCCGAGCGGACGGTGACCCTGGTCAGCGCCCGGAGCGGCGAGGAATCGGTCGTCCGGATGAGCGACCTCCGCCGAAGGGCGCTCGCCCGGTCCGGGAATGCCCCCGTGAAAGGGAACGCGGTATGGCCGTTCTGAGAACCTTCCTCTATCTCCTCGTCTACCCCGGGCTCATCTTCCTGTTCGTCTATTCGACCTTCTGCGAATGGTTCGACCGCAAGGTCTACGCCCGGCTCCAGAACCGGATGGGCCCGACCCACACGGGGCGGTTCGGCCTCCTCCAGCCCATCGCCGACTTCCTCAAGCTCCTGGCCAAGGAAGATGTCGTCCCCGAGGCGGCCGACAAGCGCCTGTTCTCGGTCCTGCCGGCCATCGGCCTGGCCGTCGTCGCGACGGCCGGTCTGCTCCTGCCGGTCTGGAACTTCGACCTGGCCCGGCCGGGCTGGACGTCCTTCCCCGGGGACATCATCGTCATCCTCTATCTCCTCAGCCTGCCCACCCTCATCCTCTTCCTGGCCGCCTGGTCCTCGACCAACCTCTTCTCCACGATCGGCGGCTCCCGCGTCCTGACGATGCTCTTCGGCTACGAGGTGCCGCTCTTCCTGGCCGTCCTGAGCCCGGCCATCCTGGCCGACTCCTGGCGGCTGGCCGAGATCGCGGCCTTCTACCAGGCCAGGCCGCTCCTGCTCCTGCCGAACCTCCTGGGCTTCTTCGTCGCCCTCATCGCCGTCCAGGCCAAGCTCGAGCGGACGCCCTTCGACATCCCGCACGCGGAGACCGAGATCGTCGGCGGCACCTTCACCGAGTACTCCGGCAAGAAGCTGGCCCTCTTCCGGCTGACCTTCGACGTCGAGCTCGTCGTCGCCAGCGGCCTTCTGGCCGCGGTCTTCATGGGCGGCTTCCCCGGCGGGGCCGTCATCGGATTCGCCCACTTCGTCGTCAAGACCCTCGTCGTCATCTTTCTCCTGTCTCTTATCCGGGCGCTGACGGCGCGGATCCGCGTCGACCAGGTCATCTCCTTCTCCTGGAAGGTCCTGGCCCCCCTGGCCGTCATCCAGCTCCTGGCCATCATCCTCCTGAAGGGATTCCTGTCATGAGAATAGCCGCCTTCCTGCCCGAGCTCCTCCGCCATCTCTTCAAGAAGCCGGCCACCGTCGACTATCCCTTCCAGAAGCTCGCGGTGCCCAAGGACTTCCGGGGCACGCCGTATCTCCGGCCGGAGCTCTGCATCGTCTGCAAGGCCTGCGAGCGGGACTGCCCCGCCGAGGCCATCGAGATCACCGACGTCGACCCGGCCGAAAAGCGCTTCAAGATGATCATCCACAACGACCGCTGCATCCACTGCGCCCAGTGCGTCGACTCGTGCCCGACGACCCCCAAGGCCATGCAGATCGACAGCCTCTACGAGATCGCGACGGACGACCGCCACAAGCTGAAGGCCGAGTGGGTTTTCGCGAGGGCCGTCATGAAGCCCAAGGCGTCCGCGCCCGCAGCGCCCGCCGCCCCGGCCGCCTGATCTATTAGCGAATTCCCCCGCCCTCATCCGTTCCGCGGCTGAGGGCTTTCTTTTTCCTCCTGTTTTCCCGGGACCTTCTCGACGGAGCGAGGGGTGTTGCCTCGACGATCCCCGTCGCTGGAGGAGGGGACCCGCGAAGCGGGGGGGAACCGTGCAAACTGGTTCCCCGGGGGGCCGGGGAGCAAGAGGCAATACCCTGAGCGAATCCGGAGAGAAGGTCTCCCTAGATCTTCATCGGCATCAGGACATAAATGTTCGTGAGGGCCTCGTCCGCCTCGGTTTTTAGGAGGACGGCGCTGTTCTCGTCCTTGATCTCGAAGACGACCTTTTCCGACCCGACGGCGGTGAGGAAATCGAGCAGGTACTGGGCGTTGAAGCCGATCTCCAGGTCCTGGCCCTTGTATTCGACGGCCAGGCGGTCCCGGGCCTCTCCGATCTCCGGATTCGAAGAGAAGAGGCGCAGCTTGTTCTTTTCGATCGTGAACTTGATCCCTTTGGACCTCTCGGCTGAGAGAAGCGAGACCCGGCGGATGGCCCCGGCCAGCTCCTCCCGGGCGATCGTCAGGCGGCCGGGATTGTCCTTGGGGATGACGGCCTGGTAATTCGGGAACTTGCTCTCGATCACCCTCGATATGAGGGTCCGCGGCCCGACCTGGAAAAAGAGATTGTTCTCGTCCAGGTCGAAGGCGACCGTCTCGCCCTCGAATTTGCGGATCTCGCTGAGCGTCTTCTTGGCGACGATGACGCTCAGCTCTTTTTCGAGCTTCAGCCCGTCCTCGGCCTTCTTCGTGTACGACAGCCTATGGCCGTCCGTGCTGACGAGCTCGATCTGGCGGTTCTTGAGCGACAGGAGCGCCCCGTTGAGGTAATACCGCTGCTCCTGCGTGATGGCAAAGAAGACCCGGTCGATCATATCCTTGAGGTCCTGGAGGGGCAGCGTGACGCCTTTTTCGAACTTGCCGTCCGGGACCTGGGGATAATCCTCTTTGGCCAGGCAGAGGACCTTGAACTCGCTCGCTCCGGCCCGGATCTCGATCGTCTCGTCTTTGAGCTCGACCCCGACCGTTTGGCCCTCGGGAAGGGACTTGACGATCTCGTAGATCTTCTTCCCGTTTACCGTGATCGCCCCGGCCCGCTCGATCTCGCCCCCGAGATGCGTCCGCATCCCCACCTCGAGGTCGGTCCCGGTCAGCTCGATGTCCTTCTCCCGGACGTTCATCAGGATATTGGCCAGGATCGGCATCGTGTTCCTCTTTTCGACGATGCCCTGGAGGATCTGGAGCTCATCGAGAAACGGTTCTTTGGCGATCGAGAATTTCATGGCGTCACCTTTCGCGTCGTGTCCTGGATATTCTTATTATTTAATTCAGAATAAAAACTTAAATCAAGAAGATAAATAATAAAGTCCTCTGGAAATGTGCGAATCCCGGCGAAAGCGCTGTTTCTCCTCATTGGATGAAGGCCAGGAGGCTGTTGATCTCTTTGTTGAATTCGGGATCGTCGCTGCGGAGCTTCTCGATCTTGCGGATGCTGTGGATGACGGTCGTGTGGTGTTTTCCACCGAATTTCTTGCCGATCTCGGGCAAGGACGACTTGGTCAATTCCTTGGCGAGGTACATGGCGATCTGGCGGGGGAAGGCGATCTTGGGGGAATTGTTCTTCGATTTGAGCTGCGCGGGCTTGATCTTGAACTTGTGACAGATAAGCCTTTGGATCTTTTCCACAGTGACGATGGCGGTGGACGCGTCGACGAGGCCCTTGAGCGCGTCCTTGGTCAGGTCGAGGTCGATCCGCTCGCCCTTGAGCGAGGCGAAGGCGATGACGCGCCGGAGATAGCCTTCGAGCTCGCGGATGTTCGTCTGGACCTTGTCGGCGATATAAAGGCCGACGGTCTCGGGGAGTACGACGGCCTCGGCTTCGGCCTTTTTCTTGAGGATGGCGATGCGGGTCTCGATGTCGGGGGGCTTGAGATCGGCGATGAGGCCCCATTCGAAGCGCGAGCGGAACCGCTCCTCGAGATGGGGGATCTCCTTCGGGGGGCAGTCGCTGGAGATGACGATCTGTTTCTGGCTGTCATAAAGGTGATTGAAGGTGTGGAAAAACTCCTCCTTCGTCCGCTCCCGGCCGGCAAGGTAGTGGATATCGTCCATGAGGAGGAGGTCGACGCTGCGGTACTTCTCGCGGAACTCCAGGATCTTGCCGTACTGGAGATGGTTGACGAGGTCGTTCATGAACTTCTCGGTCGTGACGTAGAGGATCTTGTTCCGGGCGCTCTGCTGGAGCGAATAATGGCCGATGGCGTTCATGAGATGCGTCTTGCCGAGTCCGGCCCCGCCGTAGATATAGAGGGGATTGTAGGATTTGGCCGGGTTCTTGGCCACGGCCGTGGCGGCGGCGTGGGCGAACTGGTTGCAGCTGCCGACGACGAAGCTCTCGAACGTGTAATTCGGATTGAGGTTCGGGTTGACCGCCTGGCCCGGCTTCGGCTTCCGCTCTTCGGGCGATCGCCGCATGAAGGCCGTCGGAGTGTCCTCATGGATGTAACGGATATCAAAGGTCTTGCCGAAGAGGTCGCTCGAGCATTCGTTGATGATGTTCGAATAGTGGAACGACAGCCAGTCGCGGAAATACGCGTTGGGGACTTTGATATAGAGGCAGTCCTGTTCGCGGCCGATGAAGGTCGTGGGATCGAACCAAGTCTCGAAGGAATTAGGATCGACCTTCGTTTCGACGGCGCGGAGGATCGCCTGCCAAGGATTTTGATTATCTTTGGGTTCCATCGGAGCAGCTAACTTTTCCACAGAATTTTCCACATCTGTGGAAAATCCCCTCCCGGGGGCATATCGGCCGGGAGAGGCCCGGGAATCATAGCATTCCAGGGAGGCCTTTACAAGCTTTTTTTTAGGGGAAAAAGGGCCTTCCGGCGGGTCCGCCGCGGCGCTCGGCCGCAGGCTGCGGCCGGACCCTCGGAGGATCGGGAGAACGACGAAAAACGGTCGGAAATATAGGTCCGGGGCGGTTCCGGAGGAGCCGCGAAAACCGTCTGTTATGTCGCGGTTAGAAGGAGGGCGCTCAGCGCACGAGGAGTGTCCGGGTCTCGAGGGTCGACGAGCCGAGGAGGACGGGCAGGAGCCGGCCGCGGACGCGGGCCGAGAGCTCCGAGAAGGCGAATTCGGCCGGCTTCTCGAGATCGATATAATCGCGCTCTTCCTCGAACCGTCGATGATAGAGCGTCGCGCCGTCGGCGGCGGAAAGGACCGAAAGGTCGACCGTCATCGTCCAATGGCACAATTCGACGAGGCCGCGGCCCGGGGGCTTGAAGGGGCCGTCCAAGGGAACGTTCTTCATGTCCAAGGCCTTACGGACCGCGGTCGCCATGCGGATCGAGCCGGCGAGGACGAGAACGCGCTCGCGGCCGCCCGACAGGGCTTCCTCGGGGGCGTCGAGCCGGGTGACGGTCCCGCGGAAGGCCCGCTCGATCTCGGCGGCGAGATATTCGCGGAGCTCGCGGCCCGCCCTGAAATCCGGGAGGGGGAGATCCTCGCGGAAATCGGTCACGACGACTTCGTCGAAGGAACCCGCGACGAAGGCAGAGACGCCGGGCAGATCGATCCGGATGACCTGATCGGCCGTGGACCGGCAGGCGGGTCCGGCGCCGATGGCGAACGCGAGAATGACGACGGCCGGCGCCTTCACGGCGTCCTCCCCCGGCCGGCCTCCAGGCGGGCCTTGAAGGCTACGAAGTTCTCCTTGATCACGAGATTGCCCGGGTCGAGCCGGAGGGCCTCTTCGTATTCGCGGCGGGCCGCGTCCCAGTCGCCTCGCTTCTCGCAGGCGACGGCCAGGTTGTTATGAGCGGCGGCCGAACCGGGGTTGCGGCGAACGGCCTCGGCCCAATGCCGGACCGCCGCGTCCCAGTCGTCGGCGCGGGCCGCCGTCACGCCGGCCGAAAGGGCGCCCGTGGCCAGGGGGCGGGCGCAGGCCGCGAGCCCCGCCAGGGCCAGGACCGCCAGGGCGGAAGGGAAGAAGCGTCTCATGCCTGCCTCCGGACCAGAGTACGTCTTCGCCGGCGTCCGGGTCAAGCCCCGGCGCGCGGGCGATTTGCCTCCCCCGGACTTTTATGATATAAAATCGGCTCAATCCTCGGACGAGAGAGAACCGACCATGCCGAAAGTCTGCGAGATCTGCAAGAAAGGCCCGGTCTTCGGGCATAGCGTCAGCCATTCCCACAAGGCCTCGCCGAAGAAGTGGAAGCCCAACCTCCAGCACGTCAAGGCGCAGACGCCCAAGGGCGTCCGTCAGATCTGGGTCTGCA
>MEYC01000007.1:24159-26664 GCA_001775715.1 Candidatus Aminicenantes bacterium RBG_16_66_30 | reverse complement strand
CCTCCAGCACGTCAAGGCGCAGACGCCCAAGGGCGTCCGTCAGATCTGGGTCTGCACGAGATGCCTGCGCTCGGGCAAAGTGGCCAAGGCCGCCTGACCTGGCCTCTTCATAAAAACGCCGTCCTGGCTTTTTTGGTCTCACAGATAAAACCGGCGTTTTTATGAATAGCCCAGGTCCGCCCTCCTAGACCCGTTCGACCGACAACACGTCCTTCAAGCCGGCGATCCGCTTCGAGATGGCCTCGAGGTGGCGGATGTCCTTGATCCGCACTTCCAGCCGGATCTTCGCCTTCCCGTCCGCGATCATCGAGGCCTCGGCCTTGGCGATGTCCCCCTCGAGGCCGGCGACGGCCGTGGCGACCTTGGCCAGGACGCCGGGCACGTCGCGGGACTTGACCATGAGCCGGGCCTTGAAGGTCGCATCCTGGGCCGGGTCCCAGACCACCTCGATCTGGCGCTGCGCGTCGAGGAGCTCCTTCGCTATGAGCGGGCAGCGCAGGGAATGGACCGTCAATCCCCGGCCGGCCGTGATGTAGCCGACCACGGGCTCGCCCTTGATGGGCGAACAGCACTTGGCCAGCTTGATCGTCTGGCCGTCGATATCCTTGATCCGGAGGCCCTGTCCGGGCGAGAGCCTGGCCGCGGCCTTGCCGAGGAGGGAGGGCCGGCGCGGCGCGACCGGGCCGAAGACGGCCTCCATGAGCTTCGGGTCGACGACGATCCGGCCCAGCCCGACCTGGCGGTAGAACTCGTCCATGGTCGCGGCCCGCGGGCCGACGACGGCGGCCAGGCGCCGGGCCACGGCCTCCTCGCGGCGGTATTCGGGCGGCAGGACGTATTTCCGGACCTCGCGGTCCCAGATCTTCCGGCCCAGCGCCGCGCTCGTCGTCCGGCTCCGGAGATTGAGCCAGCGCTTGAGGTGCTGGCGGGCCCCGGACGTGGCGGCGGCGGCGAGCATGGCGCGCGTCGGCGTCCTGTCGGGGGCGGTCAGGACCTCGACGATGTCGCCCGTCTTGAGCGCGGTCTTGAGCGGGGCGGACGTGCCGTTGATCCGGGCCCCGGACGCGTGGAGCCCGATCTCGGTGTGGATCTTGAAGGCGAAATCGAGGGCCGTGGCCCCGGGCGGCAGGTTGACGACCTTGCCCTTGGGCGTGAAGACATAGACCTCCTCGGGGATGAGGTTGGTCTTGAGGCTCCGCAGGAACTCCTGCGGGTTCTTGTTCTCCTCGAAGAGGGCCGCCATCTCCCGGAGCCAGTGAAGGCGCCGGTCCTCCTTCCTCGGCCCGGCCGCGGCGTCGTCCTTGTAGCGCCAGTGGGCGGCGATGCCGTTCTCGGCGAGGTCGTGCATCCCCCGCGTCCGGATCTGGATCTCGAACATCTTCCGGCCCTCGGTGATGACCGTCGTGTGCAGGGCTTGATAGAGGTTCGGCTTGGGCATGGCCACGAAATCCCGGAAGCGCTGGGGCAGGTGGGGCCAGCGCTGGTGGATGATGCCGAGGATCGCGTAGCAGTCCTTGACCGTATCCGTGATGACGCGCAGGGCCAGGAAGTCGAAGACCTGGTCGAAGGCGATGTCGCGCCGCTTCATCTTGCTCCAGACGCTGTAAGGCCTCTTCATGCGGGCGAAGATCTCGGCCGGGAGGCCGTTCTCGGCGAGGAGGTCCGCGAGGGCCTTCTTCATGGAGGCGAGGTCGGCTTCGGCGGCCTTGCGCTCCGGCTCGACGACGGCGGCGATCTTGGCGTACTCCTCGGGGGCGACGTAGCGGAACGACAGGTCCTCGAGCTCGGCCCGGATCCGGCCCATGCCGAGGCGGTTGGCGATGGGCGCGTAGATGTCGAGCGTCTCCCGGGCGATCTGGCGCTGCTTCTCCTCGTCGAGAAAACGGAGGGTCTTGAGGTTGTGGATGCGGTCGGCGAGCTTGATGAAGACGACCCGGATGTCATCGGTCATGGCCAGGATGATCTTGCGGATGGTCTCGGCCCGGCGGACCTCCGGCGACACTTCCTGGACCCGGCTGATCTTGGTCACGCCCTCGACGAGGCCGGCGACCTCCCGGCCGAAGCCCTCGCGGATCGCGGCGGCCGTCGTATCCGTGTCCTCGAGGACGTCGTGGAGGAGCGCGGCGACGAGGGTCGTCCGGTCGAGCTTCATGTCGGCGAGGTCGTTCGTCACTTCGAGGAGGTGGCTGAGGTAGGGCTCCCCGGAGCGGCGGACCTGGCCTTTATGGGCCTGGCCGGCGAACACATAGGCCTTCCGGAGGGCCGCGATCTCCTTCTCGCTGATGTAGGAGGAGACCTTCTCGAGGATGTCGTCAAACCGGACCATGGCCGGCGGGCCTCCCGTGTTCGAGGATCCAGGCCGCGGCGCCGAGGACGCCGTCGGCCGTGTGGGCAGGGTGAACGCCGCGGGCCGCGAGGGCGGCCTGCGCGGCCCGGCCGTAGCCGGTGAGGACGAGGATCGGGGCGGCCCCGACGTTCAATCCGAAGAGGACGTCGTCCACCTTG
>MEYC01000007.1:0-24153 GCA_001775715.1 Candidatus Aminicenantes bacterium RBG_16_66_30 | reverse complement strand
ATCATGTAGGAGGCGCCGAGGTCGAGCCCGAGCTCGGCGGCGGCCCGCAGGCCCAGGCCGGGCCGGGGCTTGGCGCAGGCGCATCCTGCGCCGGGGGGCGCGTCCGGGGCGTGGGGGCAGGCGTACAGGGCGTCGAGCGGAGCGTCCCGGCGGGCGAACTCCGCGAGGAAGCGGGCGTGGAGGGCCTCGAGGTCGTTCTCGTCGAAGTAGCCGCGGCCGATCCCGGATTGATGAGTGACCACGACCGTGGCGAAGCCGGCCCGGCCGAGGCGCCGGACGGCTTCGAACGCGGCCGGATAGATGTGGACCTGGCGGAAATCGGCGGGGTATCCGGTATCCTCGTTGAGGGTCCCGTCGCGGTCGAGGAATACGGCCCTGCGCGTCGTCATGGCTCGCGTTCGCCGTCGGCGAAGACCTCCGGAACGTCGGCTATGCGTCGGACTTGTCGGCCTTTTCGGGCTTCTTTTTGGCGGTCTCGCCGTCGCCGGACTTGGCCTCGGCCTTCGATTCCGCCTTGGCCCCGGCCTTGGCCCCAGCCGTGGCCTCTGCAGCCGCGGGGCTCTTCTTCGCATAGTCGGTGATATACCAGCCGGTCCCCTTGAATTGGATGGCCGGACTGGAGATGAGCTTGGCCACCGGCCCGCCGCACTTGGGGCATTTTTCGGGCGGCTTGTCCTTCGCCTTCTGGAGCACCTCGGTCGTCTCCCGGCATTTCTTGCACTTGTATTCGTAAAGCGGCATCGCGTTTAAATCCGACGAATTCCATGCATTTAGGCGCCTATTATAGCAGAAAAGGCCCTCGATTAGGGGACTGCCCCAACGGGGGCCGCCCTCACGCGACCAGGCGAATCCCGGAGGAGGGCGCGGCAAGAGGGCGGAGGGGTATTGTCAGGGGATTCGCCCCGCGCAGGGGTGTTCCTGGAGGAGGCCGTGGGAGGGCGGAGCGGGCACGGATGAAGATCGGGGACGTCAAAATCGGGACACGTACAAGTACATGTCCCCTTCGTCCCCGATCTTCAGAGCGAAGCCCGGATACGAAGCGAGCCGGCTCGCCGGGCCGGCGAGCGGCCGACGGAAGGAATACCCCGAGCGTAGCAGGGCGGATTCCCTGACGATGAACCCCGAGGCCCGCCGCGCCCGGATGCGGGAATCGTCCGAGGCCCCTGCGGGGACAGTCGCTACTCGTGGAAAACTATGGCTTCGAAGACCGAGAGCTTCGCCCCGCGCCTCCAGGCGTCCCGCGGCAGCCCGGCCTTGAGAGAGGCCTGCTCGAGGAAGGTCTCGCGGTCCCAGCCGTTCTCGACCGGGACCTGCGGCAGGAGGACCCCTTTTCGCCCGTCCCGCTCGACGATGAGGCCGTGCGTTCCGACCGTGACCTCGCGCGCGTTGTCGATCTCCCTCGCCGGCGTCAGAACGGAGATCTCGATCCGCAGGTCCGCGATCTCGGACGCGGCGACCGGGGGGAAGCGCGGATCCTCTGTGGCGGCGAAGATCGCGGCCTGGATGACGGCCCGGCCGAGCGGGGCGACCGGCTCGATGAAGCCGATGCAGCCGCGGAGCTCGCCCCGCTTCCTTAGGGTCACGAACGCGCCGCGGGGCTCCGCGAACTCGGCCCGGCCGGAGCGGTCTTCGATGACGGCCCGGCGCGCGACGAACTCGGCCACGGCCGAGCGGGCCAAGCGCAGGAGCTCCGATCTCGCGTCCGGAGCGAGCGTGAACGCGGCCGCCCCGGTCCCCGTTCCCGAGAGGACCACGGCGGCGAGATAGCCGACGACGGGCCCGCCGAATCCCGACGAATCGGTCCGGGCCAGGATCTCGACCTTGGGCCGGCCCGCTTTTTCGGCGAAAAGGAGAAGGGCCGCGACAGGCCCTCCGCCGCACATAATGTTCTCCCCCGCTTCGGCCTTGCGGATGAGAGTATCCGTGCGCAGGCTCTGGATGAGGGCCGCCGTCTCCGTGTCCGTCGTCTCCGCCCGGGCCTTGGGCAGGAAATGCGACAGGTCCGTCGACGCGACGACGAGGACCTTCTTCGTGAGGCACGTTTTGGCCAGGGCGGCCGCGAGCGTCCGGATGGTCGCCCGCGTGGGGAGCCCCATGACGATGGGGACGATGGCCGCGCCGGGCAGGGCCCGCTGGACGAAGGGGATCTGGACCTCGACCGCGTGCTCCTCGGCGAACACGTCGGCCCGGAACTTCGAGCCCGCGGCGCGGGCGATCTCCCCGGCGAGGGCCGCGTCCACGCGCGCGAGCCCGATCGGCGTCTCGAAGCCGCCGTCGGGCCAGACGGACAATCCTTCGAAACCGACCCGGTGGGATGGCGCGACGATGACGACGGTCTCGAACGGGAGGCCCCGGACGAGGCCGTAGGCGGCGGCCGCGGTCCGGCCCGAATAAACGTAGCCGGCGTGGGGCGCGATGAGGCCGACCACGCGGCCGGGGGGAGCGGACGCGGGGGCCGCCGCCGTCATGGCGGCGTCGATCCAGGCGGCCAGCTCGGCCGCGCCGGCCGGGTAGAACTGGCCGGCGAACGCCGCCGGCCGGATGTTTTGGGCCCCGGCGAGGGCCGGGATAAGGAAGACCGCCGCGGCCAGCCGGCCGAGCGCTCTCACGGGCCTGATCTCGAACACAGGGTCCCTCGCGCCTCTCCGGGGTCATGATATCGGCGGCCGGGCGAAAAAGCAAATCCGGCCCCTTTCGTTCGTTTGACTTTTGCCGGGATTTCCATAGAATTGAGGGAGGGAAGGTTCCGATGAAAGGCTTCTTCAAATTCCTGCTGGCCATAGTGACGCTCGGCGCGGTGTTCTTCCTCGGTCTCCATCTCGGAAAAGAGAAAGAGAAATCCAAGATCCCGATCTTCCAGGAAGAGCCCGAAAGCCACGAGTGATCCGGCCTCCGCTCCGAGCGGTTCGGGCGTGCGGCGGCTGTGCGGCGCTCCGGGTAACAGAGTGAAGGGCGAACGATGAGCTGGGGCACGACGGTGATCCTCATCATCTTCGCGGCGTTCGTCCTTCTGCTCATCCTCAATCCGAAGATGTCGTGCTTCGGCCGGCGGATCAAGTCGCCCTTCTACCCGCTCTTCCGCAAAAAACGGATGAAGGGCGGGGCCGGCGAGCCCGCCAAGAATCCGCCGAAGACCGAAGATTATGGGTTCAAATAGACCGGGCGCTCACGGCCGGGTCTCCCTCGCCGCGCCCCTCCTGATCGCCTTCTCGCTCGCGGCCTGCGCTCCTCGGCCGCCGCGCCTCGTTCCTCCCTCCGGCGGCGTGGAGGCCGTCGAAGGGTTCGGTTCGGCCTCGATCGTCGGAGCGGAGGCGTCCGTCAAAGGGAGATTCGGGTTCGTCTTCCGCGGCTCGGGTCTCGGGCGCATCGAGGCCGTCGATCCGATCGGACGCACGGCCTTTCTCATCCTCTTCCGCGAGGGCCGGGCCTGGTTCGTGTTGCCGGGCCGGAAGGCCTATGCGGAGGACGCGGCCGGCGTCATGATGGAACGCTTCCTCGGCGTCGCGATCGAGCCTCGCGAGGCCGTTCTCCTCCTCTCCGGAGCTTGGGGGGCCGGGGCCCCGCTCGAGGCCGGTCAGGGAGAGGACGCCTGGCTCTTGGACCATGACGCCGAAGGGCGCGTCGTCCGCGGCGCGCACGGCGAGTTCTCCTTCGCCGTCAAGTCGTTCTTCCCGGGCGACGGCGTGCCGCGCGAGATCGCTCTCGCCGGCCCCGATACGTCAGGACGGGTGAAGGTCCTCAAGGCCGCGTTCAACCCGCCGCGGCGGGACGAGGCCTTTGACGTGACGTTCCTCTCGCGCTTCACGGCGAAGACCTGGGACGAGATCCTGGAGCTCCTCGAGAGATGACCGTCAGGTCGTTCGCCAAGATCAACCTCGCGATCGAGATCGTCGGCAAAAGGCCCGACGGTTATCACGACATCCGGACCCTCTTCCAGACGATCACGCTGGCCGATGAGCTCGAGCTCGAGCCGGCCCCTCCCGGCGTTCTCGAGCTCCGCGGCGACGATCCGGCGGTGGCCTGGGACGGGACGAACCTCGTCCACCGGGCCGCCCGGCTGCTCCAGGATAGGGCCGGGACCGCCGCCGGGGTCCGGATCTCCGCCCGGAAGAGCGTCCCGGCCGGCCGCGGCCTCGGCGGCGGGAGCTCGAACGCGGCGGCGACGCTCCTGGGCCTCGACACTTTGTGGGGCCTCGGCCTCGGTCCGGCCGAGCTGGCGCCCCTGGCGGGACGCCTTGGAGCCGATGTCCCCTTTTTTCTCAAAGGGGGCCTCTGCCTGGGAGAGGGGGTCGGGGAGCGGCTGACCCAACTTCCGGATCTCGCCCCTCTCGCCTGCCTCCTCGTCGTCCCGCCTTACCCCATCTCCACGGCCTCGATCTATGCCGGTGTCGAAGCCTCCTTGACTTCCCGGGGCAAAGTCAGTAAAATTGAGCGCTTTCTGGAGTCCCGAAACTTCGGTCTGCTCGAAAACGACCTGGAGCGCGTCATTTTCCGGGCCCATCCCGAGCTCGAACGCTGGAAGATCTTTTTCCGGGACGAGGGGGCCCTGCTGGCCCAAGTCAGCGGCTCGGGCTCGGCGGTTTACGGGCTTTTCCCCGACCCGGCGAGCGCCGAGGCGGCGCGGAGGAGGCTCCCCGGCACGACGGACGCCCGGCTCGCGGCGACCCTGCCGCGGGAGGGCTATTGGGCCCAGCTCGGCGCTGGGGCGTAGCCAAGCGGAAAGGCAACGGACTTTGGCTCCGTCATCGGAGGTTCGAATCCTCCCGCCCCAGTTCGGACGATATATGGCGAGGAAGGAACGATGAAGATATTCACGGGATCATCGAACACGGCCCTGGCCCAGGAGATCGTCGATTTCCTGAAGATCGACGTCGGACGATGCGTCCTCGACCGCTTCAGCGACGGCGAGATCCACTTCTACATCGACGAGAACGTCCGCGGCGAGGACATCTTCATCATCCAGTCGGGATCGTCCGACGCGAACAGCCACCTCATGGAGCTGTTCATCATGATCGACGCCTTCAAGCGGGCCTCGGCGGGCCGCATCACGGCCGTCGTCCCCTACTTCCCCTACGCCCGCCAGGACTGGAAGGACCGGCCGCGGGTGCCGATCTCGGCCCGGCTCGTCGCGGACCTCATCGAGACGGCCGGCGCCAACCGTGTCCTGACCATGGACCTCCACTCGCCGCAGATCCAGGGCTTCTTCTCCATTCCCGTGGACAACCTGATGGCCGCGCCTGTCCTGGCCAACCACATCAAGACGCTCAAGCTCACCGACCTGACCATCGTCTCCCCGGACGCCGGCGGTGTCGGCCGGGCCCGGGTCTTCGCCCAGCGTCTCGACGCCAAGCTGGCCATCATCGACAAGAGGCGCCCGGCCCCCAACGTGGCCAAGGTCCTCCACGTCATCGGCGAGGTCGCCGGCCAGAACGTCGTCATCTATGACGACATGGTCGACACGGCCGGGACCCTGACGCTCAGCGTCGAGGCCCTGGCCAAGGAGGGCGCCAAAAGGATCTTCAGCGCCTGCACGCATCCCCTCCTGTCCGGCCCGGCCCTCGAGCGGATCGAGCGCTCCAAGCTCGAGCGCGTCTTCGCGACCAACACGATCCCGCTCTCGGAGAAGGCGGCCGCCACCGGACGGTTCTCGGTCCTGTCCGTGGCCGAGCTCTTCGGAGAGGCCATCCGGCGGATCAACGAAGGGAGCTCGGTCAGCTCCCTCTTCGCGTAAGGAGTCCAAGATGAACATCGTCGTCAAGAGCGAGAAACGCCAGGGGCTGGGGTCGAACGCGGCGCGCCGCCTGCGGGCCCAGGGTTTCGTCCCGGCCGTCCTTTACGGGGAATCCTTGGAGACGACGTCCCTCGTCCTGAGCAAGAAGGATATCGTCCAGATCCTCAGGCTCGAGTCGGGCGAGAACACGATCTTCAAGGTCGCGGTCGAGGGCGACGCCTACGACGCCATGATCAAGGAGCTGCAGGTCGATCCGGCCAGCGACGAGCTCCTCCACGTCGACCTCATCCGCATCTCCATGGACAAGCCCATCCGGGTCACCATCCCCGTCGTCCACCGCGGCGAGCCCATCGGCGTCAAGACGGAGGGCGGCTTCATCGACTTCGTCACCCGAGAGGTCGAGGTCGAGTGCCTGCCCCGGGACATTCCGGAGAGCCTCGGGATCGATATCTCGGAGCTGCACGTCAACCAGTCGTTCAAGATCGAAAGCATGGCCGTGCCGGCCGGGGTGCGCATCATCTCCGAGCCGGCGACCGTGCTCGTCCTGGTCTCCCTCCCGCACAAGGAAGAGGAGTTCCCCGGCGAGAAGCCGGAGGGCGAGGTCGTGGCCGAGGAGCCCAAGGAGCCCGAGGTCATCAAGAAAGAACGGGTCGAGAAGGAAGAACCGGAGAAATAGCCGTTGTGGTTGGTCGTGGGTTTGGGCAACCCGGGTGACGAGTACGCCGGGACGCGCCATAACGCCGGGTTCATGCTGGTCGAGCGCTTGGCCGGGGCCTGGGGGGTCGAGCTCCGAGGCCGGCTGTTCAAGGCCCGGACGGCTCTCGCCCGGCGGGGCGCGGAGGAGGTCCTGCTCGTCGAGCCCAAGACCTTCATGAACCGGAGCGGGGCGGCGGTCCGCGCGGCCATGGCCGGCAAGGACGTCCCGGCGGAGCGGCTGGTCATCGTCTACGACGATCTCGATATCCCCCTCGGGGAGATCCGGGTCCGGAAGAGGGGCCGGCCGGGCACCCACAAGGGCATGATCTCGATCGCCGGGGAGATCCGGACCGACGAGTTCGCGCGCGTCCGGATCGGCATCGGCCCCTGCCCGGCGGGCCGGGACGCGGCGGAATACGTCCTCGAACCGTTCCGTCGGGCCGAGCGCCCGCTCCTCGACCAGAGCCTCGAGGACGCCGCCGAGGCCCTGGAGATGGTCCTCGATGGACGGATCGACCGGGCCATGACGCGTTTTAACCGGCGGATCGCGGGGAATCCCGCGACGTGAATTCCCCGCGAGGTTGTATTTTCCGGAGAATCGTCTAAAATAGGGCGGTCGACTCCTTGCTCCTTCCAATAGAGAAGGGGCTGTTGAATCCACAAGGAGGTCTCATTGAGACAGTACGAAACGGGGTTCGTTCTCTCCCCCACGCTCTCCGAAGAAGAGACGACCCAGCTCGTCCAGCAGATGGCCGAGATCGTGGCCCAGAAGAAGGGCCGCATGGTCAAGCAGGACGTCTGGGGCAAGCGCAGGCTGGCCTTCCCCATCAAGAGGTTCCAGGAAGGGATCTATGTGTTCTTCACCTTCGACGGGCCGGGCGATGTCGCCGCGGAGCTGGAGCGCCGCTTCAAGCAGACCGAGGCCGTCATCCGGTTCATGACCGTCGTCAAGGACCCGCGGGACCTCGTCCGGCGGAAGAAGAAGAGGCGGGCCGAAGAGGCCGCCCAGGCCGCCGCCGAGCCGAGAGAGGAGAAGTAAGATGCCGCGAGACGATAGGCCCGAACGGCCCGAGCGCAGCGAGCGGGGCGGCGGTTACCGGAAGTATTTCGCGCCCAAGAGGAAATTCTGCCGGTTCTGCCAGCGGGACGTCCGGGGCATCGATTACAAGGCCGCCGACATCCTGAAGAAGTACATCCCGGACCGGGGCAAGATCACGCCCCGCCGGATCACGGGGACGTGCGCGTTCCACCAGAGGAAGCTGGCCCTGGCCATCAAGCGGGCCCGGCTGATGGCCCTCCTCCCCTACGTCGAGGACTGAGATGAAAGTCATCCTGAAACAGGACGTGGAGAAGCTCGGCCGGCGCGGCGACGTCGTCAACGTCGCCCCGGGCTTCGGGCGCAATTATCTCATCCCCCGGAAGATGGCCCTGGCCGTCACGGCGACGAACATGAAGACGATCGAGATCGAGCGCCAGGCCCAGAAGAAGAAGCTCGAGGCCGAGCGCAAGACCTTCCAGACGCTCGTCGAGAAGCTCAACGAGGTCAGCCTGACCTTCACCCGGCGGGCCGGCGAGAAGGACGTCATCTTCGGCTCCGTGTCCTCGGGCGACATCCGAGAGGCCCTGGCCGGGCTGGGGCACGACATCGACAAGAAGAAGATCCTGCTCGACGAGCCGATCAAACGCCTCGGGAATTTCACCGTGCCCGTCAAGATCAGCATGGACGACCGGGCCGAGGTCAAGGTCGTCGTGGCCCGGGAGGAGACGGCGGGCGAGACCGCCGGCGCGGCCGGCGGGCCGGCGGAGGATCCGGCGACCGGAAAAGACTGAGCGTATCCCGGCCGGGCGCGGCCGGGCCGAGGTGGCCATGGAACTCGACTTGATGTTCCTGAAAAAGACGCCGCCCCACAGCCTCGAGGCCGAACGGACGGTCCTCGGGGGGATCCTCGTCCAGAACGAGAGCCTCAACGTTGTCCTGTCGACGATCTCGCCGGAAGACCTCTACAAGGACGCCCACCGGAAGATCCTCGAGCGGATCGTCGCCCTCGTCGACAAAGGCCTCGCGGTCGACCTCCTGACCCTGACCGAGGACGCCCAGCGGTCCGGCATCCTCGAGGAGATCGGCGGGGCCTCCTACCTCTCGGCCCTCCTCGACGGCGTGCCCCGCAACCTCAACGTCGAATACTACGCCCAGATCATCAAGGAGAAAGCCCTCCTGCGGCGGCTGATCCTGTCGTCGACGCGGATCATCCAGGAGAGCTACGAGCAGAAAGAAGACGCCGACGAGCTGCTCAACGCCGCCCAGGCGGCCATCATCGAGGTGGCCGAGCAGCGCATCAAGCCCGGCTTCCGGCCCATGAACCAGCTGACGGGGCCGACCCTGGAGACCATCCGGCGCATGATCGAGCGCAAGGAGGCCATCACCGGCGTCCCGTCCGGGTTCCGCCACCTCGACGGCTTGACCGCGGGGTTCCATCCCTCCGAGCTCGTCATCCTGGCGGCCCGGCCGTCCATGGGCAAGACGGCCCTGGCCCTGAACATCGCCCACCACGTCGGCCTCAAGACGGACAAGGCCGTCGGCTTCTTCTCCATGGAGATGGCCGAGGAGCAGATCGTCATCCGGCTGCTCTGCGCCGAGTCCCAGATCGACATCAAGAAGACGCGGACGGGGTTCGTCAGCGACCGCGAGTTCGAGAGGCTCAAGCTCGCCGGGGAAGCCCTCTCCCGGGCCCGCATCTTCATCGACGAGTCGGCGGCCCTGACGATCATGGAGATGAAGGCCAAGTGCCGGCGCCTGAAGATGGAGCAGCGCCTCGACATCGTCTTCGTCGACTACATCCAGCTCATGCGGACGGGCGGCCGGTTCGAGAACCGCAACCAGGAGATGTCGTTCGTCTCCCGGTCCCTCAAGGAGCTGGCCAAGGAGCTGCGCATCCCCGTCGTCGGCATCTCCCAGCTCAGCCGGGCCCCGGAGAAGGGCCGGCGCGAGCCCAAGCCGATGCTCTCCGACCTCCGGGAGTCTGGCGCCCTCGAGCAGGACGCCGACGTCGTCGTCTTCATCTACCGGCCCGAGTTCTACCACCCCGACGACGAGACGCTCAAGGGCGTCGCCGAGGTCAGCATCGCCAAGCAGAGGAACGGCCCGATCGGGAACATCCAGCTGGCCTTCATCCGCGAGTACGCCCGCTTCGCCGACATGGAGCAGTTCGCCCCGGAGTATTGAACCTGGGCTTATCATGATAACGCCGCATTCTTCAGTTAAATCCGAAGAACCAAGAGTGAATAATCCCAGGTTGCGCGGCGGGCGGCGATGAAGGACAAGACCGTTTTCATCTGCCAGGGCTGCGGCGCCCGCTATCCCAAATGGATGGGCCGGTGCTCCTCCTGCGAGGAGTGGAACTCCCTGGTCGAGGAGATCGAAGAGGAGGCCCCGTCCGGGGGGCTCGTCTTCGCCCCGACCGAGCCGGTCCTCTACCAGGACGTCCAGAACATCCCCCGGCAGCGGATCGGCGTCGGCATCGAGGACTTCAACAAGGTCCTGGGCGGCGGGCTCGTCACGGGCTCGGTCGTCCTCCTCGGCGGCGAGCCGGGCATCGGAAAATCGACCCTCCTCCTCCAGGTGGCCCGGGACCTGGCCGGCGGCGAGTCCACGGTCCTCTACGTCTCGGGCGAGGAGTCCCTGGAACAGATCAAGCTCCGGGGCGACCGGCTGGGCGTCCGGGACGGCCGGCTCTTCCTCCTCGCCGAGACCAACCTCGAGCGCATCCTGGCGCAGGCCGAGCGCCTGGCGCCGAAGATCATGGTCGTGGACTCCATCCAGACCGTTTTCTCGGCCAAGATGAGCTCGGGGCCGGGGACGATCAGCCAGGTCCGGGAGGCGGCCAACCAGATCTTCCGCTTCGCCAAGACCCGGCAGATCCCCACGTTCCTGGTCGGCCACATCACCAAGGAAGGCTCCCTGGCCGGCCCGAAGTCCCTCGAGCATATCGTCGACGTCGTGCTTCTCTTCGAAGGGGAGCGGGACCACAGCCAGCGCGTCCTCCGGGCCATGAAGAACCGGTTCGGGCCGGTCTCGGAGCTGGCCGTCTTCGAGATGACCGCCGCCGGGCTCCAGCCCATCCTCAACCCATCGGCCTTCTTTCTCCGCGAGCGGCCCCGAGAAGAAGCCGGGAGCGCCGTCGTATGCACGCTCAAGGGGACGCGGCCGCTCCTGGCCGAGATCCAGGCCCTCGTCTCCTCGACGCTCTTCTCGGGCAACCCGCGTCGCATGACGATCGGCCTCGACCATTACCGGACAGCCATGCTTCTAGCGCTGGTCGAGAAGAAGGCCGGGTACAGCTTCGCCGGCGAGGACATCTACCTCAACGTCGCCGGGGGGCTGTCGATCGACGAGCCGGCGGCCGACCTCGGCGTGGTCATGGCCGTCGTCTCGTCGCTGAAGAACATGCCCCTGCCCGGGGACTGGGCTTTCTTCGGGGAGGTCGGCCTGAGCGGCGAGATCCGCTCCGTCAGCCAGCCGCTCGTCCGGATCAAGGAGGTCCAAGCCCTCGGCTTCGGGACCGTCCTCCTCCCGGCCGGGAACCTGGCCAGCCTGGACCGAAAGGACCTTCCGGGGATCGAGTGCCTCGGCGCGAAGACCGTCCGCGAGGCCCTGCAGCGCGTCTTCTAATCTCTCGGCATATATAAAGGATCGGACTCATGGGTATCTGGATCTTCCGGGCCTTTGTCCTCAGCCTGATCACGATCGGCGGCTATTTCTACCCGCCGTTCCGGCTCAACGCGACCTACGGGGCGGGCGCGGCCTTCCTGGCCGGCGCCCTGATGATGTTCCTGGAGACCCGCATCCGCAAAGTCCAGTTCCGGGTCCTCTGGAGCGCCGGGTGGGGCCTCCTCGCCGGACTCCTGCTCGGCTGGTTCTTCGGAGCGGTCTACCGCTCCGTCGTCCGCACGCCCGAGATGGACTCCTTCATCCGCATCTTCTTCCTGGTCATCATGCCCTACATCGGGCTCCTCATCGGGACGAAGAAACCGGAGTGGCTCGAGCCGGCCAACATCGCCGGGCTGTTCAAAGAGAAGCGGCCCGGCCGGAGCCATAAGATCCTCGACACGAGCGTCATCATCGACGGCCGCATCGCCGACCTCTGCGACACCGGGTTCATCGAGGGGACGCTCGTCTTGCCCCGGTTCGTCCTCAAGGAGCTCCAGCTCGTCGCCGATTCGCCCGACGCCCTGAAGCGCCAGCGCGGCCGCCGGGGCCTCGACGTCGTCGACCATCTCCAGAAGTCGTCCCAGGTGGAGGTGGTCCTGTCCGAGCTGGACTTCCCCGAGGTCCACGACGTCGACTCCAAGATCATCGAGTGCGCCAAGGCCACGGACAGCCAGATCGTCACCAACGACTTCAACCTGAACAAGGTCGCCCGGATCCACGGCATCAAGGTCCTGAACATCAACGATCTGGTCAACGCCCTGCGGCCGGTCGCCTTGCCCGGAGAGACGATGAGCGTCTTCATCCTGAAGGAGGGCAAGGAGAAGGACCAGGGCGTCGGCTACCTCGAGGACGGGACCATGGTCGTCGTCGACAACTCGCGCCGGATGATCGGCCAGACCATCGACGTCACCGTCACGTCGGTCCTCCAGACGACGGTCGGGAAGATGATCTTCGGGCGCTTCAACAACGGGGAGGGGAGGTGAGCCGGGCCTCGGCGATCATCGTCGCCGCCGGCGCCGGAACGCGCTTCGGCGAGCCGAAGCAGTTCGCCTACCTCAAGGGCAAGCCGGTCCTCGAGTGGACCCTCGAGGCGTTCCAGGCCCATCCCGAGGTGGACAGCATCGTTCTCGTCCTCCCGGACGACGAAGGCCTGAAGCATTACCGGATGCGCTACTCCAAGGTCGTCGACTGCGTGCGCGGCGGCGAGCGGCGGCAAGATTCCGTCTGGCAGGGTTTTCGCCTGCTCGGTGCGGCGGCGCCCGAGGTCATCCTCGTCCACGACGGGGCCCGGCCCCTCATCGGCGCGGAGCTCATCAGCCGGGTCATCGCGGCGGCCCGGGCGGACGGCGCGGCGGTGCCGGTCCTCGCGATCGAGGATACGGTCAAGGAGGTCCGCGAAGGCCGCGTCGCCGGGACCGTCGACCGGACCGTCCTGGCCCGGGCGCAGACCCCTCAGGGCTTCCGGTTCGAGGTTCTGAAGAAGGCCCTGGAGGCGGCCCGGCGGGACCGCTTCTACGGGACCGACGAGGCGGCCCTGGCCGAGCGGCTGGGGATCCCCGTGACGGCCGTCGCGGGCGACCCGAGGAACGTCAAGATCACGACCCGGGTCGACATGAATATCGCGGAGGCGCTTCTCGATGCATAGGATAGGATTCGGTTACGACATCCACAGGCTCGAGGCCGGGCGGCCGCTCATTCTGGGCGGGACCGAGATCCCCCACGGCGCGGGGCTCCGCGGGCACTCCGACGGCGATGCCCTCATCCACGCCGTCATGGATGCCCTCCTGGGGGCCCTCGGCGAGAGCGATATCGGCGCGCATTTCCCCGACACCGACCCGCGCTATGAAGGCGCGCGGAGCACGGGACTTCTCGCGACCGTCGTCGGCCTCGTCCGGCGGCGGGGCGGCGAGATCGTCAACGTCGACGCCGTCGTCGTCGCCGAGGAGCCGAAGATCGGGCCGTACGCCGCGGCCATGAAAGCCGCCCTCGCGCCCGTCCTCGGCCTCCCGGAAGGCGCCCTGGGGATCAAGGCCAAGACGAACGAAGGATTGGGGCCCGTCGGCGAGAAGCGGGCCATCGCCTGCTACGCCGTCGCCCTGCTCAAGCTCCCCGATTGATCCTCGCGGCGGCCGCGGAGGAGCTTCGGGTATCATCTCCGTTCGCTGCGGTGATTCTTCACGCCGTCCCGGTCCGGAGCCGACTTGGACGTCTCCGTCCCGATGCCGGCTAAATCACCGCTTTATGCTCACTCCGATGACACCTTCAGCTCCTATTCCCGCTGCCTCTCGGCTTATCGTCATGGAATCCACCCCGCGCAGGGGTGAAGAGGGGACATGTACTTTGGGTACGTGTCCCCCAAGATCCCTGCGAAGATACTCCCCAGAAGTGCCGCTCCGAGTTGCTCCGCAGGGTGGATTCCTGACGATCCCCGAAAGCCCTCCGCGGCCTATGCGCATAGGCCCAGTCGGGAGCTGAACGGTTGACTCGGCCGTAGATTCCGACTATCCTCCGCTTACTTGCCGATAAGGAGGAAACATGGACAAGCGCGCGCGAAAGATGACCGTTCTCGCGATACTCGCGGCCGCCGGGCTCGTCGCCCTGACGGCGCAGGAGCCGGGGCCTCGCGGCCGAGAGAGCTTCGAGCCGCGGCCGACAAAGGCCTACATCGTCGGCGGCGTCCGGCACGGGGCCAGTCACTTCCCCCGCGCGGATACTCCCTTCATCAAGGCTAGAACGCCCGGCGAGATGGACTTCCTCCACTACCATACTTATGACGAGGTCGTCGCCTTCCTGAAAAAATGGGCCGCCGACTATCCCCAGCTGGTCGATCTCTACTCCGTGGGCAAGTCCTTCGAAGGCCGCGATATCTGGCAGATCACGATCACCAACAAGTCGACCGGCAGGGACACGGACAAGCCGGCCATGTTCATCGAGGGCAACCGGCATTCCGGGGAAGTCACGGCGGCCGAGTCGGCCCTCTGGTTCGCCGGATACATCCTCGGCGGCTACGGAAAGGACGCCGCCCTGACCGAGCTCGTCGACACCAAGGCGATCTACGTCCGGGTCAAGAACAATCCCGACGGCTCGGAGCTTTACCTCAACACGGCCCAATCGAACCGGAGCACGGTCCGCCCCTATGACGATGACCGCGACGGCCTCCTCGACGAGGATCCGCCGGAGGACCTCGACGGCGACGGCTTCATCCTCCAGGTCCGCAAGAAGGTCGAGCCCGGCAAGGGCAGCATGACCGTCGATCCCGCCGACCCGTCGGGCCGGCTCATGAAGCGGGCGGAGGCCGGCAAGGGCGATTACGCCCTCTCCGCGGAGGGGATCGACAACGACGGCGACGGCCGGGTGAACGAGGACGGCATCGGCGGGCTGGACCTTCACCGCAATTATCCCGAGAACTGGCGGCCCATGCCCGGGCGCGACCTGACCGGCCGCGGCTGGACGCAGGGCGGGGCCGGCGAATACCCGCTCTCGGAGCCCGAGACGCGGGCCGTCTTCACGTTCCTCCTCGAGCACCCCAACGTCAGCGTCGTCCAGACCATGGACACGACCGTTCCCATGCTCCTCCACGGGCCCTCGACGAGCCGGATGAGCGAATCGATGTTCCCGGAAGATATGAAGATCTTCCAGTACTTCGACGAGCAGGGCAAGAAGATCACCGGCTACCCGTACGCCGGGGACACCTACTGGGACTATGCGAACATGGGCCGCGACGACCGCGATACGCGGGCCCGGGCCGCGGAGATGGGCTTCGAGGTCCCGAGCGAACCCCAGGGGCGGCCGCTCTTCGGCCACTCCCCCGACTTCGGCTATCTCTACTACGGCGCCGTCTGGTACGGCGACGAGCTCTGGAACGGCGGGCGGGTCAAGGACTACGACGGCGACGGCCGCGTCACCGACCTCGAAAGCCTGCGCTTCATCGACGAGGAGCTCGGCGGGCGCTATTTCAAGCCCTGGACGAAGGCCTCCCATCCGACGCTCGGCGAGGTCGAGATCGGCGGCTTCAATCCCAAGTTCTGGCGCCAGAACCCGCCTGTCGAGATCCTCGAGGAATGGATCAAGAAAGAAGCCCTGTTCAACCTCTTTCTGGCCCGGTCGCTGCCCCAGGTGAAGGTCGTCTCCGCGGAGGTGAAGCCGGTCCGGAAGGAGACGGACACGTTCGAGATCGTCGCCGTCTTCACCAACGAGGGCTTCCTGCCGACGGCCCTCAAGATGGCCGACCGGGTCAAGATCGTCCGGCCCGACGCGGCCTCGGTCCGGCTCCCGGCCGGGGCCGAGCTCGTCGGAGTCCGGGCCCGGCAGGACATCGGGTATATCCGTCAGAACGAGAGGAAAGAGGTCCGCTGGAAGATCAAGGTCAAGCCGGGCACGAAGGGCGAGGCCGAGGTGGCCATCCAGTCGACCCGGGGCGGTCTGGCCAAGGCCCCGGTCAAGATCGGCTAGGCCGGCCCGGGCCGGGCTCGTCGGCCGGACCGGACGCGAGGCCGTAGGACTTCATCTTGTAGGCGAGCATCCGCTCCGTGATGCCCAGGGCGCGAGCGGCCCGGCTCTTGACCCCGCCCGCTTCCCGGAGGGCCATCCGGATCTCCTGCGCTTCGAGCCGGCGGACCTTGTCGACGAGGGAATCGCCGGCGGGGCCGGGATCCTCGCCTGCGGTCTCCGTGAAGATCAGGGGGAGGTCCGCGACGCCGAGGACGTCCCGTTCGGCGAAGACGGCGGCCCGCTCGATGACGTTCTCGAGCTCGCGGACGTTGCCAGGGTAGGGGTGGCCCACGAGGACGCCCAGCGCTTCGCGGGTGATCCCTTGGATCTTCTTGCCCTCCCGCGCGGCGTATTTCTTGATGAAGAAGTCGGCGAGGACGGGGATGTCATCTTTTCTCTTCCGGAGCGGCGGCACGGCGATGGGAATGACGTTCAGGCGATAGAAGAGATCGGCCCGGAAACGGCCCTTCTTCATCAGAGCGTCGAGGTCCTGGTTGGTCGCGGCGATGACCCGGACGTCGGCCCGGAGGGCTTGGTTGGAGCCGAGACGGGTGAACTCCCGGTCCTGGAGGAAGCGCAGAAGCTTGACCTGGGCCTCGGGGGAGAGGTCGCCGATCTCGTCGAGGAAGACCGTCCCGCCCGAGGCGGCCTCGAACTTTCCGATCTTCCGCTCGTGAGCGCCGGTGAAGGCCCCCTTTTCGGCCCCGAAGAGCTCCGCCTCGATGAGCGTTTCGGGGAGGGCCGGGATGTTCAGGGCGACGTAGGGGCCCTTCCCGCGGGGCGAGGATTGGTGGATCATCCGGGCCACGAGGTCTTTGCCCGTCCCCGTTTCACCGGAGATGAGGACCGTGGCCTCGCTCCGCGCGGCCCGGACGACGAGGCGCGCGACCTCCTCCATGAGCGGGGAGGCGAAGACGAAGTTCTTGGAGCTGAGCTTCTCCTCCAGGCGCTCTTGGAGAACGGAGATCTCTTTCCGGAGCTTCTGCCGCTCGGCGGCCCGCTCGAGGATGAGGAGGAACTTTTCGAAGTCGAGGGGCTTGACGATGTAGTCGTAGGCCCCCGCCCGGACGGCCTCCACGGCCCTCTCGATGTTGCCGTAGGCCGTGACCATGACCGGCGTCACCAGAGGGTTCGCGGCGAGCATGTCCCTGATGACATCGATGCCCGTCTCGTCGCCGAGCTTGTAGTCGACGACGGCCACGTCGACGGGCCGGCGAAGGACGGCTTCCAGGGCTTCCTTGCGGGACGAGGCCTCGACGACGGGGTAGCCGTGCGCCTCGAGGTTCTCCCGGACGAGCTGGCGCTGGACGGGGTCGTCCTCGACGACCAGGATGAGGGGCTCGTTCATGTCACGCTCCAGGAAGCTCGATCCGGAATTCGGCCCCTTGACCGTCCCCGCTGCGGGCCTCGATCTTTCCGCCGTGAGCTTCGATGATCCTTTTCGTCAGGTACAGGCCGATGCCCATCCCCTTCTCTTTGGTCGTGTAGAACGGCTCGAAGACGCGGGCCGCCGCCTCCGGGGCCAAGCCCGGCCCGCCGTCGCGAACCCAGATCTCGATCCTCTTGCCCGCCCGGCGGCCGCCCGCGCGGACGGGCGCGTCCGGCGAGGCCTCGACCGCGTTCTTCAGGACGTTGAGGAGGGCCTGGACGAGGAGGTCCCGGTCGCCGGCCAGATGAACGCCCGGCGCGGCCTCGACGAAGACCCGCGACGACGCGCCCGGGACCTCGGCGGCCAAGCTCTCCGCGGCCTGTCTGAGGATGTCGTCGAGGGCCAGAGGCGCGACGTCGGGCCGCACGGCCTTGACGACGCGGGAGAAGCGGTCGACGATGCGGGCGATCGTCCGGACCTGGGCCTTGCCGAGATCCACGTCCCCTTTCGCTTCCGGCGGGACCTTCCGGCCCAGGAGCTCGAGGACGAGGGCGAGGCTGTTCAAGGGATTCTTGATCTCGTGAGCGACGCCCGAAGTGAAGGCCGAGACCTCCCGGAACCTTTCCTTCTCCAGGCGTTCGGCCTCGGCCTCGCGGGATTTGGTCATGTACCGGGACTGGAGCTGGAACAGGCCCCGGAAAAAGAGCCCGCCGGCGAGGAGGATGAGCCCGGCGAGGAGGAGCGACGTGCGCCGGGACAGGGCGATCATCTCCTCCATCCCCGTCAGAGCGTAGCCCAAGTAAAGATGATAGCCGCGGCCGTCGGCCGCCGTGACGGCCGAGAGGAGGCTGAAGATCTTCCCCGCGGGGGAATCGATGATGCCCGACGTCCCTTCCCGCGCCTCCCGGAGGGAGATGGGGAGGTAGCCCTCGAACCGGGAGTTCCAGGCCAGAACGCGCTTGTCCGCGTCGAGAAGGGCGACGAAATACAGGTCCTCCTCGGACCGGATGGCGCCCAGGGCTTCCTCCGGGGACCTCCCGTCGTCCAGGAAGTGGGCGACCGTTGTCCCGAGGATCCCGGACGTGGCCGCGAGCTGGTCGCGGACGAGAGACGCCGTCCTGTTCTTCAGGTCGGCCTGGGTGAGGAGCGACGACAGCGCGAAGAAGATCAATACCCCCAGGAACGGGAGAACGAAGAAAAGGAAGACGCTTCGCCGTTTCACAAGCCGCCGAACCTTCGGATGCCGCGCCGCCACCGTGGGCCGCCCTGCCAGCTGGGGAAGCCGCGCTTGTCCCTGAGCGTGACGGTCTCCCCGCGGAACTGGAGCTCCCGGGCGATGATCGTCCGCGTTCCGTCCGGCCCTACGGACAGGGACCCGATGCCCTTGACCTTTTCGCCGCCGTGGATGTCCTTGCCGAAGAACCAGGAGGGGCTGATCTCGACGGTGACCATCGTCTTCTGCCCGCTTTCTTCGACGCGCAGGACGAGGAACGGGGCCGAGCCCTTATAGCGGGGCTCGAGGACGATCTCCCGGACCGCCCCCTCGAAACGGACCTCCTTATCGACGTCGTAATAGTGTTCGGGAGTCGTCTGCCCTGCCGCCGGGATCGCGGCGAGCGCGGCGAGGACGGGAATGAGCCAGGCCTGCCGTCTCATGAGAGCCCTCCTTTCCTCCGGGCGGGAAGGTTCCATTGGAATCCGCCCATGACGTAGCCGCTGCTCCAGTTGAACAGCGGGTCGGTCGAGGCGTTGTCGATGTGGGAATAGGCCAGAAAGACAGAGAAGAAGCGAAAGCTCTTTTCCAGCCGGGCCTCGAAGAGATGCCGGACGTCGTTCCGGATGATGCCGAGGGGCAGGCCGTCGAGGCCCATGCTCTCGACGCCGGGATAGGTCTTGTCGGAATAAGTGTAGCCGGCCTTGATCTCGACGCTCCAGGGAAGATCCAGGGTTATCCGGCCGGTCAGCTGATGGCCGTCCCAGGAAAAAGCATCGGAGCTCGGGTTCGGCACGAGATAGAACTCCTCGATGGACATGAAGGGATTCTCCCCGGAGACGATCCATTGCCTCATGGCCGAAGCGCTCAGCCCGACGACGTCTCCGATGCCTTGGGCCGCGAGGACGGATGCGGAGACATGCCCGATGCCGGCGCCGCCCTCCCCGGCCCGCGGGATGAAGCCGTTGCCGCCTTCATAGCGCTGGCCGCCCCAGCCCGCGCCGCTGCCCCAGCTCCCGGCGCCCCCGCCGCCCGCGCCCATGACGACCGCCCCGCCCTCCGGCAGGGGGTCGGCCGTCTCCGGCACGAAAGGATGGAGGAAATACTTGTATCCGTATTCCGCGTCCGCCTTCAGGGTCGTCTGGGTCGGGAAATACTTGTCGATCGAGAGCAACGCGGCGTGGCTCAGGAAATCGAACAGGCTGTCCGCGTACGAGGCATACATCCCCTGCCATTGGACCCTCAGAATGGAGGAGGGGGCCAGATAGGTTTTGAACACCCCGGTCAGGCTGCCGCCGAGCGTGCTGAAGGCTTCGTACTCCTGGCCGTAAAAAGCCCCGGCCCCTTCGGCCGCGAAGTAGAAGGCGCTCTTGGCGCCGGCCGGAACGAGGTGATCGAGGCCGAGGTCGGCGGCGAAATAGCTCAGCCCGCCCGTCTGGTGGAACGCCGAATATCCCACGTTCGCGAACAGCGAAAGGGACGAGATGTCCTGGTTGAAGGCGAGCGAGAACGCCGAGATCTGCTCGGCGACGGCATCGCTCGTCTGGAACAGGTTTTGTGTCGCGTGCTGATGGAACGTCAGAGTGACGGTCGCGCCCTGGACGGAAACGGCCGTGACGAGCACAAGAAGGACGATATGCCGCATCTTCCTTATTATCATGATGCAAATCCCCCGATCAATCAAGAATGAAGGCCTCCTCCCCGCGCCGGCGGAGAGGAGGCCTCGGGTCCCGCCTTAGCGGCGGCCTTTTCTCTGTGCGCTGCCCTTGGGACCGGTGCCGTCGCAGACGCCGGCGCCCGTCGCCCTTCCGGCGCCCGACATGCCGGTCCGGAAGGAGCCCTTGCCGAAGCTGGACTTGGTGATCTTTCCGGCCTTCTGGCCCTGGGTCATCCCGGAGGCGTCAGGTTGGCCGATCTTACTCTGGGCTTTGTAGCCGGTGCCATCGGCCGGCTTGGTCCAATCGGGGTCCTGGCCGTTGGGGATGCCGTCGCCGTCGGCGTCCTTGGCGCGGTCGTTGATGCCGTCGCCATCTTCGTCGACGAACGCGATCCGGTTGCGATGCCGGAATTCCGACTTCGCCTGGACCTTGTTCTGCTGAACTTGGCCGTTGGCCTTGAGCTCTGTCTTGGCCTGGGCCTGCTCCTGGGCTTTCTCCTGGGCCAGGCCGAAGGCGAGGCCCACGAGGAGGAACCCGACCGCGAGTGCTACCATCTTTTTCATCTTATGACCTCCTAAGTCATTTTCACCGGTCCTATATGCGAACGGTGTGCCATCTTCTATCTATATGAAAATAAATAAAATGAATAAATCGGCGCCCAAAAAGACCGACAAAATTGTCGGACCTTCCGACGTTTTTGCCGGGCGTTTTTAGGGGCGGCCCGATTCCTGTATAATTGACGGGAACGGCCAGGCCCTCGGAAGTTTTCGACCCTCCCCCCGTCTAATAGGGTGCGGAGGACAAGTGAGATTATCCGCATGGAAGAGAAACAGCTGGTCCGGCTGGCTCAAGAAGGAAGCCCGGAGGCCTTTGAAGAGCTGGTCAGGAAATTCCAGCCCAAGGTGTTCAGCATGGCTTTGAGCTTCACCCGGAACCGGGAGGCGGCCGACGACCTGGCCCAGGAGATTTTCCTGAAGGCCTATCTCGCCCTGCCCCGGTTCCACGGAAAGGCGGAGTTCGGGACCTGGCTCTACCGCGTCTCCGTCAACCATATCAAGGACTATCTGCGGAAGAAGGGCCGGGCCAAGGAGATCTCCCTGGACGACGTCCCCGAGGTCTCCTTCTCGGACAGAGAGCAGGCTGAGCGGGCGGAGCAGGAGCGGGAGACCGAATCCCGCCGGACGCTCGTCCGGAAGTTCGTCGAGAGCCTGCCCGAGAAGTATCGGGTCATCCTGACGCTGCGGGACGTCCAGGGCCTGGCCTATGAGGAGATCTCCCGGATCCTCCGGCTGTCGCCGGGGACCGTGGACTCACGGCTCCACCGGGCCCGGCGGATGCTGCGGGCCAAGCTGGCCCCTTATCTTGCGGCTGAAGGAGGGACATATGAACTGTCGTAAAGCCGAAAAGTGGCTCCTGAAGTCCCTCGACGGCCGCCTCGATGGGCGCGCCGCGGGCCTTCTCGCGGAGCACCTCGAGGCCTGTCCCGTCTGCCGGAAGGCGGCGGCGCAGTACCGGTCCATGCTCGCCCTCCTCCGGGACGGGCGCAGCGCCGAGCCTCTCCCCCGGTTCTGGGAGCGGCTCGAGCCCCGGCTCCGGGAGGAGACGGAGATCGTCCCGTTCCTGTTCTGGGAACGGTGGAGCCTGCGGGCCATCCCCGTGTTCCTGGCCCTCGTCGTCCTGATCGGCGGAGTCCTCTATATCACGCCGCAGGCCAGCGAGATGACCCGATCGGAGGCCCTGCTCCTCGAGAATGCCGACCCGATCTCCGAGACGAGCCTGATCTTCGCGTCGGACAAGTCGGAAACGCGGACGATGATGCTCATGTTCGCGTCGCTGGACGAGAAAACGCCGATGAGGAGACCGACGCCATGAAGACGAAATACAAGAT
The DNA here is from genome assembly GCA_001775715.1 of Candidatus Aminicenantes bacterium RBG_16_66_30. GTDB lineage: Bacteria > Acidobacteriota > Aminicenantia > Aminicenantales > Saccharicenantaceae > RBG-16-66-30. The sequence continues at coordinate 2,399 of MEYC01000007.1, read as the reverse complement.
TCTCGTCGCCCTGACCCTCCTCGTCGTTTTCGGCCTCGGCGTCGCCGCCGGGATCCTGGGCGAACGGTACGTCGTCCACAAGAAGTACCGCCGGCCCTCCTCGGACCGGACCCATGTCCCGTCCCTCGACGCCTGGGCTAAGGAGCTCGGGCTGACCGAGGACCAGCAGGCCCGGATCCGCGAGATCTTCAAGAGGAACGAGGAGCGGATGAAGGTCTACCGGACCGAAGGACTGGCCAAGCTCAGCGAGGTCCGCAAGGCGCTCAAAGAGGAGCTCGACGCGGTCTTCACGCCGGAGCAGCGTAAGAAGATGGAAGAAATGATCCGCCAGCACGAAGAGCGGCGGAGGAAGGAATCGGGCCGCACCGGCTCGGATCGGACCACCCCCCGCGACCGGCGGGGCGACGACGCGCCGCCGCCGGACCGGGAGAGATAAAGGAGAATCGCCATGAAAAAGAAAGTCATCTGGATCGTCATCATCCTGGTCGTCGTGACCGGGGCCATCCTCGGTCTGACCGTCTTCAAGAACGGGAAGGGCGGCAAGGTCGACTATAGGACGGAGGTCATCGGCAAGGGCGACATCGAGGCCCTGGTCGTCACGTCCGGGACGCTCAACCCGATCGAGATCGTCGACGTCGGGGCCCAGGTCTCGGGCAAGATCGAGAAGCTCTACGCCGACTTCAACTCCCCCGTCACCAGGGGCCAGATCGTGGCCGAGCTCGACCAGGAGCCCCTGAAGATGAAGATCGACCAGAACGAGGCCAACTACAAGAGCCGGATGGCCTCGCTCGAGCGGGCGAAAGTGAGCCTGTCCCAGGCGGAAAAAGGCTATGAACGGGCCAAGTCCCTGTTCGCCAAGGAGCTCATCTCGATCGAGGAGATGGACGCCGCCGAGGCCTCCTACCTCGGGGCGAAGAGCGACCTCATTTCTGCCGAAGCCAGCCTGTCCCAGGCCAAGAGCACGCTCGACCTGAGCAAGGTCGATCTGGCCTACGCCATCATCCGCGCCCCGGTCGACGGTATCGTCATCGTCCGGAAAGTCAATGTCGGCCAGACCCTCCAGTCGAGCATGACGGCCCCACTCCTTTTCCAGGTGGCCACCGACCTGACCAAGATGAAGGTCGAGTGCAGCGTCGACGAGTCCGACATCGGCAAGGTCAAGGAAGGGCAGAAGGTCCGGTTCACGGTCGAGGCCTACCCGAACGAGACGTTCAACGGCATCGTCCAGCAGGTCCGCTTCTCGCCCGAGACCGTCCAGAACGTCGTCACCTACACGACGATCGTCAACGTCGGGAATCCCGAGAAGAAGCTCCTCCCCGGCATGACGGCGACCGTCTCCATCATCGTCGGCGAGGCCAAGAGCGTCCTGCGCGTGTCCAACGCGGCCCTGCGCTTCACGCCCAACCTGCCCGCCGAGGAGCTCCAGGCGCTGATGAAAGAGTCGATCGACCGGATGATGGCCCAGCGGCAGGCCGAAGGCGGCCAGCCGGGCGCCAAGGTCGAGGGCGGGGCCGCCCCGGCCGGAGCCCGGCCCCAGGGCCAGGGCGGAGCGATGACGTTCCAGCGTCCGGGCGGCGGCGTAGGCGACGGCGCCGGCGGGCGGGCCCGTCCGCAGGCGCCCCGCGTCTGGCTCATGGACGAGGCCGGCAAGCTGAGGATGGCCTTCATCCGGACCGGCGTCGCGGACACGACCTATTCGGAGATCATCCGCGGCGAGATCAAGGAAGGAGACGTCGTCATCGCCGGCACCTTGACGGCGTCGTCGACCTCCACGTCGGGCCCGGGCATGGGCCAGATGATGTTCATGGGCGGGCCCGCGGGCGGCCGCCGGTAAGCGCCGCCGGACCAAGGAGAAAAGCCATGCCCGGAAACCTCATCGAGCTGCGGAACCTGACCAAGATCTACTGTATCGGCGAGACCAAGGTCAACGCCCTGCGCGGCGTGTCCTACGCGATCACAGGAGGGGAGTTCCTGGCCGTCATGGGCCCGTCGGGCTCGGGCAAGTCCACCCTGATGAACATCCTGGGGTGCCTGGACCGCCCGTCCTCGGGCGAATACACCCTCGACGGGGAGGAGGTCTCCACGTTCGACAAGAACAAGCTGGCCCGCGTCCGGAACCAGAAGATCGGCTTTGTCTTCCAGAGCTTCAATCTCCTCGCCCGGACGACGGCCCTCGAGAACACGGAGCTGCCGCTCCTCTATTCGACGACAAACGGCGGCAACATGACCGAGCGGGCCTTGGCTTCGCTCGCCGCCGTCGGCCTCAAGGACCGGGCCCACCACAAGACCAACCAGCTCTCGGGCGGCGAGCAGCAGCGGGTGGCCATCGCCCGGGCCCTGCTCAACAACCCGACCCTGATCCTGGCCGACGAGCCGACGGGCAACCTCGACAGCACGAC
>MEYC01000006.1:6186-15347 GCA_001775715.1 Candidatus Aminicenantes bacterium RBG_16_66_30 | reverse complement strand
GAGATCGCCAAGGAGGAGGTCAAGGTCGAGGACCAGGACAAGGAGAAAGAGAAGGAGAAGCTGCAGGACACCGAGAAGAACAAGGAGAAAGAAGCCGAGAAGCCCAAGGAGCCCGAGAAGAAGACCAAGATCCTGGCTTTCACCTACGAGTTCGCGACCGGCAAGCTCGCCCTCATCGAGGACTACAAGGAACCGCTCAAGCGGCCCCGCTGGGCCTCCGTCTCCCCCGACGAGAAGACCGTCATCTTCGCCCGCGGCCACAACCTGTTCACGATGGACGCGGAGAGCTTCAAGCTGGCCCAGAAGAAGGCCGACGACAAGGCGGTCAAGGAAGAGCAGCTGACGACCGACGGCGAGGAGCATTATTCCTACGCCCGGGATGTCAACGACGAGGACAAGAAGGAGCTCCAGAAGGACGAGAAGGACCGCAAGGACTTCCGATCGCCGGCCATCGGCATCATCTGGTCGAAGGACTCGAAGAAGATCGCCTGCGTCCGCCAGGACGAGCGCAAGGTCGGCGACCTCTGGGTCATCAACTCGCTGGCCAACCCGCGGCCGACGCTCGAGACCTACCGGTACTCGATGCCCGGCGAGGAGAACCAGCCCCAGCCCGAGATCCTCGTCTTCGACCTGGCCACGAAGGGCAAGGTCAAGGTCAAGGCCGAGAAGTTCAAGGACCCGACGCTCAACATCTTCACGGCGTCGCGGCGGGCCCTCGACCGCGAGCGGGAGTTCCCGCCGCCGGCCCAGTGGATCGCCGATACGACGGACAAGCTCTATTTCGGCCGCCAGACCCGGGACCTCCACGGCTATGAGGTCTGCCTCGCCGACACAGCGACCGGCGAGGTCAAGGTCCTCATCGAGGAGCGGCTCAACACCTACGTCGAGGTCCAGTCCCTGCGGCTCCTCGGCGGCGGCAAGGAGATCCTCTGGTGGTCCGAGCGCGACGGCTGGGGCCACTACTATCTCTACGACGGGGACGGCAAGCTCAAGGCCCAGCTCACCTCCGGCGAGTTCGTCGGCGTGGGCATCGAGCAGGTCGACGAGAAGGCCCGTGTCCTCTATTTCGCGGCCTGCGGCCGCGAGCCCGGCGAGGACCCTTATTACACCCATCTCTACCGGGTCAACCTGGACGGCACGGGCCTGAGACAGCTCGACAAGGGCGACGCCTCGCACGCCGCCGAGGTCAACGACACGGGCCGGTTCGTCGTCAACACCTACTCCCGGGTCGACCAGGCCCCGAAGTCCGAGCTCCGGGACACGGCCGGCAACCTCCTCCTCGAGCTCGAGGCGACCGACGTCACGGCCCTCGCCGCGGCCGGTTTCAAGTTCCCCGAGCCGTACAAGATCAAGGCCGACGACGGCATCACCGACCTCTCCGGGGTCATGTACAAGCCGTTCGACTTCGACCCGAACGCGAAGTACCCCGTCATCGCCTACGTCTACCCCGGCCCCCAGACGGAGAGCGTCTCCAAGACGTTCGTCCCCCGCAGCCAGAGCATGACCCTGGCCCAGCTCGGGTTCGTCGTCATCGAGGTCGGCAACCGCGGCGGCCATCCGACGCGCTCGAAGTGGTACCACAACTACGGCTACGGCAACCTCCGCGACTACGGCCTGGCCGACAAGAAGCGGGCCATCGAGCAGCTGGCGACGCTCCACCCCTTCATCGACATCGACCGGGTCGGCATCTACGGCCACTCGGGCGGCGGCTTCATGTCGACGGCGGCCATGCTCGTCTACCCCGACTTCTTCAAGGTCGCTGTGTCCTCCTCCGGCAACCACGAGAACAACGTCTACAACCGCTGGTGGAGCGAGAAGCACCACGGGGTGAAGGAGGTCGTGGACAAGGACGGCAAGGTCAAGTTCGAGTACAATATCGAGAAGAACTCCGAGATCGCCAAGAACCTCAAGGGGCGGCTCCTCATCACGACCGGCGACCAGGACAACAACGTCCACCCGGCCAACACCCTGCGCCTGGCGGCGGCCCTGATCAAGGCGGGGAAGCGCTTCGACTTCTTCATCTTCCCCGGCCAGCGCCACGGCTACGGCGACATGGGCGACTACTGGTTCTGGATCCGGGCGGACTATTTCGCCAAGTGGCTCCTCGGCGACTTCTCGCAGACGGTCGATCTCGTCGAGCTCATGCGCGAAAAGGAGCAGAAGGGCAAGTAGCCGGGGTAGTCCAGGCCACAGAGCGCGTTTGCCGGGAGGCAGGCCAGAGCTTTACCTCATTTGAAGCGGAAGACGATCCCCAGCGCCGCTCGCAGGCCGCCGACGTCGAATGAGAGCTCCTGGGGCTGCATCCGGCAGCGGGAATAACGTAAACTCAAGCCAAGGTCCCAGGTCTTCGAAAGAGGGATCCTGCAACCCCCTTCGGCCGTCGCGCTCCAGCCTCCATCGCTGATCTCGCCGATAGGGGCGCTTTCCTTGAAGAAATGATAAACGACCCCTCCGCCGGCGTGAAGACGGATCGGGCCGATACGGCCCACGTATCTCAGCCCTGCGGCGACGGGAACAAGCCGGATGCTGGTCTCCTCGAGGGTCGGGATCATATGACCTTGCTTGATGAAGAGGTCGCCGCTGATCCAAGGCTCGATGTGATTCCATAATAGCCAGGATGCCTCGATCCCCCAGATCGCACCGCCGCCATAGATCGTTCGGAAATCGGGATCTGACGGCCAGAATACGCCGCCCCGGAACGTCACTCCGGGCCCATCGGCGGCAAAACCCGCCGAAATGACAAGGAGGACGAGAACCGATACAAGGGCAAGCTTGTTCATGGCCGCCGGCCTGCGCTTGGGTGCATCAAGAAGACCGCCAGTCCTTCTCCTCCGTCTGCCCCGACCCCCCATATCCAATAGTAATAGCCCCCGGCCCCAACGTGGGCGTGGATAAACCGGGAAACGTCGCCTGGGACCTCATCGAACCTCGTCGATCCCTCCGGGATGACATGGTCCGGGGAGAGAGGTCCTATGGAATAGATCCGGTATTTGGCGATCCCGAGATCGTTGTCGGCCGGATTGTGTTCCCAGTTCAGCACGGTCGTCCGATCGATGAGGGCCAGCGATCGGGAAGACGATGTCATGGCGGAGACGTCGAGCGGCGGCGAGAACAGCAGGCCGCCCCGAATGGCCACCTCAAGGAGAGTTGGCTCGAGGATGGATGGCAGGATAGGCACGTCCTGCGGGCTAAAGGTGGAGGGCAGGGCCTCGACTGAAGAATCATGGGCGTCGAGCCCGGCATCCACGACGAATCCCGGCAACCGTTCGACGAGCCCTTCTCCCGAGGCCCTAATCAGGAGGAAACGCACGCCGCCGGTCCCGGCCAGGCTGGTGGTTCCGGCGAGGTAGAACGAACCGTCCGGCGCTGAGACCACGGCCGTGCCTCCGGAATAGCGGTCTGGCATATCCTCTCCCCCATAAGCCTTCTGCCACTCGACGTCCCCGTTAGGGAAGAGTTTCACGAGCAAGGCCCGCCCGCTTGTCCCGGAGAAAGCGTCCAAACTGCCCGCCGCAACATATCCGCCGTCCGGCGTCGGCAGGATGGACTTGAAGCCGTCTGCATAGTCCCCATGATAGGTCTTCTTCCATTCGACCGCGCCCCCTGCGGCCAGCTTCATGGCCCACGCGTCCCATTTGAGCTGACTATCGTCTTCAAAGGCATAACCGGCCACGATAAAGCCGCCATCCGGGGCCCCTTCGAACGAAAAAACAGAAGCGTCCCATCCAGGGTAGACGGTCAACCAGAGAATATCGCCCGAGGCGGTCAAGCGAAGAAGAAAAAGGCTTTCTTCCGCGCTATCGGAGGGGGAGGTCCCGTGGCCGCAAACGGCGAATCCTCCGTCCGCTAGCTGAACGAGGCGGCTGCCGGTCTCTTTGAACGCGCTGCCGTAGGTCTTCTGCCAGACCGGATCGCCGAACGGATCGAGTTTGATGAGCAGAACGTCCGGATCGTCCACGACCCCCGGCAGCGTTTCGGGACCGGAGCTCGCCAGGAGGAGATAACCGCCGTCCTCCGACTGTCGAAGATCGGCGAATCTCTCGAGGGTGCCGACTCGGTCGAACGTCCGTTGCCAGGCGACGTTACCATCGGCGTCGAATTTCATGGCCACGAGCCCGGACGCACTCATGCCGCCGGCGACACATCCCCCGTCGGCCGTCGGGGAGATCGAGAGCAGGAACTGAGAATATCCGTATCCGGACCCTTGTCTGAAAACCTTTTGCCATTCGATCGAACCCGCCGGATCGACCTTCAGAACGCAGCTGTCATAAGACGCCGGGATCTGGGTAGAGGTGTGGCCCAGCAAAAAGAGACCCCCGTCATTCGCCTGAGCCATTCGGAAGCCATAGATCACCCCGACATCCGGGGGGGCCGATGTTCCCTCTCTCCAGTAGGTCTTGACCCATGTCGTGCGGGCCGGCCCATGGCCTCTCCGCGATCGAATATCGCCGCGGTAAGGGAGTCTATCTTTTTTCTGCCGACCACCCGTCCGGCCGGCAGGGGGGTTGGCCTGCGGGCTCTCCATGAGGCCGGGCGCCAATACCGCGGTCGGCCAATCCGGGAACGACAGGCCGGCGGAGGGGACCCCGGATCTGCCGGCCAGCATCATCACAAGGCATAAAGACAGGATGAGTCTCGTCATCGTGCACTCCACTTCTGCCAAGCTTCGGGCAACCGGTCGCCCTTATCACCCCATTCAATATGAAACTTGTACAGGCCTGTGTCAAGCGGACGTCACTTCCTCGCGGCGGCCAGACCTTGCGCTTTCAATTTCGGCCGATTTGCTTTATAAAAGTGCGAGAAAGGCGGCGCCTATCCATGAACGACAATCCACCAGCTCCCATGGTTCCCGCTTCCCCGGCGGGACCCGTCTCCCGGCGCTCGCCGGGCATGGTCGCGCTGGTCCTGCTGACCTTCTTCGTCATCTCGTTCCTGACCAACATCGTCGGGCCGCTGGTTCCCGACATCATCAAGAGCTTCGACCTCAGCCTGACCCTCGTCGCCCTCCTGCCCTTCGCCTTCTTCATCGCCTACGGCGTCATGTCCATCCCGGCCGGGATGCTCCTCGAGCGGGTCCGGGAGAAGCCGGTCATGATCGGGGCCTTCGTCCTGGCGCTTGCCGGGGCCCTGCTCTTCGCGGCCCTGCCCCGCTACCCGACGGCCATCGTCTCGCTTTTCCTCATCGGGGCCGGCATGGCCGCCCTCCAGGTGACCATCAATCCTCTGCTCCGCGTCGCCGGGGGCGAGGAGCACTACGCCTTCAACTCCGTCCTGGCCCAGCTCGTCTTCGGCGGGGCCTCGTTCCTTAGCCCGTTCATCTATACCTACTTCGTCCGGAACATCGGCCGGCCCGGCGGCGAGGGGAGGCCGCTCGTCGGGTTGATGTCGAAGCTCGTCTCGCCGGCCCTTCCCTGGGTCGCCGTTTATTGGGTCTTTGCGGTCCTCGTCGTCGTTATGATCATTGTGCTGGCCGTCGTCCGCTTCCCCGTCGTCGTCCGGAAGGAGGACGAGCGGGCCGGCGCCTGGGCCACCCACAAGGCCCTGTTCAAGAGCCGGACCGTCATCCTCTATTTCCTCGGCATCTTCGCCTATGTCGGGACGGAGCAGGGCGTCGCCAACTGGATCTCCCAGTTCCTCGTCACCTACCACGGCTACGATCCGCAGACGGTCGGCGCGGCCAAGGTCGCCCTCTTCTGGGGGCTGATGACGGTCGGCGGCGTCCTCGGTTTGTTCCTCCTCAAGCTCGTCGACAGCCGCAAGGTCCTCTTGGGATTCACGGCCGCGGCGATTGTGTTCCTGACCCTGGCCCTGTTCGGCCCCGGCCCGCTGGCCCTGGTCATGTTCCCGCTCGTAGGCTTCGCCGCGGCGGTCATGTGGCCGGTCATCTTCTCGCTGGCCCTGAACTCGGTCGCGAGCCACCACGGCTCGTTCTCCGGGATCCTCTGCACGGGCATCATCGGCGGGGCCCTCGTGCCGCTCCTCGTCGGCCGGCTCGGGGACGCTTTCGGACTGAGGCAGGGGATGTTCGTCCTCTACCTCACCCTCGGCTACATCCTGTCGATCGGGCTCTGGGCCCGGCCGCTCATCGCCAACAAGACGGTCGCCCTGAGAAAGAAGAAGGAGGCGGCATGAACGGTCCGGTCGTCGTCGGGATCGACCTCGGCGGGACGAACGTCCGGGCCGGGCTCGTCGCCGAGGGCCGGCTTCGCGACGTCCGGTCGGTCCCCGTCCGGAGCCGGGGCTCCGTGGAGGACGTCCTCGAGGACCTCTTCGGCGCCGTCGACGCCGTCATGCGGGACGACGTGGCCGGGATCGGGGCCGGCGTGCCGTCCGTCATCGATCTCGCGACGGGGACCGTGTTCGACGTCCAAAACATCCCCTCCTGGAAGAAGGTCCCCCTCAAGGCCCGTTTGGAAGAGCGCTACCGGCGGCCCGCCTTCGTCAACAACGACGCCAACTGCTTCGCCGCCGGCGAGAAGCACTTCGGCAAGATCCGGCCGTACGACAGCGCAGTCGGCCTCATCGTCGGAACGGGCCTCGGGGCCGGGATCATCGCCAACGGCCGGCTCTATTCGGGAGCGAACAGCGGCGCGGGCGAGTTCGGCATGCTCTCCTACCTCGACCGGAACCTCGAGGCTTACGCGAGCGGCCAGTTCTTCGAGCGCGTCCACGGCGTGAGCGGCCGCGCGCTCGCCGCGCGGGCGGAGCGGGGCGACGGCCCGGCCCTGGCGATCTTCGCCGAATTCGGCCGCCACGTCGGCGAGGCGGTCAAGGCCATCTGCTACGCGGTCGATCCGGAGATCATCGTCCTCGGCGGCTCGGTCAGCAGGTCCTTCCGGTTCTTCCGGGCCGCCCTATGGGAGGCCTTCCAGACGTACGCCTATTCCCTTGCCAAAGAGCGGTTGAAGATCGAGGTGTCGGAGACCGAGGGGATCGCCATCCTCGGCGCCGCCGCGCTCTATTTCGACGCGATGGGCGCGGAAAAGCCTTGACAGCGTTTTTCTCTCTGGCGTCTAATAGTCGACCAAGCCCGTCCTAAGAGGAGAGATCGTCATGGCGATGGCATCATGGAACGCGGCCTCGCGCCGCGCCTTGCCGGCGTTGGCCTTGCTGGCTGGATTCGCTTACGGGACCGGAGCCGGACTCGGCCAGGAGGCCAAAAAGACAGGGCTATTGGGCCCATGGAATGCCACCGCCGAGCTCAGCTACGTCGTCACGGGCGGCAACACGTCCACGTCGGCGTTCAGCCTCGGCACGGCCTTCAGCCGCAAGTGGACCAAGGACACGCTCCTCTTCAAGGGCTACATCCTCAACAGCCGGTCCACGACGACGACGCGCACCGCCCAGGGCACGGAAACCGACTTCGTCATCATCGAGGACAGCGTCAGCCGGAAGGTCGCCGAGAACTATCTCCTGTCAGGCCAATACGACCGCCGCATCTCCAAAATACTGACCGGCCAGGCCGGGCTGAGCTGGGACCGAAACCGCTTCGCCGGTGTCGACGACCGGGTCATGGTCACGACCGGCTTCGGCCTCGCTTGGGTCGAGAGGGCCAGGGCCCAGCTCAAGTCCTCCGCCGCCCTGACCTATACCGTGAGGCAATACGTCGGGGAGGACTGGGAGTCCTTCGCCGGCTTCCGCCTCACCGTTCAGGGAGAACAGAAGGTCTTCGAAAGCTCGTCCGTTTCGACCAATTTCATCTTCGACGACAACTTGAAAAAGACGTCCGACTGGCGGTTCGATTGGATCAACTCGGTGACGGCATCCATCTCCAAGTCCCTCGCCCTGAAGGTCAGCCTGCGAACGATCTTCACCCATATCCCGGCCCTCCAGAGCTTGTCTCTCTTCGATCCCCTGGGCGAGCCGACCGGGCTGTTCGTATATGTCCCCCTGAAGCAGCTCGACATGTTCCTGACGACGTCCATCGTCATCAACTTCTAGGTTAGCCTCGGGGATCGCCGTCGGAGAATCCGCCCTGCTACGCTCGGGGTATTCCTTCCGTCGGCCGCTCGCCGGCCCGGCGAGCCGGCTCGCTTCGTCTCCGGGCTCCGCTCTGAAGACCGGGGACCAAGGGGACATGTACTTGTACGTGTCCCCGTTCTTATGATGGTCCCCGGTCTTCATCCGTGCCCGCTCCGCCCTCCCACGGCCTCCTCCAGGAACACCCCTGCGCGGGGCAGATTCCCCGACGACGCCCCTCGGCCGGGGGGGCGTCATGGATTTGCGTCGGTAAGCATTTCCTAGTAATATGGTAGAGAATTCGCGTTGGAGGGGCACGTGAAGAAGCGGTATTGGCGATGTTTCGTCTGTAACGACATCCACTACGGGGTCGCTCCGCCCGAGCTCTGCCCCACCTGCAAGGTCCTCAACGCCTACGTCGAGATCTCGGCCGAAGAAGCCCGCAGGTTCTTGGAGCCCAGCGCCGCCGCACCGGCCCCGCCAGACTTCCGGACGGCTATCGAGAGCTTCGCGGCCGGCCAGGTGTTCCAGGTCAATCCCGACCGCGAGAAGGTCGATCTCCTCCTCAAGGGCATCGCCGAGAACGAGAGCAACCACGGCCTCAAGTTCTGCCCCTGCCGGCTGAGGACCAAGGATTGGGCCGAGGACCAGAGGCTCGTCTGCCCCTGCAACTTCACGATCCACGAGACCTACAAAGGCGTCGCCGACGGCGAATGCTGGTGCGGATTATTCGTCAGGAGGAAGTGATGGCCAAGCTGATCATGTTCCACGGGCGGGAATGCCCCCACTGCAAGAAGATGATGCCCCTCGTCGAGAAGCTCGAGCAAGAGATCCCCGTCCGCTTCGACAAGCGCGAGATCTGGCACGACGAGGCCAACGCCGACTTGATGCGCGGTTATCGCGAAGCGCTGGCGCCCAAGTGCGGCAACCAGCTTCGCGTCCCCACCTTCTTGAATATGGAGACCAAGGACGCCGTCTGCGGCGAGGTCGAATACGAAAAGCTCAAGGACTGGGCGCTGAAGCAAGTCTAGAGCCCGGTCCCGGCCCCGGCCGGTCCGCCCCTGCCCGGGGCGGCGGGGGCCCATCGCAGGGAGGTTCGCCGATGATCGAGCGCTTCGATCCTCTCAAGGGGGAAAGACTCCGCGTCCTCGATGACGAGGGCCGCGCCGCTCCCGACCTCGACCCGGGCCTCGCCGCCGCGG
>MEYC01000006.1:0-6176 GCA_001775715.1 Candidatus Aminicenantes bacterium RBG_16_66_30 | reverse complement strand
CTACGAGCGCATGGTCCGGACGCGCGCCGCCGACGCCAAGGCCCTCAAGCTCCAGCGCCAGGGCCGCCTCGGCACGTTCGCGCCGAGCCTCGGGCATGAGGCCGCGCACGTCGGCCTGGCCTCGGCCATGACCCGGGAAGATTGGTTCTTCCCCTACTTCCGGGACCTCGGCGCCTACATCACCTTGGGCTATCCGCTGGCCGATTACTATTATTTCTGGATGGGCAACGAGGCCGGCCTGCGGACGCCCGACGGGCTGAACATCTTTCCGATCGCCATCCCCGTCGGCTCCCAAGTCCCCCAGGCCGTCGGGGCCGCGATGGCCCTAAAGTACCGGAAGCTCCCCGGCGCGGTCGTCACCACGTTCGGCGACGGCGCGACCTCGGAAGGGGATTTCCACGAGGGCCTCAATTTCGCGGGTGTCTTCCGGACGCCCAACGTCTTCGTTTGCGTCAACAACCAGTTCGCCATCTCCGTGCCGCGGTCGCGCCAGACGGCCGCCGCCACGCTGGCCCAAAAGGCCGTCGCATACGGTTTCCCCGGCGTCCAGGTCGACGGCAACGACGTGCTGGCCGTCTTCGCCGCGGCCCGCGAAGCCCTGGCCGTCGCCCGGGGCGGCGGGGGCCCGACCCTCATCGAGGCCTATACCTACCGCATGGGCGACCACACGACCGCCGACGACGCCGCCCGCTACCGGTCGAAGGAGGAGGTCCGGGAGTGGGAGCGGCGCGATCCGCTCATCCGCTTCAGGCTCCATCTCGGGGCGAAGGGGCTCTGGGACGAGGCCTATGAGAAGGAGGTCCAGGCGGCGGCCTCGGACCTCGTCGAGAAGGCCGTCGCCGACGCCGAGGCCCGGCCGTCGGCCTCTCCGGAGGACGTTTTCGCCCATACTTACGCCGTGATGCCGCCGGACCTCGAGGCCCAGCTGGCCGAGCTCAAAGCCTCCCTCCCGGAGGGACGCCGATGATCATGACCATGGTCCAAGCCATCAACCAGGCCCTCGCGGGGGAGATGGAGCGGGACGGCCGGATCGTCGTCCTCGGCGAGGACGTCGGCCGCGACGGCGGCGTCTTCCGCGTGACCGAGGGGCTCATCGACAAGTTCGGGCCCGAGCGGGTCATGGATACGCCGCTCGCCGAATCGGGGGCGATCGGCGTCGCGATCGGCATGGCCGCCCTCGGTCTCCGGCCCGTCGCCGAGATCCAGTTCATGGGCTTCATCTACCCGGCCTTCAACCAGATCGTCACGCATGTTGCCCGGCTGAGGAACAGGACCCGCGGCCGGTTCACCGCGCCGCTGACCATCCGGACGCCCTACGGCGCCGGGGTCAAAGCGCTCGAACACCACTCCGAGAGCACCGAGGCCCTCTTCTGTCACATCCCGGGCCTCACGGTCGTCGTCCCCTCGAGCCCGTACGAAGCGAAAGGCCTCCTGGTCGCAGCGATCCGGAGCGACGATCCGGTCCTCTTCCTCGAACCGACCAAGCTCTACCGGGCCGAAAAACAGGAGGTCCCCGAGGGCCCCTATGAGGTCCCGCTGAGGCGGGCCGCCGTCGTCCGGGAGGGCCGCGATCTGACGATCGTCGCCTGGGGGGCGATGATCCCCGTGGCCCGGGCCGCCGCGGCCGTCGCCGAGGCCGATGGCGTCTCTATCGAGATCGTCGACCTCAGGACGCTCTCGCCCATGGACCGGGAGACGGTCCTCGAGTCCGTCAAAAAGACGGGCCGGGCCCTCGTCCTCCACGAGGCGCCGAAGACCTGCGGCCTCGGGGCGGAGATCGCGGCTACGATCGGCGAATCCGCGCTCTTGAGCCTGAACGCCCCGGTCCTGCGCGTAACGGCCCCCGACATCACCGTGCCGCTGCCCAAGACCGAGGATCTTTATTATCCCAACGCGGACCGCGTCCTGCGGGCCGTCCGCAAGCTCATGGAGTACTGACATGGCCAAAGACTTTCGTTTCCCGGACGTCGGAGAGGGCATCAGCGAAGGCGAGATCGTCCGCTGGCTGGTCCAGGAGGGCGACGAGGTCCAGGTCGATCAGACCCTGGCCGAGATCGAGACCGACAAGGCCGTCGTCGAGATGCCGTCCCCTTACGCGGGGACTGTCCTGAAGCTCCATTTCAGGGAAAAGGAACTCGTCAAGGTCGGCCAGGCGCTGGTGACGATCGGCGAGAAGGGCGAGGTCCCGGCCGAGGCCGCCCCGGCCGCGTCCGTCGCTGCCGCTCCCCGAGCCGTCCCCGCTCCCGCCGCGATCGCGGCCGTTCCGGGAATACCCGGCGAGGTCCTGGCCACGCCCAAGGTCCGGGCGCTGGCCAAGGAGCTCGGCATCGCGATCGGCTCCGTCCGCGGCACCGGGCCGGACGGGCGCGTCACGGAGGACGACGTCCGGGAGTTCCGGCCGGCTCCCGCCGAAAAGAAGCCGGCGGTCAAGGTCAAAGCGAAATTCGACCTCTACGGCAACCTCGAGCGCATCCCCCTGCGCGGCGTCCGCCGAGCCACGGCGAAGAAGATGCGGGAGTCCCTCGACCACGCCGCCCACGTCACCCACTGCGACGAGGCGGACGCCGGCCCGCTCGAAGCCCTGCGGGAAAAGATGAGGCCCGAGGTCGAAGCGGGCGGGGCCAAGCTCACCTACCTGCCCTTCATCGTCAAGGCCCTCATCGAGGCCCTCAAGCTCCACCCGACGCTGAACGCGACCCTCGACGAGGAAGAGGACGAGATCGTCGTCAAGAAATACTACAACATCGGCATCGCCGTGGACGTCCCCGACGGCCTGATCGTGCCCGTCCTCAAGATGGCCGACCAGAAATCGATCGCCGTGATCGCCGCGGAGATCCAGGCGCTGGCCAAGGCCGCGCGGGAGCGGACCCTCGACCTGGCCGACCTCAAGGGCGGCACGTTCTCCATCACCAACGTCGGCGTCATCGGCGGCGATTTCGCGACGCCGATCATCAACTACCCCGAAGCGGCCATCCTGGCCACGATGAAGATCGCCGACCGGGCCCGCGTCGCCGGCGGCGCCGTCGTCGTCCGGAAGACCCTGCCTCTCTGCCTGGCCTTCGACCACAGGGTTGTCGACGGCGCCGAGGCCGCCCGGTTCACCAAGGACCTCGTCCGCTTCCTCGAGGCCCCGGAGAGCCTGCCGCTCCAGGGGGATTGAAAGGTCTCCCATGACAAAAGTCCCTTCGAAAGTCGATAAGCTCCGAGCCATCATCCGGAACAAGCCCAAGGCCATCGTCGCCTTCTCCGGCGGCGTCGACTCCACCCTGCTCCTGCGGATCGCCCGCGACATCCTCGGGCCGCGGAACGTCATCGCCGTGACCGGGGTCTCCCAGACCTACACGGCCGATGAGAAGCGGACGGCCCAGCGCTTCGCCCGGGAGCTCGGCGTCGAGCATGTCCTCATTGAGACCGACGAGCTCGCCTCGAGCGATTTCTCGGCCAATCCGGCCGACCGCTGTTACTTCTGCAAGCGAGAGCTCCTGGGAAAGATCCTCGACCTCGCCCGGTCGCGGGGCGTCGACGCCGTCTGCGACGCGACCAACATCGATGACCTCTCCGACTACCGCCCCGGACGGAAGGCGCTCGAGGAATCGGGCGTCACGAGCCCCCTCCTCGAAGCCGGATTCACTAAGAAGGACGTCCGCATCCTGTCGCGCAGGCTCGGTCTCCCCTCCTGGGACAAGCCGGCCAACCCCTGCCTGGCCAGCCGGGTGCCGTACGGAACGCCCATCACCGAAGAGACGCTGGACAGGATCCGCGACGGCGAAGCGTTCATCCGGAAGCTCGGATTCCCCATCGTCCGGCTTCGCCACCACGGCGATCTGGCCCGGATCGAGGTCCCGGCCGGCGACCTCGCCCGGATCGTGAAGCCCGCCACGGCCAAGAAGATCGCGGCCCGGCTGAGGTCCCTTGGCTACCTTTGGACCGCGCTCGACGTCGAGGGCTACCGCATGGGCAGCCTCAACCGGGCGGTCGAGGGCCGTCCCCCGGCCGCGGCAAAGCGCCGATGAGGATCGCCGTCGGCATGAGCGGCGGGGTCGACTCCTCTGTCGCCGCCCACCTCCTTCTCAAAGCCGGGCACGACGTCTCCGGTATCCTGATGAAGATCTGGCCCGGCCCGGAAGCGCCCGCCGGGGCCAGGAGCGCCTGCTACGGCCCCGACGAAGCCGAGGACGTCGAGGCCGCGCGGGACGTCTGCGCCAGGCTCGCGATCCCCCTCCACGTCGTCGACTGCGCCGGAAGCTACGAGGAGATCGTCCTCCGCGACTTTCGCGAGAAGTACCTCGCCGGGACGACGCCCAATCCCTGCGTCCGCTGCAACCAGATGATCAAGTTCGGCGTCCTGCCCGAAGCCGCCCGCCGCGCGGGCGTCCTTTTCGATCGTTTCGCGACGGGGCATTATGCCCGGGTGGAGCGCGACGCCTCGACCGGACGGTTCCTGCTCAAGCGGGGCGTCGACGCCCGGAAGGACCAGTCTTATTTCCTCTACCGCCTGAGCCAAGCCCAGCTCGCGACCGCCCTCTTCCCTTTGGGGGACCTGCTCAAGAGCCGGGTCCGGGCGATCGCCCGGGAGGAGCGCCTCCCCGTCCACGACAGGAAGGACAGCCAGGACTTCTACGCCGGCGACCTCGCCGACATCCTCGGCCGGGACGACCGCGAAGGCGACATCGTCGACCGTGACGGTCGTGTCCTCGGCCGCCACCGCGGCGTCCGGCATTACACCATCGGCCAACGGAAAGGCCTGGGGATCTCCTTTCCCGTCCCCCTCTACGTCGTCGGCCTGGACGCCGCCGAGAACAGGCTCGTCGTCGGACCGGAGAGCGAGACCCTCCGGCGATCGGCGACCGTCAGCGACACGGTCTGGGGACCGTTCGAGACGCTTCCCGCCCCCGCCGGGGTCCGGGTCAAGGTCCGCTCGGGCGGCCGGCCCGCCCCGGCGACGATCTATCCCCTCGGGGAGGGCCGGACCCGGGTCGATTTCGGCGAGCCTGTCGCCGCGGTCGCGCCGGGCCAGTCGGCCGTTTTCTACGACGGGGAGACCGTCGTCGGAGGCGGCATCATCGAATCCGCGGCATGATGGCCCTTCCCTCTGTCCCCCGATCGGGGCTATAATCCCTCCCGGATTCTTTCGAAAGGAAGGAGGAACTTCCATGACCGGTTATCTCATCGCGTTCGTCTTCGGCATCCTGATCATGGGCGCCCTGATCGCCCAGCGGGAGAAGCTGGGGAGCGGCGGATTCAACGCCTGGCTCAGGGGGAAAAAGGGGCTGGCCGTCAGCGCCCTTTTGGCGATCGTCGTTATCGCCCTCATCGTCCAGTCCCTGGTCACCGTCCAGGCCGGCACGGTCGGCGTCGTCAAGCGCCTCGGGGCCGTGCGCCAGGAGTTCAAGCCCGGCCTGCACATGATCATCCCGTTCATCGACAAGGTCGTCATCTTCCCGACCCTCAAGAAGAACTACGAGGCCTCCGACACGCCCCAGTCGAGCATGGCCGACTATCCGGACATCATCGTCTCCGCCCTGACCTCGGACGGCCAGCAGATCAAGGTCGGGCTCACGGCCCGGTTCATGATCGAGCCGGGCAAAGCCGCCTGGATCCTGCAGAACCTCGGGTCCGAGCGCGAGTACGTGGAAAAGGTGGTCAAGACGGAGATCCGCAGCTCCGGCCGTCGGGTACCGACCAAGTTCGCCGCCGTCGACCTCTACACGAAGAGGAGCTACGAAGCCCAGCAGTCCCTCTTCGACGAGATCGCGCCCAAGTTCAAGGCAAACGGGCTCATCCTCGACGAGATCGTCATCCGCAACATCACCTTCACCGCCGAATACGCCAAGACGCTCGAGGAGAAGCAGATCGCTCTCGAGAACATCACCACGGAGAAGAACAAGCTCGAGCAGGCGAAGATCCGCAAGGAACAGCAGATCGTCGCCGCCGAGGGCGACGCCAAGAGCATCGAGATCCGTCAGGCGGCCCTGACCAAGAACCCGACGATCATCCAGTGGGAGTTCGTCCAGAAGCTGGCCCCGAACGTCCAATGGGGCATCATGCCCGACAAGATCATCCCGGTCATCGACTTCAAGAATATGACAGGCCCTCAGAAGTAGCCGAAAGCCTCTCCCCTAGCGGCTCTTCCACTGGAACTGGTGAGGCCACTGGGAGGCGTTCGCCGACGGGGC
>MEYC01000005.1 GCA_001775715.1 Candidatus Aminicenantes bacterium RBG_16_66_30 | reverse complement strand
TCAGGCACCTCCTTTCTTAACCTTCTTCTTAAATCCTACTATTGTCGTCGGGAACTGTCAAATCACTTCCCGTGGCTGGCGGCGAGCTTGGCGGCGAACCAGGCCCAGATCTTCTTGTTGAACTCGAGGCTCGGCGGCGTGCCCTCGAGGATGGCCAGGAAGCTCGTCGGCGCGTCGCCCGGCTTCTGGCGGTGCCGCGGCTCGGCGTCGAAGAGGAGGGGATGCTCGGGGTGGAACTGGACGCCCAGGACGCCGGGATATTTCTTGTGCTCGACCGCCTCGACGATCCGGCCGTCGCGCGAGCTGGCGATGGCGACGAGCCCCCGGCCCATCCTTTCCAGGGCCTGATGATGCGAGCTGAGGATGCGCGGGTGGTCGGCCGACCGGAAGCCCATGGCCTTGACGAACAGGCCGTTGTCGCCGAGCTGGAGCGAGTGGAAGTTGTAGCCGATGAGCCTGTCGAGAGGGAACAGGAAGCGATAGGGGTTGTTGTGCCACTGCTCCGGCCCGAGGGCGATCACGTCCTCGGCGGTCGACTTGACGTAGGCCTCGGTCCAGATGTCCTGGACGAGCGTGCCGCCCGTGCCGACGTTGAGCGTCTGGAAGCCCAGGCAGATGCCGAGGACGGCGAAATCGGGGCGGCTGTCGAGGAGCGGAATGAACTTCTCGTCCTGGGAGCCGCCGAGAAAATGGAACACGGCCGAGGCTTCGAGGAAATGACGGTACGGATCGCTGATATTGGTCAGCAAGAGCGTCTTCTCGCCGAAGACGGAGGGCGGGATGTCGGGCCCGCCGAAGAAGATGACGCCGTCGGTCTTCCGGACGATCTTCTCGAACTCGGGCGTGCAGGCGTTCTTCTTGAACAGGACCGGCTCGCCGATCTCGGCCGTGACGGCGTGGAATTTGAACCAATCCAGGCCGTTTTCGGCGACATACTTGAGGCTGTCGGCGAAATTGCCGGTCTGCCGCTCGTGGTAGACGCCGACGACGATCAGATCGGGGATGTCGAGGACGCCGTTCTTCCTCAGGGCGGCCAGCGCCCGGATGTTGAAGACCTCGGGATTGAAGACGGCCAGGCGGACGGCGCCGTCCTTGTCGGGCGCCCCGTCGAGATACCGCTCGAGGGCGGCGGCGGGCGCCTGGCCGGTGAGCGGAGGAGCCGCGGACAGGACCAAGGCGATGACGAGGACGCCGAGGCAGAATCTGGAAAGTCGCTGGGCCGGGATTCTCATGGGAAGGCACCTCCGCGGGATCGCATGTTCTGATGGTATTATAGACATCGCCCCCGGGGCCCGCAACCGTCTTGTTGCCGGGGGAACCTTTTGCGGATTTCCTTCGTCATTCTAAGGCGTGGGGAGTGAAACATCCGGGCCGCCCCCCCGTAACATAGAACGTCGAGGCTTTCCGAACGAAAGAAGATAGGCATGACAAAGCGAACAACGCTCATAACGTTAACGATATTCCTGGCCGGGGCCGGAGCCCTGGCCGTTTTCGGCGCGGCCTCCCAGACGCCCGCCCCCAAGGAACCTCTCCGCATCCCGCGCCTCAGCGAGGCCCCCAAGATCGACGGCATCCTCGACAATCCCGTCTGGGAGACCCAGGCCCTCAAGATCGAAGCGTTCGTCCAGCTCTCGCCCAAGGAGAACGGCGTCCCGACCGAGAGGACCGTCGCTTATCTGGGCTTCGACGAGAAGAACCTCTACGTCGCCTTCCGCGCCCATGATTCCCAGGCGTCCAAGGTCCGCTGTTCCGTCACCAACCGCGACGGCTGCCTCGAGGACGATTGGATCTTCATCATGCTCGACACCTTCAACGAGAAGCGCCGGGCCTTCGCCTTCCTCCTCAATCCCATCGGCGTCCAGATGGACATGATGCGCATCGAGGAGGGCGGCAACGATGACATGGACGCCAGCTGGGACACGGTCTTCTTCTCCGACGGCAAGGTCGACGCCGAGGGCTACACCGTCGAGGCGGCCATCCCCTTCAAGAGCCTGCGCTTCCCCGACGTCGAGCTCAAGACCTGGAACATCGTCCTCGGCCGCAATCTCCCCCGGACCGGGGAGATCATCATATACCCCCAGTACTCCCGCGACATCCCCGGGCTCCTCTCGAACGGCCGGCCCTACATCATCGAGGGCGCGGTCGAGCGCAGCCGCAACGTCGAGGTCATGCCCTTCGTGACCTCGCTCCATAGGGGAGGGGAAACCGTCGAGGGAAAAAAGTTCGCCTTCGAGCCCGGCGCCAACTTCAAGCTCGGCCTCTCCTCCAACACGACGCTCGATATGACCGCCAACCCCGATTTCAGCCAGATCGAGGCCGACGAGCCCCGGATCGATTACAACCTCCGCTATGCCCTGCGCTACAACGAGAAACGGCCGTTCTTCCTCGAGGGCATGGAGATCTTCAATTCGCCCGAGATCGAGACGGTCTACACCCGGCAGATCAACGACCCGATCTTCGGGGCCAAAGCCTCGGGGAAGTCGGGCCGCTTCACCTACGGGCTTCTCTCCGCCTACGACATGCACCCCACCGAGAGCCTCTGGGATATCTCCAACGGCGCGAGCGCCGCGGATGCGAAGGCCTTCTCCAACGTCCTCCGGACCAAGGCCGACGTCGGGTCGGGTTCCTACATAGGCTTCACCCTGACCGACAAGGAACTCGGGGGCGGGACCTGGAGCCGGCTCGGCGGCCTCGATGGCCAGCTCCGCTTCAAGGACAAGGTCTTCTTCAGCTTCCAGGCCCTGGCTTCCAAGTCGAGCGCGGAGGGCGAGCGGACCTCGCTCGCGCCCGGGCTTTACGGCGAGCTCTATTATACGACGAAGCATTGGACCCTTGGCGGCTACTATAAGGCCATCCATCCCGAGTTCCAGGCTTCTCTCGGCTTCGTCAACCGGACGGATTACAGCACCGCCGGCGGTTTCGCCTCCTACCGCCTCTTCCCCGACAAGAAGTACCTCAACCAGGTCCAATTCCGCCTCCAGGCCGGCAAGCGCATCGGATACGCCGACAGCGTGATCCAGGACACCTGGATCCGGCCTCAGGTCCAGTTCCGCCTGACCGAGTTCAACCAGGTCTTCGTCATGTACGAGGCCGGGCTGGAGCGGTACGCGGGTCTCGACTTCAAGAAACAGAGCCTCTCGATCGAGTCCCAGATCATGTTCATCAGCTGGATGCCGTTCGTCTTCTTCTTCGAGACCGGCGACAGCATCAACTACGATCCCGACGACGCGTTCCTCGGCTATAGCAACACCTACGGCATGTCCGTCACCTTCAAGCCCAGCAAGCGGCTCCAGCTCGGGGTCGATTTCAGCAAGCAGACCTTCTGGGACAGGGCCGACGGCGAAGGGAACTGGGACTACAACGTCCTCCGCCAGAAGACGACCTACCAGTTCAGCAAGACCCTCTCGTTCCGGGCCATTGTCGATTACAACTTCTTCGAGAAAGAGCTGTTCGGCAGCCTCCTGGCGAGCTGGGTCCTGCGCCCCGGCACGGTCTTTTTCGTCGGCTTCGACAACAACTACCTCCGGGACGAGTTCAACCACCTGGCCTCGGACAGATACAACATCTTCGTCAAGTTCTCCTACTGGTGGCGCCTGTAGCCCTTTTTTGACAGCCCCGCGGCGTTGGGCTAAGATAGCCGCACCCGGGGTGTCTATCGTGGCCAAATACCGCTGCCGCTTCTGCTCTTATATCTACAACGAGAAGACCGAGGGCGTCTTTTTCGACGATCTCTTCCCGGACTGGACCTGCCCCGTCTGCAACGCGGCCAAGTCGGAGTTCGAGCGGCTCGATGATGAGCCCCCGCCGCCGGCCCCAGCGGAGCCTGTGCGGGAGAAGACGTCCATCGACGACTTCCGCCGCCCCTCGGACGAGCTCGAGACCCACATGGCCGACATCCACCGCATGGCCCTCGTCGGCGAGTCGGTCGTCGAGCCGATGCGCACGCGCAAGCCCGTCGTGTCTTGGGACGACATCCTCATCAAGGGCGCCCAGCTGGCCCGCTTCCCCCTCAACCGTGACGAGACGGTCGACACGCGGACGGTCATCGGGCCGAAGGCGCAGAAGCCTCTGATCATCAGCACGCCGATCATCGTCAGCCACATGTCGTACGGGGCCCTGTCCAAGGAGGCCCAGTCGGCCCTGGCCCTGGGCAGCGGGGCCGCGGCGACGGCCATGAGCTCAGGGGAGGGCGGCATCCTGGCCGAGGCGCTGGGCATGGCCCACAAGTTCATCTTCGAGTACGTCCCCCACCGCTACAGCGCGACCGAAGAGAACCTCCGCAAGGTCGACGCCGTCGAGATCAAGTTCGGCCAGTCGGCCAAGCCCGGCATGGGCGGCCATCTCCCGGCCTCCAAGGTGACGGCCGAGATCGCCGCCGTCCGGGGCTTCCCCGAGGCGACGGACATCGTCAGTCCCTCGCGCTTCCCCGACATCGCCACGCGTGCCGACCTCAAGCGCAAGGTCGACGAGCTCCGGCGGCTTTCCGGGGGCCGCCCCATCGGCGTCAAGATCGCCGCCGGCGACGTCGAGGCCGACCTCGAGTTCGCCCTCTCGGCCGGGCCCGACTTCATCACCCTCGACGGCCGGGCCGGGGCGACCGGCGCGGCCGTCAAGCTCATCAAGGACGCGACGTCGATCCCGACGATCTACGCCCTCGACCGGGCCCGCCGCTACCTCGACGGGCACGGCGTCAAGGACGTCACCCTCATCGTGACCGGAGGCCTGCGCGTCTCGTCCGATTTCGCCAAAGCCCTGGCGTTGGGGGCGGACGCCGTGGCCATCGGCACGGCCGCCCTCATGGCCATCGGCTGCCAGCAGTACCGCATCTGCGACAGCGGGCGCTGTCCGGTCGGCATCGCCACCCAGGACCCGGGCCTGCGGGCCCGGCTCGACATCGACGAATCCGCCCGCTGGCTGGCCAATTTCCTGCGCGTCTCCACAGAGGAGCTCAAGGACTTCGCCCGCCTCACCGGCAACGACAGCGTCCACAAGCTCTCGGTCCGCGACCTCGTCACGACGAATTCCGAGATCTCCTCCTACACCTCGATCCCGCACGCCTGACGATACGGGGACACGTACCAAGGGGACATGTCCCCGATTCCATCTGGGTTTGAGTCAGAACGGGGACACGTACCTGGTACATGTCCCCGTGTTTGACCGCGCCCGGGCCCGCCGTTAGAATACCCCGGTGAGCCTCGATTTCCTCCTCCGGACCGGCGAGTTCAAGGCCCTGGCCTCGGCCGTGGCCTCGCCGGAGCGGCCGCTCGCGGTCCACGGCGTGATCGAGCCGGCCAAGCCCTATCTCCTGGCCTGCCTGGCCCGGACGGCCGGGCGCCCGATCGTCTTCGTCCGCTCCGAGTCCGCCCCGCTCGGCCAGGTCGAGCAGGACTGCCGGTTCTTCCTGTCGCGCCTCGCCCCCGAGGCCGGGCTGGCGACCCTCGCCCCGCTCTCGGAGAACCCCTATTTCGAGGTCCCTCCGCCCCTGGACGTCGTCTCCGCGAGGATGAAGCTCTTCCGCCGGCTCCTCGGCGTCCCTCCCGCGGTCATCGTCACATCGCTCGGCGGGCTTCTCAAGCCCGTTCCGGCCCCCGAGGATCTGGCCCGCCTCTTCGCGACCCTCGAGGTCGGGGGCGAGGCCGACCACGACGCCCTCCTCGAAACGCTCGCGCGCTTCGGCTACACCCGGGAGGACCTGATCGCCTCGCACGGCGAGTACGCCTGGCGCGGCGGCATCGTCGACGTCTTCTCGCCCTGGGAGACCAACCCCTTCCGCATCGAGTTCGACGGCTCGCGCATCGCCTCCCTCCGCGAGTTCGATATCTCCAGCCAGCGCTCCCTCAAGCGGGTCGAGCGCCTGACCATCCCGGGGCTCCGGGAGTACCCGGCGACGCCCGACTTCCTGGACGGGTGGCAGGCCGCCGCCCGGAAGCGGTCCAAAGGCGTCGCCCGCGATCTCGACGCGAGGATCGCCGCCCTGGAGCGGGGCGAATTCGGACCGAGCTTCTCCGCCCAGGCGCTCCTCCTCGCCGGCCACTTCGTCCCGCTGACGGATCACCTCCGCGATCCCGTCTTCGTCCTCGATAATCCCCAAGCCGTCGACTGCGAGTGGGACGCCCACATCGAGGAGCTCCGCGGCCAGTACGCCGACCTGCTCACCGAGGGCGTCTTCGCCATCCCTCCGGACGAGGTCTTTTCGCCGCGCCTCCTCCAGCGGGTCCGCAAGGAGGCCCTGCGCTTCGAGGACCTGGGGATACCGCCGGCGCGCCGGAAGTCCGTCTCCTTTAAGTTCCCGTTCCAGCCCGTGCCCCGCTTCGAGAACAGGATCCCCTTCTTCCTCCAGTACCTGAAGAAGCTCCAGGCGGAAAGCGACCTCTCCTTCATCTATCTCCTCAACGCCGCGACGCGCCAGCGCCTGGCGACGCTCCTCCGCGAGAGCGACATCCCCGTCCTCGAGACCGACTCGCCGTTCGCGGTCCCGCCCCGGTCCGAAGTGGCCCTCCTCGTCGGCGGCCTGCCGGGCGGCTTCGGCTATCCCAAGGAGAAGCTCAATTTCTTCGCCGAGAAGGACATCTTCACCGAGGAGAAGGTCATCGTCAGCCGGGCCGCGCGGCGCCCGTTCTTCTCCCAGTTCCAGGACCTCCGGGCCGGCGACTACGTCGTCCACACCGACTACGGGATCGGCGTCTTCCGGGGCCTGCGGAGGGTCGAGGTCGAGGGCAAGGGCCGCGAGTTCATCGAGCTCCACTACCGCGACGGCGACAAGCTGCTCGTCCCGGTCGAGAACCTCAACCTCGTCCAGAAGTTCGCCAAGGCCGGGCCGGAGCTCCCGCCTCTCGACAAGCTCGGCACGAACACCTGGGAGAAGACGCGGAGCCGGGCCAAGAAGGCGGTCGAGGCCGTGGCCAAGGAGCTCGTCGAGCTCTACGCCCGGCGCAAGGCCGTCAAGGGCCACGCCTTCGCCTCGGGCGGGGAGTGGGACGAGGAGTTCGGCAAGACCTTCGAGTACGAGGAGACCGACGACCAGCTCCGCTCCATCCGCGAGATCCGCGAGGACATGGAGGACGAGATCTCGATGGACCGGCTCCTCTGCGGCGACGTCGGCTACGGCAAGACCGAGGTGGCCATGCGGGCGGCCTTCTTGGCGGTCATGGACGGCAAGCAGGTCGCCGTCCTCTGCCCGACGACCGTCCTGGCCAGCCAGCACCTCAAGACCTTCCGGGACCGGATGGTCCTCTTCCCGGTCCGGGTCGAGGCCCTGACCCGCCTCCAGACGCCCCGCGAGCAGAAGGCTGTCGTCGAGGACTGCCGCAGGGGCTTCGTCGACGTCCTCATCGGCACTCACCGCCTGCTCTCGAAGGACGTCGGCTTCAAGGACCTCGGCCTGCTCATCGTCGACGAGGAGCAGCGCTTCGGCGTCGGCCACAAGGAGAGGATCAAGCAGCTCAAGGCGACGATCGACGTCCTGACCCTGACCGCGACGCCCATCCCGCGGACGCTGAACATGTCCCTCTCGGGTCTCCGCGACATCTCGCTCATCGAGACGCCGCCGCGCGACCGCCTGGCCGTCCACACGGTCGTGACGCCGTTCAACGCCAAGCTCATCGCCGCGGCCGTCCGGCAGGAGCTCGGCCGGGACGGCCAGGTCTACGTCATCCACAACCGCATCGAGGACATCGACAAGGTCACGGAGCTCATCGAGAAGCTCGTCCCCCAGGCCCGGGTCGTCACCATCCATGGCCGGATGACGGGCTCGGCGCTCGAGAAGCGCATGCTCGACTTCGTCGCGCGCAAGCACGACGTCCTCGTCTCGACGACCATCATCGAGAACGGCATCGACATCCCCCTCGTCAACACCCTCATCGTCGACCGGGCCGACCTCTACGGCCTGGCCCAGCTCTATCAGCTCCGCGGCCGCGTCGGCCGGTCGGCGCGCCAGGCCTACGCCTACTTCCTCGTCCCGCCCTACCTCGAGCTCACGCCCCTGGCCCGGGAGCGGCTCAAGGCCCTCAAGGAGTTCAGCGAGCTCGGCTCGGGCTTCCGCCTGGCCGCCCGGGACCTCGAGATCCGCGGCGCCGGGAACCTCCTCGGCCACCGCCAGCACGGCACGATGGAGGCCATCGGCTTCGAGTACTACATGCAGCTCCTCGATCAGGCCGTCCGTGGTCTCAAGGGCGAGGCCGTCGAGGAGGAGAACCCCGAGATCAACCTCAAGGCCGACATCCGGGTCCCCGAGGACTACCTGCCGCAGGTCAACCTCCGGCTCAACCTCTACAAGCGCCTGGCTTCCGTCGAGGACCTCGGCGAGATCGACCGCATCCGCGAGGAGATCCGGGACCGTTTCGGCCCGCCGCCGGACCCGATCGAGAACCTCCTGCGCTACGGGGCGCTCAAGTTCCTGGCGAAGAAGCTCCGCGTCCGCTCGGTCGACCGGACCGAGCGCCGGGTCGTGTTCAAGTTCCGCCCGGAGACGGCCGTCGACTGGTCCCGGGTGACCCCCCTCCTCAAGAGGTACTCGGGCTCCCTCTCGCCCGAGGGGGTCATGTCGCTCGCCTTCCTGGGCACGACCGAGCGGGACCTCCTCGATGAAACGGTCGGGGTCTTGATGGAGTTATCCAGATAGAATACAATGAATTGATACTAAAAAAGATGTGCGCGCACCCGAGACTTCCGAGCCGGCCCGGGCCGAAGGCCGCCTCCGTCGCGGCCCTCTTGGCCGGCCTGGCGTTCTTCGCCGCCGCCTGCGGGCGCGACGAGGGCCGGGGCCCGGTCTCGCGCGTCGCCGGTCTCGTCCAGTCGAAGCTCCGCGGCCGGCCCGTCCTGCGCGTCGAGTCGAGCGAGCTCTATAACGCCGACCTCCGGGCCTACCTCGGGGCGACGGGCGCCGACGCCAAGGGCCTCCCCCCCGAATCCCTGAGCCGGCTCTTCGACCGGTTCGCCGACGAGATGATCCTGCTCGAGGCGGCCCGGCAGCGGGGCATCGCCCTGAGCGAAGACGAGAAGAAGGAGTACCTGGCCAGGCTCGCCGCGGAATCCATCGCCGCGGACGGCGGCGAGCCCTCCGCGCCCGTCCCGCCCGAGGGCGCCTTCGACCGGCTTCTCGTCGAGAAGTACGTCTTCCTCGTCGTTCGCGACGCGCGCGTCGGCGAGGCCGAGGTCCGCGACTACTACGAGGGGCACAAGAAGGACTTCCTCGTGCAGGGGCGGATCCAGGTCAGCCAGATCCTCGTCGACACCGAGGAGAAGGCCGTCTCCGTCCTGCGGCGGCTCGACCGCGCGGGCGAGCCGGAGTTCCGGAAGATCGCCGTCGAGGAGTCCCAGGGGCCCGAGGCGCCCCGGGGAGGCGTCATGGGCGTCTTTCAGCAGGGCGACCTTCCGGCGGACATGGAGAAGGTCATCTTCGCGCTCGACGAAGGCCGGACGAGCCAGGTCGTCGAGTCGTCCTACGGCTTCCACATCTTCCGGCTGGACCGGAAGTATCCCCCCGCCCTCCGGGACGAGAGCGAAGCGGCCCCCGAGATCCGGGAGCGGATCACGGCCCAGAAGATGAAGGACGCCTTGGCCTCCCATCTCGGCGGGCTCAAGAACACCCTGAGCTGGCGGGCCTTTCCCGAGAACCTATTCTTCGCGTATCAGAGGATGGACGAATGAACAAGATCATCGTGGCAATGGCCTTGGCCGGCCTCCTCGGTCCGGCGGCGGCGCCGGCCTCGGGCGGCCAGGAGGTCGTCGAGGAGATCGTGGCCCTCGTCAACGCCGACATCATCACCCTGTCGGACTACCGGCAGATGTTTGAACTGAGAATCGCCCAGCTTCGAGCCGAGCAGTTACCTCCGGGGGAGTATGACAAGGCCTATGAGAGCGTTAAGAAGGGGCTCCTGGAATACATGATCACCGAGATGCTCCTCCTCCAGAAGGCCGAGGAGCTCGGCTTGAACGTCGGCGAGCAGATCAAGGGCATGATCCAGAAGATCAAGGAGGACAACAACCTGGCCACCGACGCCGACCTGCGCCGGGCCGTCGAGCAGCAGGGCCTGCCCTACGAGGTCTGGCTCAAGCAGTACGAAGAAGGCATGATGCGAGAGGGTGTCCTCTACACCGAAGTCGCACGCGCGATCGTCCTCGACGACGCCGAGATCGTTCAGTATTACAAGAAGAATCCGGCCGAGTTCACGATGCCGACCGAGTACAAGCTCACCGCCGTCTACCTGGCCGCCGAGACGCGCTCCGCCGAGGAGAACGAGGCCCTCAAGGCCGCGGTCGACGCCAAGCTCAAAGGCGGCGCCTCATTCGCCGACACGGCGGCCGAGCTCTCCGATCCGCCGATGAAGGACGCCAAAGGCGAGCTCGGGACGTTCAAGCACGGCGAGCTCGACCAGACGCTCGAGGCGGCCGTCGAGAAGCTCAAGGCCGGCGATACGAGCGCCTGGGTCAGCACCAAGAACGGCTGGTACCTCCTACAGCTCACGGAGAAGAAGGAGAGCGCCCTGCGCACCTTCGACGAGGCCCGCAAGGAGGTCGAGGACAAGCTCTACAACCAGAAGCGGGCCGTCAAATCCGAGGAGTATATCAAGAAGCTCCGGGAACAGAGCTACGTCAAGATCCTCAAGCCCGATCCCCTCGAAAAATAGGTCATCCGGAAATCCCCGGAGGGCCTATTTTCGAGGCTCGAGAATAAGCACGGCGGCCGCGATCGCCGTCGTCCATAGCCCCGCCTCTCCCTTCGCGCTTTGCGTGGCGCTCCGCGTCCTGAGGGACAGGCCGTTCGACATCCGGAAGGACTTCGACGGGCGTCCCGGCCCGGGCTCCTGCAGCCGTTCCCCGAGCTTGGTCGCCAGCATCTCGGCCGCGAGGTACTCCGTATGGAGGCCGGTTTCCTTTCCCGATCTCCCCGTGCCGGAATGTTCGGCGAGATAGCCGTAGCGCGACGGATCGTCGGGGACCGCGGCCCCGATGGAGGCGGTGATGAGGCGCCCCGGCTCGTCCGTCGCGTTCTCGCTGAGGACGACGAAGAGGATCTGGCCGGGCTCGAGGAGCCTGAGGCCGGCCGCCCGGGAGACGAACCGGGCGCGCGGCGGGAAGATGCTCGAGACGCGGACGAGGTTGAAGGGGGCGATCCCGGCCTCGCGCAGGGCTTTCTCGAAGCTGACGAGCTTCTCCTTGTGCGAGCCCTGGCCGCGCGTCAGGAAGACCCTGGTCGGAACGAGAGAGCCCATGTCGCCCGCCGCGCCTACTTCTTGACCGCGTCCTTCTTGTCCCCCACCGGCTCCGGCTCCTTGAAGTCGATGTCGCGGGAGACGTCGTAGACGCCGAGAAGGGCGGGCGCCGAGCCCTTGGAGCTGGCGAAGAGCCTGACCTCGGTCTGCTTCCACTCGGGATTGTCGCGGATGCCGGCCAGGTTCTTGCCGTCGACGCCGAAGTCGCTCCTGAGCGTGATGAGGTCGCTCGTCTCCCCGGACGGGACGGCCTTGCCCCGGATGGCGGCCAAGAAGCCGTCACCTAAGTTCTCCGGATCGCCCTTGAAATTATAGACGGCGTTGAAATTGACGTAGTTCAGCGGCTTCAACCCGATGTTCTTGATGCGGAAGGAGATCTGAGGGACGAGGATGAGCCGTTCCGGCCAGGGCTGATAATACTTGGCGACCCAGGTCGACGTGTAATCCAGGACCTCGACAGAGGCCTTCAGCTCGTCGCTGGACATCGTCTTGCACCCGGGCAGGACGGCCAGCGCCAGGCCCCCGAGGATGACGACGGCCAGGGCGGATCTCTTCATGGGGCTCCTCCTCTCTACCTTTCGTATGATAACGAACAGGGGTGAATTAAGCAACAGCCAGAGGCGGAGATGACCTAGAAGTCATCGAACAGTTTCAACTGCGGATTGATCCTCTCAAGATGAGAGCGGACATTTATCCAGAATGATCGGGCCGTTTGATAGATCGCCGTGGCCTCGCTTTGGCCGACGAGCCCCTTCGGGTCATAGATGCAGATATTCCTCTTCATCCGGAACTTCTGGATCTTCCTGATAAGATCGTCGAATTCGGGTCCAAGGATTGCCTGAGATCATCTTCCCGTCCTATCAGCATCATCGGCCCGGCGGCGATCTCTTGATAAAAGGACCCGTCCTTGGATCTCTTGGCGAATTCGGTCTCATCGGAAAGGTGATAGTTGATCTCTCGGCCCACGTTCTCCTCGACCGTCCGCACGGCATCGTAGACATCGTCTTCATTCATGCTGCCGATGACGAACAAGTCGATATCCGAGTCCGCCTTCAGGACCCCCTTGGCATGAGAACCGAAGGTGAAAGCCCAGCGGATCCCCTTTATGCCGGTCAAAGCCCTCCTAAGCTCGACCTCAATGCCGAGCGTCTTGTGGACGATGACTTCGATCTCCCGCAGCAGGGGGAAGCCCTCGTTGAGCTTGTAGATGCTGAGATTTCCCTTCTTCTGGAAGGTCACGAGGTCCATGACAAGAAGCCTATTCAACTCCCGTTGGGCCGTTCCGGCCGATGTCTTCACCTGGCGGGCGATCTCGCTGAGATAGAATTCCTTTTCCTTGTTATAGACGAACAGGAGAATGATTTTTTGTCGAATCTTTGACTTGCCGAGAATTTCAAGCATGTTTACTCACTTATGAGTAAATAATTACTCATAAATGAGTAAATGTCAATGAGATCTCTAGGCTGCGGCTCAGCGGACGAGGCGGGAGACGGGGACGGCCTCGAGGTTGTAGACGTCGACGAGCTGGAAGGTCGACTTGAGGACAGCCAGGGTCTCCGGGAAGGGGTGGCAGATGCCGATCGCCCGGCCCTTCTTGCGGGCCTTCTGGAAGAGCTCGATGAGGCGGCCGCGGATCCGGCCCCGGTCCTCGTCGGCGTCGAGGAAGACGTCGCGCTCCGCCGCGAGGATGCCCATCTTCCGGGCCTCGTCGAGGGCGACGGTCTTCGCGGTCGTCCGGCTGTCGACGAAGAAAAGGCCCCTTTCCTTGATCGGCTTCAGGATCGCCCGCATCAGGTCGCGCTCGGCCGTGAACCGCGAGCCCATGTGGTTGTTCGTGCCCGCGGCGAAAGGTACGCGGTCGTAGCTCGCCTCGAACGCGGCGACGATGGCCGGCTCGGTCATCGTGGCGACGATCATCCCTTCCGTGTCGGCCATGGCCTCGTGGTTGTTGACCGATTCGAGGGGCAGGTGGAGCAGGACCTCGAGGCCGTTCTCGCGGGCGAGCCGGGCCGTCTCGGCGGCGTGGGCGCTGTAGGGGAGGACCGACACGGTCACGGGCCGGCGAAGGGCGATGAGCGCATCGAGGGTATCCAGGCTGTTGCCCATGTCGTCCATGATCAGCGCGACCTGGCCGCGCGGGCCGCGTTTCGCCGCCGGTTCCCGGTCGGCGACGATGACGGGCGGCTCGGCCGGCAGGACGAAGGAGATCGCGGCCTCCTGTTTCGGCGCCCGCCTCAGGCTCCAGAGGACCTCCGTCCTGTCCTCCCCCTTGGTCCGTTTTTTGCCCGCGACGCGGACAGACTCGGCCTTCAAGGCTTTGTCGAGGGAGGGCTCGATCGAGGCGTAGAGATCGGCCGGGATCTCGACCTCGAACTGAGGCCGGCCCTTGGCGTCCTTGAGCCGGAGGAACGCGTCTTCGGAGACGCCGGCCGCCGCCAGGCTCGCGGCAAGGGCCTCTTCGAACGTCTTGGGGGCCGGCTTTTCGGCCGGCCTGGTCTCCGGTCTTTCGCTGGGCTTCATCTCCACCGCGGTTGTCGGCGCAGGCATCTTTTCCACGGCCGCGAAGATGTACGAGGGCCCGCCCTTTCGCGCGCTGAGGTAATCGAGGAGCCCCGCGGATAAGAGCGCGGCCGCCGCCATGACGGCCGTGACCAGGATGAACGCCGGCCAGGGTTGGCGGCTTTGGGGCGGGGGCCTCTTCGTCATCCGTCAGAGCTTGGGAAGAAGCGGGAGGGTTTTCTCGAGGTAGGTTTTCTCGTCGAGCTTGTCGATGGGGATGGCCACGTCGGGGATGAGACCGTCGTCCCAGAGCTTCCGGCCCGAAGGCAGGGCGAAGACGCCCGAGGTCAGAAGGACGGCGCTGCCGTCGTCGAGAGGGAAGAGCGTCTTTCGTCCGACCAATCCGGAGGTGGCGAAGCCGACGATCTTGACCTTGCGGATCTCCTGGAGGATCCCCGCGGCGAGCTCGGCGGGGCCGGCCGTTCCGGCGTCGACCCAGATGACGACAGGGACGGCGCCGAGCGCGGGCTCGTCCGTGAGCGACACGACGTCCTTGACGCCGCCGCGGCCCTCGAAATGGCCGGCGTCGGCCGCCCTGACGAACAGGTTGGCGAGCTTGCGGGCTTCCTCGAGATCGCCGTCCTGGCAGCTCCTCAGGTCGAGAACGAGGGGCGTCGCCCGGCCCTTCAGGGAGGGGACGACGCTTCGCTTGAGCTCGTCGACGAGGGACGGGATGAAGCGGCGGACGCGCAGCACGGCCGGCTTCCCGGCCGCCCGCTCGAACACATACGGCTCAGGGAAGAGAAAGGCGCGGGCGACGTCGAGGTCGAGCGTATCGTTGTTCCGCAGGAAGCGGAGCTTGACCGGCTCCGGGCCGCTCCCCTGGATGAGGAGATTGACCTCGGCCAGGCTCATGCTCAGGGTGTTCCGCCCCCCGATGGCGCTCAGGATGTCGCCTATCTTGATCCCGGCCGCTTCGGCGGGGGATCCGGGGACGACGGCCGCGACCTGGGGGAAAGCGGCGTAGCGCTTGAGGACGAGGATGCCCGGCTCCGTCTCCCGGCCGGTCCGCGCCTTGTATGCCGCGGCCAGCTCCTTCGGGAGGTAGGCGGAAAGGGGGTCGAGCGAGTTGACCAGTCCGCGGTAGGTGCCCTCGGCCGTTCTGACCGGGTCCCTCTCCTCGAGATAGTCGTTGCGGATGTGATGCATGAGGGATTCGAGGAGGTCGAAGCCCCTGGGCACTTGGCCGGCGTGGCCGCCGGGCAGGACTCCCATCTGGATGACGAAGAAGAGGCCCGCGGCGAGGAACGCCGCCCACAGGAACCAGCGGTAGCTCGGGACTTTTTTCATGGCGGAACGGAGATCCATTCTATCACCTCCGCTTCAGCCATTGCAAGGGATCGAGGGCCTTGGTCTTGTAGCGGAGCTCGAAGTAGAGGCACTCGCCCTTGAGCGATCCGGTGTCGCCGACCAGGGCGAGGGGCTGGCCGGCCCGGACCATGTCGCCGACCGCGGCCATGAACTCGGAGCAGTGGCCGTAGAGCGTGTAATAGGTCATGCCATGGTCGACGATGAGGAGGTTCCCGTAGCCCTGGAAGTAGTCCGCGAAGACAACCTTGCCCGAGTGGACGGCCAGGATGAGCGACTTGTCCCGGGCCGGCGTGATCTCGACGCCTTTGTTCATGACGACCGTCTCGAAGTCGGGGTGTTTCTCGAAGCCGAACGGGGTGATGACCCGCCCCTCAAGGGGCCACGGGAGCTTACCTTTGCGCTCGTAGAGGGGGATGAAGGCCGCCGGGAGGACCCACTCCTGGGCGATGATCTTGTTCATAAGCTTCTGGAGCTCCTCGGCGCTCTCGGTGAGCTCGGCCAGGGTCTGTTTGTAGGTCTCGCGGTTCTTGCGGATCTCCCGGACGAGGGTGGCGCTCTTGCGGGCCTCGGTGTCGAGCTCCTGGCGCTTGAGGTTGGCCGCCCGGGCCATCGCGGCAAGGTCCCTCTGCTTGCTCTCGAGGGCGGACTCGGCCGCCCGCAGCGTCTCGAGCGAGGCCAGGAACCTCGCGACGGCCTCGTCCTGGCTGCGGGCGAGGATGGTCAGGTGCTTGCTCTCCGAGGCGTAGCTCTCCATGTCCCGCGCCTGGAGGAGGAACTGGAAGAAGTCGACCCGGCCGTACTTGTAGAGCGTCACCAGGGTCCTTTCGATGGCCGCGCGCTCCCGGTCGATGCCGGCCCGGATCTTGCGGGTGTCCTTCTGGATCGCGGCGAGCTCCGACCGGCCCCGCTCGAGCTCGACGTTCTGGGCGGCGAGCTCCTTCTCGACCAGGCTCTTGTTGAGGTTGATCCGGGCCAGGGAAGAGAGGACGGAGGTCTCCTTGCGGGCTTCGGCCTCGAGCCGGGCCCGGAGGTCCTTGATCTGCCCGTTGATACGGGTCAGGCGCTGCTCGAAATCGGCGACGTTCTTGTCTTGGGGGATGGCGGCGGAGAAGGGGAGGCACAGGGCGAAGATGAGGACGACAGCCGGCGTGCGAGCGCTTCGCATCCCTTATTTTATAACACAAAACCCGGGGGGATGATAAAATCGGTCCATGGCCGCCGCGCCGAGGAGCTTCCAGGTCTTCGTCAAGCCGGCCGGAGCGGCGTGCAACCTGGCCTGCGGCTACTGCTATTACCTCGGGAAGGGGCCGGGCGGCCGGGACGATGCGCCGGCCCGCATGGCCGCCGACCTCCTCGAGACCTACATCGCCCGGCATATCGCCGCCTCGCCCGACGAGATCATCCGGTTCTCCTGGCATGGCGGCGAGCCGACCATCCTCGGAATCGATTATTTCCGCACGATCGTCGCGATCGAGCGCGAGCTCTGCCCGCCGGGCAGGACGATCGCCAATGGCTTGCAGACCAACGGCACGCTCCTCGACGAGGAGTGGGGCCGGTTCCTCGCGGCCGAAGGGTTCTTGGTCGGGCTCAGCTTGGACGGGCCGCGAGAGATCCACGACCGTCATCGCCTGACCCGCGACGGCCGCTCGTCCTACAACGAGACGATGCGGGGCTACGGCATCCTACGACGTCACGGCGTTCCGACCGACGTCCTTTGCGTCGTCGGTGCGCACAACGCCGGCCGCCCCCTCGAGGTCTATAGCTTCTTCCGGGAGATCGGCGCGTCGTACCTCACGTTCCTTCCCCTCGTCGAGCGGCGCCCCGGCGCGCCGGGCGGGGTCAGCCCCGAGACCGTGACGCCCGCGGCTTGGGGTGATTTCCTCTGCGCCGTCTTCGACGAGTGGGTCGACCGCGACATCGGGCGGATCAAGATCCAGATCGTCGAGGAGGCCGCCCGGACGGCCTTCGGCCAGGAGCACTCGCTCTGCATCTTCCGGCCCGTCTGCGGCGACATCCCGGTCCTGGAGCGGGACGGCGACCTCTTTTCCTGCGACCACTTCGTCGACGCGGCGCACCGCCTCGGGAATATCCGCGAGACGCCTCTTGCCGAGCTCCTCGAGGGTCCGGCCCAGCGCGCTTTCGGCCAGGCCAAGCTCGACGCCCTTCCCCGCGTCTGCCGGACGTGCGAGGTCCTGGACATGTGCAACGGGGAGTGCCCGAAGAACCGCTTCGCCGTCGCTCCGGACGGCGAGCCGAGCTTGAACTACCTCTGCGCCGGATACAAGAAGTTCTTCACCCACGCGCGGCCCTTCGTCGCCGCCGTGGCCGCCGAATGGCGCCGCCGCTCGCCCGG
This sequence comes from Candidatus Aminicenantes bacterium RBG_16_66_30, assembly GCA_001775715.1. GTDB lineage: Bacteria > Acidobacteriota > Aminicenantia > Aminicenantales > Saccharicenantaceae > RBG-16-66-30. The sequence goes on along the minus strand of MEYC01000005.1, from coordinate 5,989 downwards.
GTCTAGCTCTTGAGCTTGTCTTTAAAGAAGGCGACCGTCCGCTTCCAGGCGAGATCGGCCGCGTCCTTGTTATAGCGCTGGCCGGTGTCGTTCATGAAGGCGTGCCCGGCGCCCTCGTACATGTGGATCGCGTACTCGACGCCGGCCTTCTTGAGCGCTTCCTCGAAGGCCGGGATGCCGGCGTTGATACGCTCGTCGTCGCCGGCGTATTGGATGAGCATGGCCGCCTTGATCTTCGGGACGTCCTCGGGCGCGGGCTGCCGGCCATAAAAGGGGACGGCCGCGGCGAGATCGGGGGCGTTGACGGCCACGTCGTTCGTGACGCCGCCGCCCCAGCAGAATCCCATGCAACCGACCTTGCCCGTCGCCTGCGGCCCGGTCTTGAGGTAAGCCACGGCGGCGACGAAGTTCTTCTTGTTCGCTTCGCCGTCGAGCTTCGCGAAGAGGGGCCGGGCCTCCTCCGGGTTCTCCGGCGTCCCGCCGAGGGGCGATAGCGCGTCCGGTGCGATGGCGTGATAGCCCTCGAGGGCCACGCGCCGGGCGACATCCTCCGTGTGGGGATTGAGGCCCCGGTTCTCGTGGATGACGATGACGCCGGCGAGCTTTCCGGCGCCCTTGGGCTTGGCCGAGTAGGCCCGCATCTCGCCGCCCTCGATCGGATAATTGACGTAGCCCGTCTCGAGGCGCGGATCGTCCTTAGGGACGAGCTGGCCGACGGCCCCGGCTCCCAGGGCGGGGAGCAGGAGAGCCGCGACGGCTGTTCCGCCGCCGATCGCGGCGAGTTTCGTCAGGAATTCGCGGCGGTCCATCGCGCCGCGCGCGTACGCGTCATAAAGATCCTTGATCTCAGGGCTCATCGGCGTCCTCCTTGCTGTCAGGTCTTCCGCTCCCGCGGAAGAGTCCATCGTATTGCGGCCCCCCGGCGATGTCAATAAGGTTTGACCCCTTATGGCGAACGGCCCCGGTTTGGGCTATCATGAGGACATGGCCGGGTACCCGCCGCGCAAGGGGAGCTTCGCCGAGGACGCCAAAGGGATCTGGCGCTCCGCCCTGGACGCCGTCGATCCCTGGCGCCTCGTCCGGGAGAGCGTCGTCCGGGAAGGCGATGTCGTCCGGATCAAGGACCGGGAATTCGATCTCTCCTCCCGCGAGCGCGTCTTCGTCATCTCCTTCGGGAAGGCCGCGTCGGCCATGGGCGAGGCGCTGGCCGAGATCCTCGACGAGCGCCTGACCTCCGGGCTCGCCGTCGCGCCCGGCCCGGTCGCGAAGGGGGGCGCCCGTCTCGAGCACATCGAGGCCTCCCATCCGGTCCCCGACGCGCTGAGCGTCGAGGCCGGCCGGCGGGTCCTCGAGATCGCGACGCGCGCCGGAGAGGGGGACATCCTCTTCGTCTGCATCTCGGGAGGCGGCTCGGCGCTCCTGGCGCTCCCGGCCGAGGGGATCACCCTCGACAAGAAGCGCCGCCTCACCGACGACCTCCTGCGCGCCGGGGCGACGATCCAGGAGCTCAACGTCGTCCGTAAGCACCTCTCGGCCATCAAAGGCGGGCATCTGGCCCGGGCGGCCTATCCGGCGACGGTCGTCACGCTGGTCATCTCCGACGTCGTCGGCGACGACCTGGGGACGATCGCCTCGGGGCCGACGCACTGGGACTCCTCGACGTTCGCCGAGGCCCGGGCCGTCCTCGAGCGTTACGGGCTCTGGGATTCGGCCTCGGCCATGATCCGGGCCCGTTTCGAGGAGGGCGCGCGCGGCCTCCTCGAGGAGACGCTCAAGGAAGGCGACCCCGTCTTCGAGCGCGTCCATACCTTCATCGTCGGCGACAACATGACCGCTTTGCGGGCGGCCAAGCACGAGGCCGAAAAGCGCGGCTTCGAACCGATCTTCCTGTCCTCGAGCGACGGCGGGGAGGCCCGGAGGACGGCCGCCGGATACGCCGCGTTCCTGGCCGAGCTGGCCTGCTCGGCGGCCCAGCTGCCGCGCCCGCTCTGTCTTCTCGCCGGCGGCGAGTTGACGGTCACGGTCAAGGGGCGGGGGAAGGGCGGCCGCAACACCGAGTTCGTCCTGGCCGCGCTCGTCGAGATGGCCCGGGCCGAGGTCGAGGGCCTCGATTGGCTCATCCTGAGCCTGGGGACGGACGGCATCGACGGCCCGACCGACGCGGCTGGGGCCTATGCCGACGTCATGACCATCAAGACGGCCGTGGCCCTCGGGCTCGATCCGGCCGCCTACCTCGACGACAACGATTCCTATTATTTCTTCAAGCAGACGGGCAACCTCATCGTGACCGGTCCGACCGGCACGAACGTCATGGACCTCCGCCTCTTCCTTCTCCGCGCCGCTTGACCTTTTCAGGATTTGAAGGCGATGAGGTCGAGACCGGCGATCGTCCGGAAATGCCGTGAATCGCCCGATAGGAGCGGCTGAACGTTCTCGACGGCGGTTGCGGCGATCAGGGCGTCAGCCACCCTCAACCCCGACCGCAGGGCGTGCTGTTCCATGTAGATGACGGCCCGGTGGCCGATGTTCTCCGTCAGGGGAACCGTCCTGAAGCCGAAGCTGCGGAGGAAGTCCTTGATCAGCCGCGCGTCCCGTCCGTCGCGGGCCCCTTGGAGAAGCTCCATCAATGAAATAACGGAGATCGAGCGGTCTTCGCTCCCCTCGATACAGGCCGCGGCCTTCCTGCTCCCCCGGAAGGTCCAGATGAGGACGTCGGTATCAAAGATCATCGAACCGGCCCCTGCGAAGCTTGCCTATGGCCGCGTTCACATCGGCGAGGTCGGAACGGCCGGCCCACATGCCGAAGGCCGGATGCGCGGCCACGCGCTTGGCCCCCGGGGGTTCTCCCGCCGGACGCATGACGGCGATGATCTTGCCCCGGCGGAGGAGGGTCACCTCCTCGTTCCTCTGGAGGGCTTTCAAGACGTCTCCCATCCTCCTCCTCAGATCGAGAATGGACGCTTTCATGCGGCCCTCCGTCGTCAAGTGTACACTTAAACTGTACACTTTAAGGAGGGCCTTTGTCAATAGAAGAGACGCCGGAGACCCGGCCGGGCTCTCACTTGAATACGCCGGCGAGATCCCACTTCTTGATCGTGTCGAGGACGAGCTCGGCGACGCGGTCGTTGACCTTGCGGAAATACTCCTTGGCCTGCCCCGCGTCGAAGGTCGGATAGCCCTGGCCCTTCTCGTAGAGGAGGATCGTCGACGGCACCGGCACGGCGTAATACGCCCCGGAGGGCGCCGGGTTGGGCGTGGCCATCTCCGGCTTGTACCGCTCGGGGTGGATATGCCCGGGCACGATGGCCTGCATGTAGGCCGTCTCGTTGTTCCCGGCGTGCCCGCCGTTCTCCTTGAAGACGGCCTTGGTGATGTCGTCGGCCAGGGTCCACCAGTTGACGACAAGGACGCGGACCCGGCGGGCGTTGGCGACCCGCGTCGCGGCCTCGTTGAGGACCGCCGTGTTGCCGCCGTGCCCGTTGAGGACGATGATGTTCTTGAAGCCGTTCGCGGCCAGGTTGTCGAGGACGGCCTCGGCGAATGGCGCGTAGGCCGCGGCCGGGATGGAGACCGCCCCCGGGTAGGCCTTCATGGCCTCGGTCACGCCGTAGTTCAGGGTCGGCGCGATCAGGGCGTCCACCCGGACGGCGATATCGCGGGCCATGGCCTCGGGGGCCAGGCTGTCGGTCCCATTGGGGATGACGCCGTGGGGCTCGAGCGATCCGAACGGGACGAGGACCGTCCGGACCCGCGCCGGGACGAGCTCTCCGAACTCCTGCCAGCATATGAGGGCCATCTCGCGCGTCGTCGGGGGTTTCGTCTGGGCCGCCGCCGCGGCCGCCAATGTTGCAGCCGTCATGATCGCCGTCAGGATCCATGGAGCTTTTGTCATGTCCGTCGCCTCCTCGCTTCCCCCATCTTAAGCCATCCGCCGATTTTTGGGAATGAGGCCTCTCCGTTTGCGTTTTCCGTGGGAAGGACTATAATGGGTCCAAGTTTTCTTGCGCCGGCTGGAGAAAGCTTCATTAACAACAGACATCATTTTCCCCCTTTTCTGCTGTTTCGAAAACAGCCGGCATTTTTTTCTTCAGCCGCGCGAATTTTTTTCTTGATTTCTTCCCGCCGTTTTCTATAATAGTAGCGGCTCTCTTTCGCCGGCTGGAGAGGGCTCCCTCAAAAAATCCAATCATCACCCCCCTTTTGCTGACCTCAGCCGGCACTTCTCCTCCCGGGGGGCCGCGCCGGGCCCCTCATCCCCGCGCCGCGATTTCCCGTTCAATCGCCCGGTCGATTGTGCTATCATACGGAGCAGCCCGAACGCGGAGCCGACCATGGGAAAGATCGACTGGAAGAAAGAGCTCGCCAACCACTTCGAGAACGTCCGGGTCATCGAGCTCTGCCAGGCCGAGACGGTCGCCCAGTTCGACCAGTTCTGCGAGTTCATCGCCGAGCCCGCGTTCGAGAGCCTGACCGACGAGCTGGCCCAGTACCGGATCAAGTCCGAGCATCAGAAGGTCAAGGGCCGGAGCATCCGTTTCTCCATCCTCTTCCCGGGCTCGAAGGACGACCAGTTCCACTACAGCATCTCCCTGCCCAAGAATTCGGTGGAGCTCCGGCTGAGGCTCCAGATCAAGGCGCGGCGGAGCCCGAAGACCGAGTATCAGGCGACGGACGAGGACTTCATGCCCGGGCTGTTCCCCTTCAAGGTGCTAAGGATGGACAAGGACGAGGTCGTCGCCGATGTCGTCAAGCACTACACGGGTTTCTGCTACACGACGTTGACGGCGCCGGACTGATCTCCGCTAGGTCGTCTTCTTATTCTTGGCCTTTTCGGCCTTCTTGGCGTCCTTCGGCTTGCCGCTCGCGATCTTCGTCCACTTGCCGGGCTTCCAGGCCCAGTAGCTCCCCATCGGCTCCCACGTGCCGGGCGCCCAGGCCCGGTTCGCTTTCGCCTTGGCCCAGCGGCCTTCGGTCCACTCGTAGTTGATGCCGGCCCATTTCCAGTATCCGGGGATCCAGATATGAGCCGGGCTCGGCTGGAGCGTGGGGGCCTCGACCCGGAGCGGGGGAGGGGCGAATCGCGGCTTCTGATCCGCGGCAGCGGAAACGCCGGCAAAGAATAAGACGGCCAGGAGGGCCACCGCAGTCCTTTTCATCGCTGCCTCCACCTGTTTAGTCGCCGGAGGCGATGAAATCTTGTTATTTGCCGGAGTTGATGACCTCGAGGACCTTCAGGATGTAGTCGTAGCCCGGCCGGTCGACGGTGTTCTGCCCGAGGTACTTGAACTGCAGGACGCCGGCGGCGTCGACGATGTAGACGCTGGGGATGTTCTGGTCGACCTTGCTGCCGGTCCATTCCGTCCGGAAGAGATCGAGCTTTTTGGAGAGCGTCCGCTCGCCGTCGACGAGGATGGGGAAGGGGGCGAGGAGCTCGCCCTTGGCGAGCGAATAGTCGGCGGGGAAGAGCTGGCGGAAGCGCTCCATGCGGGCCTTGCCCCGCTCGTCGAGCGCGGCCGGATCGGCCGGGTTCTTCGTCGCCCGGACCGTCTCGAGCTGGCCGGGCAGGGCCTCGAGCCAAGCCTTGACGATGTCGTGGGTGTAGGGGAAAACGACCAGGATCTCGAGATTGTACTTCTCGCGGATCTTCTGCGCCTTCTCGAGCTCGGCCAGCTCGATGTACCTGTAGTTGCAGATCGTGCACCAGTAGTTCTCGGCCGCGTAGCCGCGGGGAAAGAGGATGAGGACGTTCTTGCCGCGGAGCGATGAGAGCTTCAACGTCCCGCCCTGGTAGACGGGGAGCGTGAAATCGGCCATGGGCTGGCCGACGATCGCGGGCTGGGGCCGGGGCTCGGCCGGCTGAGCCGAGGGCTGGGCGGCCTGGGCCAAGTTGAGGGTGGGGCCGGTCGATTTGGGCTTGATAACGACCTGGCCCGCGGCCTGGCCCTGGAAGACGACGATCATCGCGGCCACGGCCAGGACGACCAAGGCG
>MEYC01000004.1:13410-13693 GCA_001775715.1 Candidatus Aminicenantes bacterium RBG_16_66_30 | reverse complement strand
ATCCGGGGCTGAAGGCGATCGGCATCGACCTGGACGAGGAGTTCTCGGAGCTCGGCCGCGAGGTCCCGGTCTCGACCGCCCACCAAGCCCGCTGGAACGGAACGACGCGGCGGCTGTTCACGGTCTTCGAGGAGATGGGGCTCGAGCCCCGGCCGATGCCGAAGATGAGACGCAGGGAATCGTGCAGCAACTGCGGACGGTGCGTCCTCGGATGCCCGTCCGGAGCGAAATGGGACAGCCGCGAATTCCTCCGCGATGCTATGGAGCGCGGCGCGCGGTTGAT
>MEYC01000004.1:9418-13372 GCA_001775715.1 Candidatus Aminicenantes bacterium RBG_16_66_30 | reverse complement strand
CGCGAATTCCTCCGCGATGCTATGGAGCGCGGCGCGCGGTTGATCACGGATTGCCGCGTCCGCGAGGTCGTCCTCGAGAACGGACGGGCCGTGGGGGTCGCGGCTAAAGTCGGGTCACGGCGCAAGTTCTTCCCCGCCGACGTCGTCGTCCTGGCGGCGGGAGGCTTCGGGACGCCGGTCATCCTCCAGAACTCGGGCATTCCTTGCGAACCGGGGTTGTTCGTCGATCCCGTGCTCTGCGTGGCCGCTCCCTGGGACAATGCCCTTCAAAACAGGGAAGTCCCCATGCCCTTCGCCGCGGACAAAGGGCGGTTCATTCTCTCGCCCTATTTCGACTATCTGAGCTACTTCTTCAATAAGGAATGGCCGCCGGGCGCCGGGAACATCCTGAGCATCATGGTCAAGCTGGCCGACACGCCGTCGGGGACCGTCACGGACGACAGGGTCGAGAAAGCCCTCACGCCCGAAGATACCGAAGCGCTAAGGTCCGCCGTCGATATGTGCGTAGAGATCCTCGGCCGCATGGGAGTCGAGAAGCGCGATATGTTCTTCGGGACGCTCAACGCCGGACACCCGGGCGGGATGCTCCCGTTGACGAGCGACGACGCGAAGACCCTTCGCCCGCGCCGGCTCCCCGAGAACCTCTTCCTGGCCGACGCCACCCTCTTTCCCGAATCTCTGGGCAAGCCGCCCATCCTGACCATCATGGCCCTGGCCAAGAAAGTGGCTAAAGCCATCAGCGAGGATCTGGCGAAGTAAGCGCGCCCGCGTCACGGATTGACCCTCAAGGGGATCGGTGCTATCGTTTTGGCAGGGCTGCCGGGAAGGGGAATTATCGGAGGATCCCCATGATCGAAAGGAGGAAGGTATGAACTGGAAACGCTTTTTTGTGGCCAGCCTGGTGATCTATGTGGTCGTCCAGGCCATGGACTTCGTCGTCAACCAGGTCTTCATGAAGAGCGCCAACGAATCGCTGAAAAGCCTGTGGCGGACGGACATGATGTCCAGGATGTGGGTGATGTATCTTATCGGCGTGCTCGTGGCGCTGCTGTTCACCTTCATTTTCATCAAAGGCCGGGAAGGAAAAGGGATATCCGAGGGCGTGCGCTATGGGATCATCATTTGGCTGTTCGTCAGTGTGCCGATGGGCGCGTCCATGTGGGTGCTCCTGCCGATCCCTTACATGATCGTCTTTCGAGCCTTGCTGTTCGGCCTGTTGGAGATGCTCGTCGCGGGGATCCTCGTCGCGGTCATCTATAAGCCCTTGGCGGCGCCGGCCAAAGCCTAGGTCCAGCCGGACAACATCGTCCCAACCGTTCTCAGCGCCCGGAGCGGCGCGAGAACTTCACGACCTGGAACATCGCCAAGTCCGGCCGGCCGGGCGAGACGTGAAGCTCGGGATCCTCGCCCAGGACCATGATCGTACAGCCGTAGGTCGTTGCGTTGTTGATCCCGGAAGCGCGGTCCTTGAAGAGCGCCTGGAGAGAGTCCAGGTCGATGGCGGCTGAGTTGTCCTTGAGCAGTCCGCCGAGGAATTTGAACCGCTGACACCTGGCCCGGTAGCTCTCCAAGGTCAGGTCCTTGGCCTTCAGCATCTCCGGGAACCGCGGATTGTAGTCATCGTTGACCATCGGATGGTTGGTGTGGTAGCTGAACTCGGCGCCCTCGAAGGGGACGAATGGGGACATCTTGCCGGCCGAGCGTTCGAACACGGCTGTCTCGTTCGGGCCGCCGATGACATACGTTTGCGGCGCCGCGGGCTGAACCCTCTGCAGGAAATCCACCGCCTGCTCGTAGGTCTTCTGGCGCAGAATGCCCCTGATGACGAAATCGACGGGGAGCCCCTTGGTTGAATAGGCCAGCTGGGTCACGGCGTTGACGCAGACCCCGACCGAACGGCTGTTCAATCCGTTGGCGGCCACGACTCCGGGGATGGTGAAGACGAGCGTCTCGAGGTCGTCCTTCTCGTCCCGGACGCGGAGGACCGTCTGATAGCCGTGATAGAATTCCGGGATATCCAGGGTCTGGGCGACATAGGCGGGCTTCCCGTTCCTCTTTCCGGCGGCGACCGTCGTGCACTTGGCGGGCATCACGTCCGGACCTATGGCCCAGAGCTCGTCGATGAGCTGATACGCGTACATCGTGTCGAAGTCCACGCCCGCCGCGTCGGCGATGCCGCGGACTTCGTCGAGCAGGCCGGGCGTCCAACGGGAGATGGCCGGCTTGAAATCCGTTTTCTTCAAGAACTCCGCGATGAAGTCGTCCGCCGGGACCCCATAGGTCTTTTCGATGTCCGCCTTCCAGCGCTTGACCAGCTCGCGGATCTCACCCTTGAGCGTCCGGCCGTGGACGAGACCCATGTGGTACGGTGTTCCTCCCTCGAGGTCGACGATCCTCAGCTTCGGAGCCGGCAGGGACGGCGGCCCGACGATCGCGATGAGGAGAAGAAGAATGAACCCTTGCGCTGCGGCCCGACGGATGATTTTTGGCATCGGCGTCTTTCCCCCTGTGATCATGCCAGGACTATACTACCGGCCGAGCGACGGCGTCAAGGAACCTTTAGGGGAGTTCGAGCGTCTTTAGGATAAACCGGGGACGGGGTTGCCCGGTCCCGAGGAAAGGAGACGTTATGACGAAAGCCCGTCCTCAGGCGATCCTGCTCGCGGCATTCCTCCTGGCCCTGGGCTCCGCCGCGCCCGCGCGGCTTCCCGGCGCCCCGTCCGATCAGGTCCGGCCGTCCGGGCTGACGGATCAGCACTGGCGGGAAGACCTCGATTTCCTGGCCAAGACCGTGGCCGAGAAGCACCGCCATCCTTTCGACCGGCTCGCCCGGGGCGATTTCGACAAGGCCGTCGCCGCCCTCTATGAGGCTATCCCGAATCTCGCGGACCACGAGGTTGTCGTCGGCATGGCCAAGCTCGTAGCCCTGCTCCGCGATGGCCACAGCCGCCTGACCCTCCCGGCCGGACCCGCCGCCGATACACAGAGCCACACTGCCACGGCCGCCCCGAAAAAGGGGATCTTCTTCAACGCCCTGCCCGTGCGCTTCTATCTCTTCAGCGACGGCCTCTATGTCCAGACCGCGGCCCCGGACCGGCGCGACCTCGTCGGGGCCCGGGTCGTCCGGATCGGGACGATGACGGCCGAGGCCGCCCTCGAGGCCATACGCCCCGCCGTCCATTACGATTCCGAGATGTGGTTCAAGCTGATAGGGCCTCAGTACCTCCGTATCCCGGAGATCCTCCAGGCCTGCGGCGTCACGGCCGATCTCGGGCCGACGCCGGTGTCCTTTGAGAAGGACGGCCGGACGACGACGGTCGCCCTCGAGCCCCTCCCGCCCGGGCCCGAGCCGGCCTGGGTCACCTGGAGCGACGTCTCGGGAACGGCCAAGCCGCTCTTCCTGAAGAATCCCGGCAAGCCCCACTGGTTCGAGCTCCTGCCCGAGCATAAAGCGATCTATGTTCAGGTCAACGCCATCCAGAACGATCCGGCCGAATCGCTGGCCGCGTTCTCGGCCCGGATGATCGGCGCGGCCGGGTCCGCCGGGGTGAAGAAGGTCGTCCTCGACCTCCGGCTGAACGGCGGAGGCAACAACTATCTCAACCGCGGGCTCGTGCTGGCCCTGATCGGCGCCGACGACCTCAACCGCTACGGGCGTCTGTTCACTATCATCGGCCGCAACACGTTCTCGGCGGCGATGAGCCTTGTCTCGGCCCTGGAGCGCTGGACCGAAACGATCTTCGTCGGCGAGCCCACGGGCAATACCCCGAGCCAATACGGGGACGCGCGGCGCTACGTCTTGCCCCACAGCGGGCTGACCGTGCGGCTCTCCTCTGTGTACTGGCGCGACGCGGACGTCGACGAGCGGCGGCCCTGGGTGGCGCCCGACATCGCGGCTGGATCGAGCTGGGCGGACTTCGCTGCCGGCTACGATCCTGCCCTGGCCGCGGCACT
>MEYC01000004.1:0-9409 GCA_001775715.1 Candidatus Aminicenantes bacterium RBG_16_66_30 | reverse complement strand
GGCCTACGAAGCGCCCGATTCCCTCCTGGAGCAGCTCAAGGAGAAGTTTCGTTGGGGCGGGATGGATGCGGCGAGCTCCCACTACTTCAACTACCGGAATTCTCCGGCGACCGCGGCGACGAATACCGAGCAGACGCTCCTCGCAGCGGCCGACTTCATGATCGCCGAGAAACGGCCGGCCGAGGCCGTGCGTCTCTTGCAGGGCGCCGTGGGCGAATATCCTGAGTCCGCCGCCTGCCAGCTGGCCTTGGGGAAGCGCCTCGTCGAACAGGGGAACGGTCAGGAGGCCCTCGCTCCGCTCAAGAAAGCCCTCTCGCTCAAGCCGGGAGACCCTGAGGCCGCGGCCTGGCTCAAGAAGGCCGAGGAGCTCGTCCGGGCGAAGAAGTGACGGAGAGGGCGGGAAGCGCGATCCCGCGTCAGTCGGGAAGCTTGCGGTACCAGAAGAAATAGAGGCCGACGAGCGAAAGGCCCAGGATGCCCGCGGCGACCGCCGAGGCACCGTATTGCCTGACGATGAGCAGCATCGGAAGCATCAGCATGCTGATCTGCCAGAAGAGGGCGAAGGGCACCGAAATGAGATCATACTTGTGCTCCCGGGCCATCGCCGCCGCCTCTTCGGCGCCGAGGATCCTCTTGAGCGGTCCCCAGAGCCCGAAGGGTTTCGTCGTCCGGTAGAAGTGCTCGAGGACGGCCCGGTCGGCGGGAGGCCGGACATAGGTGGCCGCGACGCTCCCGGCGAGGCCGGCCCCGACCATGTAGAGGAGCTGCTGCCACTCCGGCATCTCCGGGATGAGGACGCGCTGGAGGAGGGCCGCGGCCATCCCGATCAGGGTCCCCAGGGCAAAGCCGCTGCCGTTATAGCGCCACCAGTAGAGGCGGAGCACGGTCGGGATCATGGTCCCGCCGACGAGACCCATCGTCAGCCAGCCCCAGATGTCGTTGATGTTCCTCGTCGAGTAGGCCGCCGCGAACCCGACGAGCATGACTAAGGCCCCGAATCCGTAGCTGGCGTAGATGAGCTCCTTCGTCCCCGCCTTCGGCCGGATGTAGCCCTGATAGAGGTCCCGGGTGAGGAACGCCGTGGTGCCGTTGACGATGGCGTTGAACGTCGACATGGCGGCCGCGAGGAAGGCGACGAGAAGCAGGCCGCGAAGCCCCGCCGGGATGCTCATGAGCAGGACGGCCGGCAGGATCCGCTCCGGGTCGACCGTCCCGTGGAAGCTCAGCAGGTTCAGCTTCGGCCCCCAATCCGGGCCGAGGAGCTGGGTGAGGCCTGCGGTGAGCTCCTGCGGGAAGGTCTGGGGATGGTTGGCGACGCGGGCCAGAAGCTCCGGCCACTCGTTCTGCGGCACGGCCCCGGCGTGGGTCTTGATGAGGTCCGCCGCCTGGGCCAGGACGGTCTGGTCGGGGAAGAGGTCCTTGACCAGGAGCAGCCCCAGGACGACGAAGCTCATCATCAGCGGCCAGCGCAGCATGAACGACCATCCGGCGAGGAAGCTCAGCCGGCCGCAGTCGCGGTCCGAGCGGGCCCCGAAGAACCGCGGGTCGGCCCCGACGCCGAGCCCCTGGATGAGCGTCTTCCCGAGGTATAAGAGCGTCATCATGAGGAGAAAGCTGTATTGCTCATAGCCGGCCGGCATCTGCGTCTTCACCTGGGGAAGAGGGCTGAGCCAGTCGGGATTGCCGGTGACAGAGGTGGCCAGCGCGCCGAGGTCGGCGACGCCGGCCAGCCGGCCGACGGTCACGACGACGATGGCGACGACCCCGATCCAGATGCAGACCGACTGGAAGATATCCGAGAAGATGACGCCGTAGAACCCGGACTCGATGGTGTAGAGGGCCGTGACCAGCATCATGATGAGCGAGCAGACGAGCGGCGAGAAGGGCAGGAACATCGACAGGAAGAGCCCGGCGCCCTTGAAGGAGTAGGCGAGGAGGGCCAGGTTGACGACCACCGCCGAGACGACGGACATGAGCCGGGCGAAATGGGCCCAGCCGTCCCGGCCGAAGCGGAACAGCATCCACTCCGCGCCGGTGATGACGCCGGAGCGGCGGTGCCACTTGCCGGCCCAGAGCATGAGGAAGATGAGGACGAGGCCCGCGCCGCCGCGGAGCTCGACATAGATGCCGCGCGGCCCGAGCAGGAACAGGAACGAAGCGATGATCATCGTCCCGGTCATGTCGAACCAGAACGTCATCTGGGAGAGGCCGAGGGCCCACCAGGGCATCTTGCGGCCGGCCAGGAAATAGTCCTCGACGCTGGCCGCGGCTTTTTTGCGGAAGGCGGCGCCGATCCCGATCAGGATGGCGAAGTAGGCCAGGATGACGGCGTAGTCCCCCGGCCTCAGGAAACGCATCGGGATAGAACTAGCACTACCCGCGAGGCCGTGTCAATCGGGCGGGGCCCTCCGTCACGAAGCCTTGAAGAGAGGGTCTCCGGCGAGGGCGGCCGCGAGCTTGTCCAGGGATTGATTCCAGCCTTCCCGGGCGCCCTCCATGTCCTTCCCCGGCGGCATTCCGGCGTGGCTGAGGGTCAGCTTGGTTTTCCCTTTCTGGGGCTCCTCGAAGGTCACCGTGAGCAATAGCTCGAGCGGGAAATCGGGGCTCGTGCCGTAGACGGTCCCCGGCACGATGTTCCCCTTTTCGTCGGCGAAGCTGTCCGTGGCCACGATGCGCTCGTAGGGGACGATCTCGCGGTAGAATCCCGTGCCCCAGTAATCTTTTCCTTCCGGCGACCTCATGCAAAAGAGGATCGAGCCGCCGACGCGGAGCGAGATCCGGCAGAAGGGGATGGTGTAGCCCTTGGGGCCCCACCAACGCATGACGAGGTCCGGCACTGTCCAGGCCATCCAGACGCGCTCGCGTGGCGCGTCGAGCTCCCTTTCGATGACGAGGACCATGCCGGGGAGCGGTGTTTCCAAGGCTTCCCGATCGTTTGGGCTCATGGTCTATCCTCCTCTGGGATAGGAAGTTGCTGCGCCCTTGAATAAAGCAAGAAACTTGCCAAATGCCCGTCCCCGGCGATGCCCGGCGCCCGCCCGGAACCGGGGCGCGGGGGGGAGGGTCACGCGGCTCCGGCCGGGAATTGTCCCGCGGAATAGGACGGCTTCCTGCCCGGGGGGAACGCCGGGGGGAGAGGTTATGAGGCCGGACCCTTGGCCGGGACGTGGCGGTCCCCGACGCGCTTGGTGAAGCCGGTCCGGTCGAAATGCTCGAGGATGGCTTGAGCGTATTTCCGGGACAGGCCGAGCCGGTCGCGGAGCTCGGCGATGGAGACGCTGCCGCGCCGCTCGATGAGGCCGGCGACGGCGACGCGGGCCGCGTCGACGGTATCCCGGTGATAGGTCACTTTCGGGGCCAGACGGGCGAGCGCCCCGGAGCGGACGAGGCCGTTCAGGAGGGGATTGAAGACAGAGGGGTTCAGGCCGAGCTTGAGCCGGACCTCGTCCTCGAGCGGCGCCGAGAAGCGAGCGCTCAGGAAGACGTTCTCGACCCGGCCGCGGAGCTCCTCTTCGACGGGGTCCCGCTTCGTCTCCCGGCCGGCGAGACCGACCCCGGCCTCGCGGCGGAAGAGGACGTTCTTGGCGACGAGATCGTCGAGGATGTGGCGGAGCGTCGGAGCGTCGCTCGAGGCGAGGAACTCCGAGCGGAGGTCGGAATAGGGCATCGTCTCGCGGAAGGGATTGGACGCGAAGTAGGCCCGGACCGAGGCGACGAGGCCGTCGGCGAGCCGGTCGCGGATGCCGGCGTGGAGGTATTTCACGGGCTTCTCGGGAATGACCGCGACGAGGCGGCCTTCGGCGAGGAGGCCGGCGGCGGCGTCGGCGACCTCGGTCTCGCTCCGGCCGGCCTTGAGGGCGATCTCGCGGACGCCCTGGGGCGTCCCGCCGGACTGGGCGAACATCTGCTCAACGGCGTCGCGGGCCGAGCCGCCGAGCTTCTCCAGGCCCTCGAGAACGGTGCCGCTGAAGCGCTTGTGCTTTTCGGGGTTGGCATCGAGGACGAGGCCGCCGCCGACGGTCACGACGGGGGAGAAAAGGCGGATGACGAACCGGTCGCCGGGCAGGGCGACGGTCGGGCGCTCGAGGATGAGCTGGACCGGGGCCGAGGCGCCGGGCGCGACCGTCTGGGCGCCGATGACGGCGAGGCGGGCCATGACCTCGTCGGTGCCGAGGTGGAGCCGGACCCGCTCGCGGTGCTTGATCTCGCGTTCGGCACTCCCGAGGACCTCGAGCCGGGCGTCGAGACGCGACGTCGGGACGAGGGAGCCCTCGGCCGCGGCGACCTGGCCCCGCCGGAGGGCCTCTTTGTCGATGTCCTGGAGGTTGAGGGCCGTCCGGCGGCCGACGGCCGAAGCCTCGGCCTTGGAGCCGTGGACTTGGACGCCGCGGACGCGGGCGACGAGCCCCTCGGGGTAGACGGCGACGCGGTCGCCGGTCCGGACGGAGCCGCCGAGGATGGTCCCGGCGACGACCGTGCCGAAGCCGCGCATGGTGAACACCCGGTCGATGGGCATGCGGAAGATGCCGCTGTCGGAGCGGGCCGGGACGCGCCGGCCGATGTCCTGGAGGACGGCCTTGACAGCGTCGACGCCGGCCCCGGTCAGGGCCGAGACGGGGACGATCGGGGCGTCGGCGAGGAACGAGCCGCGCAGGAAATGGCGGACGGTGGCCGTGAGCTCGGCGAGGCGCGGCGCGTCGACGAGGTCGGACTTGGTCAGGGCGACCGCGCCGAGCCGGACGCCGAGGAGACGGAGGATGTCGAAGTGCTCGCGGGTCTGGACGGCGATGCCCTCGTCGGCGGCGATGACGAGAAGGGCGGCGTCGATGTTCGAGGCGCCGGCGGCCATCGTCTTGACGAACCTCTCGTGGCCGGGGACGTCGATGAAGACGATCTGCTTGGCATAGTCCGGGTCGTCGAGGAAGACGAAGCCGAGCTCGATCGTCATGCCCCGGGCCTTCTCTTCGGGGAGGGTGTCGGGGTCGGTCCCGGTCAGGGCCCGGACGAGGGCGCTCTTGCCGTGGTCGATGTGGCCGGCCGTGCCGACGATGACGTGGTCCTTGTCGGGCATGGTCAGGGCCGGGGGGGGCGGAGGCGGAGGACGATCCTCGCCGGGCCCTTGCGGGTGACGCGGCCGATCGGCGCGGCCGCGGCGACGCCCTTCTTGTGGAGCGCCGCGAGGAGGGCGGAGGCCTTGGATTTGCGGACGGCGATGAGGAGCCCGCCCGACGTCTGGGGGTCGTAGAGGAGGGTCTCGAGCTCCTCGCTGACGCCCTTCGCGCGCTTGACGCGGCGCGAGGCGTACTCGCGATTGCGCTCGACCGCGCCCGAGATGACGCCTTCGCGGATGAGGTCCAGGACGCCGCTGAAGACGGGGATCGCGGCGCCGTGGACTTCGACCTCGACGCCGCTCTGCTCGGCGATCTCGCCGAGGTGCCCGGCCAGGCCGAAGCCGGTGATGTCGGTGGCGGTCGTGACGCCGGCCGCGGTCATGGCCTCGGCGGCGGCGCGGTTGAGCTCGCGCATGGACCGCTCCGCTTCGGCCAGGCCGGAGGCGGGGGCGCGGCCGATCTGGCGGGCGAAGCTGAGCGTGCCGGTGCCGATGGGCTTGGTCAGGATGAGGACGTCGCCGGGCCGGGCCTTGCTGTTGACGGTCATGCGGGCGGGATCGACGACGCCGGTGACGGCAAAGCCGAACTTGATCTCGCGGTCCTTGATGCTGTGGCCGCCGAGGACGGCGACGCCGGCCTCGCGAAGCTTGTCGATGCCGCCCTGGAGGAGCTTGTTCATGATCCGGGGGCTGAGCGTTTCGATGGGGAAGGCGATGATCGAGAGGGCAGTCAGGGGCCGGCCGCCCATGGCGTAGATGTCGCTCACGGAGTTGGCCGCGGCGATCTCGCCGAAGACGTAGGGATCGTCGACGACTGGGGTGAAGATGTCGACCGACTGGACGAGGGCCAGGCGCGGGGTGAGCCTGAAAACCCCGGCGTCGTCGCAGGTGTCCGAAGAGACGAGGACGCGGGGATCGACGACCCGAGGTAGGCCGGAGAGGGCGCGCTTGAGGTCCTCCTGGCCGATCTTGGAGGCGCAGCCGGCGTTCTCGACGAGGGAGGTCAGGGCGACGTCCTCGGGGGCGTCCTCCGGACGCTCGCCGGAGCAGAGGCAGATGTTCTTCTGCTTGAAGAGATCGCAGGGGCAGGGCTCCTTGGGATTGCAGATGCAGTGGCCGAGGGCGATCGACCGGCCCATGACGCGCTTGCGCTTAGCGTAGTCGATCATTTTTCATTTCAAGAGATCGCAGAGAGAGCGTTCGACGATCATGTCCTCGCCGGGCTGGATCGTCCGGAAGTCGAAGAGAACCGCGTCCTTATGGATGCGGGCGAATATCGGCGGGGAGAGGAAGCGAAGACGTCGGGCAATATCCTCCGCGCTGAGAGCGGCGGAGCGGATGGCGAGGACCTTGGTCGGCATAGTCTCGGTCGGCACCGCGCCGCTGCCGACCTGGGATTCGCCGTCCTCGACCGCGAGGACGACGCCGGCCGGGAGGGACTTGCGCAGGGCCGCGGCGAGCTTCTTGGCCCGCCGGCCGATCTCGTCGGGGGTCAGGGCGAGCATGCGATAGATGGGGTGGCGGGCGGCGAGCTTCTCGGGGGCGAGGAAGAGGCGGAGCGTCGCCTCGAGCGCGGCGAGCGACAGCTTGCCGCAGCGGAAGGCCCGGGCCAGGGGGTTCTTCTTGATCCGCTGGATCCAATCGGCCTTGCCGACGATGATGCCGCATTGCGGTCCGCCGATGAGCTTGTCGCCGCTGAAACAGACGACGTCGGCGCCGGCCCCGACGCTCGCCCGGACCATCGGTTCGGGGGCGAGGCCGTAGGGCGAGAGGTCGACGAGGGCGCCGCTGCCGAGGTCGTCGACGACGGGGACGCCGCGGGCGCGGCCGAGGGCGACGAGGTCTTCGATCGGCGGCTCTTCGACGAAACCGACGATGCGGTAGTTGCTGTGATGGACGCGCAGGATCGCGCCGGTCGATCCGCCCACGGCGGCCTCGTAGTCGCGGAGGTGGGTCTTGTTGGTCGTCCCGACCTCGCGGAGGACGGCGCCGCTTGTGGTCATGACGTCGGGCATGCGGAACGAGCCGCCGATCTCGACGAGCTGGCCGCGCGAGACGACGACCTCTTTGCCGCGGGCCAGGGTATTGAGGATGAGGACGGTCGCGGCGGCGTTGTTGTTGGCGACGGTCGCGGCCTCGGCGCCGGTGAGCTCGCGGAGGAGGCCCTCGACGTGGCGGTCGCGGGAGACGCGCTTGCCGTTCTCGGCGTCGAGGGCCAGGGTTGAGTAGCCGGCGGCGACGGCGGCGAGGGCCGCGCGAGCGGCCTCGGAAAGGACGGCCCGGCCGAGCCCGGAGTGCATGATGATGCCTGTGGCGTTGACGGCGGGAGCGAGGGATGGAGCGGAGCGCGCAGCGAGGCGGGCGGCGAGCCGGGAGACGATAGCCTCGTGGACGGGATCGGGGGGCGGGGCGGCGGCGTCCCGGACCGCGGCGACGGCCTCCCGGAATTCATCGAGCGTCGCCCGGCCCTCCGAGGCGACGACCTCCCGGCCGTGCTCTTCGATCAGGCGGAGGACCGCCTCTTCGCGGAGGAGGGCATCGAGCGAGGGGATTTTGCGGAGGAGCTCGTTATTCAAGGCAGGCCCATCACTTCCGGAGGGAAGGGAAGACGAGCTTGTCGAAGACCTCGGGGTGGATGTCCGAGCCCGCGGTCGCGGCGACGGGGACGGCGATGGAGAAGGCGAGCTCCTTCGGGGGCAGGCACGATACATTATCGCAGGCCTGATAGCCGACGGAGGCTTTGAGGGTTCTGGCCCCCGTGGCGGCGCCCGCCTTAGCTTGGAGCAAGACGCCCAGGACGACCTCGCCCTCATAGACGACGAGCTCAGCTTCCGAGTAGGCAAAGCGGGCCCGGTGGCCCTTGGGGAAGAGGAACTCGATGACCTCGAAGTCGGGGTGCTCGTCGATGACGAGGGTGGTCGGGATCATGAACTCGTCGAGGGGGGCGTTGTCGTTGATGTGGTAGCCCGCCTGGACCTGGACGATGACGGCGGCCTTGAAGGTCTCTCCCGGGCGGACGGCGTCGCGGGAGATGAGGCCGCGGGCCTCGATGACATGCCCCTCGTCCTGGGCCGCGAGGGCGGGAGCGAACGCGAGCGAAACGGCCGCGGCGAACGCGGCTATGATGATGATACGGTAAGGCTTGCGGTGGTTGTACGGCATGATCGACCTCGCCTCAATTAGAGACGTTTTGCTATTCCTTGTCAACAAGAGAGGGTCAAACCTACTTTTTTCGAAAAAAAGTAGGTTTGACCCTCTCTTACCCTCCGTTATTTAAAATAGGGATTGAGGAGGCCTTTGGGGACGTCGGTGAGGTCGCCGCCGACGAACTCCTGGACCGAGAGCGGCAGGCGGTTGTAGACGCCTATAGCCGGGCCCCTCTTCCAGAACGAGTCCTCGATGACGGCGTACTCGA
Organism: Candidatus Aminicenantes bacterium RBG_16_66_30; assembly: GCA_001775715.1. Taxonomy (GTDB): domain Bacteria; phylum Acidobacteriota; class Aminicenantia; order Aminicenantales; family Saccharicenantaceae; genus RBG-16-66-30. The sequence goes on along the minus strand of MEYC01000004.1, from coordinate 884 downwards.
TCGGGAAGACGAGCCTTTTGCGCTCGTCGAAGCCCATGAAGGCGACGTCGATCATCAGGGCGACGTTCCTCCCCAGCGGCTCGTCCGTGTAGGGCGTCACCGCGCCGAAGCCCTCCTGGCACTCGGAGCAGCCGGTGTTATGGATGAAGGTATAGGGCTCGCGCGGGGTCATCATCCCGCCGCCCTTCGTCCGCAGCTTCGTTCCTTCGAGATAGGCCTTGCCGGCCTGGTCGATCGAGCACGATGGCAGGCCCTTTTTCGCCGCGGCCGCGGTCGCTTTCATGACCCGGTGATAGAGGCCCTCGAGGGTCTCCATGAACACCCTCTCCGCGAAGGTCCAGTCGGCCCCGCACTTGACCGTCCGGCGCATGATGCCGTGGTAGCCGTTGAGCGAAGGGCTGACGCCCATGGACACGACCTCGCCCCTTTTAACGATCTTGTTCGTCGCCGGCCCCAGGACCGTCCGGCCCCGCTCGCCCGAAGAGACGATCGTCGGGAAGCCGGTCCGCCCGGCCCCCAGCCGCTTCATGATGTAATCGGCGACGGCCGCGAGATCGAGCTCCCTCACGCCCGGCTCGAGCGACGCCAGCATGCCGAGGAAGGCCGCGTCGGCGGCCGCGTTGGCCGCTCCGACGAGGGCCAGCTCGGCCGGCGACTTCTCGTACTTGATCCGCCGCAGAAGGTCCGTGTCGAAGACGACGTTGTCGCCGCCGAACCGCCCCGTCAGCATGTTCACGTGGTCGTGCGGCACGAACTGGGCGCTTGAAAACACGGCGATCTTCACCGTCTTCCCCGCCCGCGCCGGCACGAGCCGGCTGACGACGTCCTCGAGCGACCCGAACTTGGCGAACCGGTAGTCCTCGTCCGAGATCTGGAACTCGCGC
>MEYC01000003.1:3998-60778 GCA_001775715.1 Candidatus Aminicenantes bacterium RBG_16_66_30 | reverse complement strand
GACCTCGTCGATCACTTTCAGCGGACCGCGGCCTCCTACGACGCTTGGTACGACGCCCATCCGGCCCTTTACCGGACGGAGCTGGCCGCCCTCCAGAAAGCCGTCCCGCGGCGGGGCCGGGGGCTCGAGGTCGGAGTCGGGACAGGCAGGTTCGCTGCTCCACTCTCGGTCCGTTACGGGCTGGACCCGTCCCCGGGCATGCTCGGTCTGGCCAAGGGCAGGGGGATCCGGGTTGTCCAGGGTTTCGGCGAGGCCCTACCCTTCAAGTCCGCCAGCTTCGATCTCGTCCTGATCGTATTCGTCATCGAATTCGTCGACGACGCCGGCGGCTTTCTCGGGGAGGCGGCGAGGGTCCTCCGGAGCGGCGGCACCATCGTCGTGGGCTTCATGGACAAGGCTAGCGCCTGGGGTCGGTACTTCCGCCGGAGCTCCACGGTCCGGGACCATTTTCACCCCCCTTCCCCCGCCGATCTCATCTCCGTCCTCGAGAGCGTAGGACTGGGTTTCGAGGCCTCCTGGCAGACCCTGTTCGCCCCGCCGCCAGACCTCCCGCGCGTGGAGCGGCCGAGGACCGGCTTCGGCCAGGGCGGCTTTGTGGCCTTAAAGGCCGTGAAGGGCCGGAAGACGCCGCCCCCGGGGCCGGTTGCCAATCGCGCTCGAAAAACGTAGAATCCCGTCTTCCGGAAAGGAGAATGCCGATGACCCGCGACGAAGCCCTCGAACTGCTCAAGCAGCATCTCAAGAACAAGAACCTGATCAAGCACTGCCTGTCTGTCGAAGCCTGCATGCGGGCCCTGGCCGTCCGCCTCGGTCACGACCCCGAGCCCTGGGGCCTGGCCGGCATCCTCCACGACCTCGACTATGAAGTGACGGACAAGAGCCCCGAGCTCCATACGACCGAGACGGTCAAGGTCCTCCGGGAAAAGGGCATCGCCGAGCCCGTCATCCACGCCGTCCAGGCCCACGCCGGCAAGGCGCCTTGCGAATCGCCCATGGACTGGGCCATCTACGCGGTGGACCCGCTGACCGGCCTGATCATCTCCGCGACCCTGATGCACCCGGACAAGAAGCTGAGATCGATCGACCTCGAGTTCCTCAAGCGCCGCTACAAGGAAAAGAGCTTCGCCCGGGGCGCCCGCCGCGAGGAGATCGAAGAATCGAAGAACCTCGGCCTCGGGCTCGACGAGTTCCTGTCGATCGCCATCGGGGCGATGCAGGGCATCGACGCGGACCTGGGACTGTAAAAAACGGGGACACGTACCGCCGGTACATGTCCCCGTTTTTTTTATTTCAAGACATCCAGCCTGACGCCGACCTCGAAATACTGCCCCCGCCAGGGGAAGCCCGGCTCGGTGTAGAAGTAGTCGTTGAAGATGTTCCCGAGCCTGACGAAGATCTCGTAGTGCTCCCTGAAAGTGTATCCGAAGAGGATATCCAGGCTGAAATGCGAGGGGATGTCGAGGACCTCGCTCGTGCTGGAGTTCCACCATGAGGACTTCGAGCCCAGGAGCCCGTAGTAGCCGATCCGGAGACCCTCCGCAGGGAAGAACGCGAGGTCGAAGTTGAGGTTGTGGTTGGGCTGGGCGTCGAGCGGCCGGTCGTCGACGTCGTTGCGGTGGTCGAGGGTGGTGTAGTTCGCCGTCGCCGCCAGCCAGGGGAGGCTCTTCTGGACCTGGACCTCGAAGCCGTTAATGTGGGCCTTGCCGACGTTGATATATCGGCGCGTCCCGTCCGGCAGCCGGACCGTGTCGATGAAGTCCTTGAACCGGTTGAAGAAGACCGATCCGGCGACATAGAACGGCCCGCTCCAGGTCGTGGCGAGCTCGAAGCTCGTCCCGGACTCGCCGAGGAGATCGGGATTGCCGGAGGACTCCGAATATAAGGCGCGCATGGACGGGAAGCGGGACTTGCGGGCGAAGGAGATGTGGAAATCCAGCTCCTCGCTGGGGGTGAACTTGACCCCGACGAGGGGATTGAGCGACGTGTTGTTCTCGCCGGGCGCGTACTTGTCGATGTAATCCAAGCTCAGTCCGCCGATGATCTTCCATTGGTCGGTGATGGCGAGATGGTCCTCGAGGCCGGCCGACCAGGTCCCTTGATCGAACCGGTCCCAGGGAAGGCCAGCGTTGTCCTGGATCCGGGCGACGTCCTTCTGATAGAGCAGGGAGGCCTTGAGCGTGTTCCGCTCGTCGGTCGGGACGTCGGCCAGAGCGAACCCGCCGTAGACGTCGTTGTTATAGGTGCTCTGGGAGTCGAGCTCGGTCATCTCCGGATCGGCGAACCAGTCGAGAGTGTTATAGTAATTGACGTAAAAGGCGCGGAAACGCAGGACCGCGTCGCCGCCGAGCGAGGTGAATCCGCCCGCGTTGAGAGTCGACCGGTCCCACTTGGGGAAGCGCCAGTAGCGGGCTCTCTGGGTGAAGAGGGCCGGGGGCATGCCGTATTCCGACTGATAGATCCCGCCGTTGACCATGATCTCCGTCGAGCTCGACGGCGCGTAATAGAGCTTGGCGTTGAGATTGAGGCGCTCGAAGTCGCTGTTGGCCCGCAGGGTCCGATTCATTGCCGGGTCGGGATAATAGAAGCCGCCCGAGTCCTGATAGAGGACGTTGGCGGCGAGCGAGAACCGGTCCCAGCTGTAGGACCCGTCCACGCCCAGCCCGTACGTGTCCGCGTTGCCGGTGCTTCCCGAGAGGGACAAGCTGGGCCGCTCGGCCGGCCGCTTGGTGATGACGTTGACGATGCCGCCCAGCGTGTTCGGGCCGTAGAGGACGGAGGACGGTCCCTTCGTCACCTGGATCGTATCGATCCCTCCGGCCGAGACCGTCTTGAGGTCGAAGGAGCTGAAATAGGGTTCGTAGACCGGGACGCCGTCGACGAGGAGGGCGATGCGGTTGTTGCCGATCCCCCGGAGCTTCAGGTTGTAGGTGTCCTTGTCGCCGAACGTGACCATGGACCCGGGGATGAGCTTGATGACGTCGGAGAGGTCGCGCGGCTTGAGCCGCTCGATCTCGGTTGCGACGACCGTCGAGACCGTGGCCAGGGGCACGTCCTTGGGGGCCTTGCCGACGACCAGGATCTCCTCGGTGATCTTGACCTGCTTCTGCTTCTCTGTCTTGGCTTTCTGGTCCTCGGCCGTTTGCTGGGCCAGGACGGGGGAGAGGCCGAGGGCGAGCGCGAGGCCGGATGCGAGAAGTCCCCAGAACACGAGCCTGGGGTTGGAGCGCAGGGCCTTCCTCACGACAGCCCGGGCCCGACTTCAGGCCGCCTTCTGGAGCTTGCTGTGGCGGAAGCCGTACATGAAATAGATCGCCAGGCCGGCCAGGAGCCAGATCCCGAAGCGCACCCAGGTCACCCGGGGCAGGCTGGCCATGAGGTAGAAGCAGAAGCCGACCGTGATGAGCGGGGTGAAGGGAACGCCGGGCGTCTTGAACTTCCGCTCGACCTCGGGCCGCGTCTTCCTCAGCAGGATGACCCCGATGGAAACGAGGATGAAGGCGAAGAGCGTGCCGATGTTGCAGAGGTCGATGATCATCGGCAGGGGGAAGAGCCCGGCGATGAGGGCCGTGGCCGAGCCCGTGATCCAGGTGCAGAGGTGGGGCGTCTGGTGCTTGGGATGGACCTTGGCGAAGGCCGGCGGCAGGAGGCCGTCGCGGGCCATGACCATGAAGATCCGGATCTGGCCGTAGAGCGTCACGAGCAGGGTCGAGATCATGCCGATGATGGCCCCGGTCGCGACGAGCGCCCCGCCCCACCGGATGCCGATGCTGCCCAGCGCGGCCGGCAGGGCGTTGCCGACGTCGATCTGCTTGTAGGGGACGATGCCCGTCAGGACGAAGGCGACGGCGACGTAGAGGACGATGACGACGCCCAGGCAGAGCATCAGCCCGAGCGGAACGTCCTTTTTCGGGTTCTTGGTCTCCTCCGCGGCCGTCGAGACGGCGTCGAAGCCGATGTAGGCGAAGAAGATGATAGCCGCACCGGCCATGACGCCCTTCCAGCCGAAGGGCATCATCGGCTGGAGGTTGGCCAGGCTGACGTGGCGGACGCCGAGGAAGACGAAGAGGAGGATGACGGCGATCTTGACCAGGACGATGACGTTGTTGATCTTGGCGCTCTCGCGGATGCCGATGTAGAGGACCCAGGTGATGAGCATGGTGATGACGATGGCCGGCACGTCGACGATCCCGCCCGAGAGGACGATGCGGCCGTCGACCGTCGTGATCGGCGGGGTCAGCAGGGCTTTCGGCAGCTTGGCCCCGGCGCTCTGGATGAGGCCGATGAAGGTCGTCGACCAGCCCGAGGCCACGGCGCTCGCGGCGACGAGGTATTCGAGCATGAGGTCCCAGCCGATGATCCAGGCGATGACCTCGCCGAAGGCGACATAAGAGTACGAGTAGGTGCTGCCCGCGACGGGGAACATGCAGGCGAGCTCCGAGTAGGTGAGAGCGCAGAAACCGCACGTGACGGCGGCGATGATGAACGACAGCAGGACGCCGGGGCCGGCCAGCTGGGCTCCCTGTCCCGTGGCCACGAAGATGCCCGTCCCGACGACGGAACCGATGCCCAGGGCGGCCAGGTCGACGGCCGTGAGGTTCTTCTTGAGCTGGGTGTGTTCCGCGGCCTCCTCGATCTGGGCCGGGGTTTTGGTCTTCCAGATGCTCATGCGGGACCTCTCTTCCTGGCGCTGAAGAGGGGGATTATATTCCAGTCCGCGCGGAAAGCAATCCTTCCGTGCTAATATACCCGAAAGCCTGGCGAACACGATGGAGGAAGCGCTTATGATATCCCGTCGGACTTCGATCATTTTCTCGGCCGCCTATCTGGCCCTCGCCCTCACCGCCTGCTCGGACGGCGTCACGTCCCGGGCCTTGGAAGAGATCCGCGGCGAGGACATGGGGTTCTCCCTGGAATTCCTCGGATCGCCGGAGTTCCGCGGGAGGAGCACCCCCTCCGCGGAGCTCGATATCGCCTCCAAGTACATCGCTCTCACAGCCGAGCGGATCGGCCTCAAACCCCTGATGCCCGATGGGTCCTTCTACCAGGAGGTCCCGGTCGAGGTCACGACCGTCGTGCCCTCCGCCTCCCGGTTGCGCCTCACGGCGGCATCGGGCGAGCGGGTCTTCGGCTTCCCGGACGACGCCACGGTCGGACGGGGGTTCGAGACGGGGCAAGTCTCGGGCGGGGTCGTTTTCCTGGGCTTTGGGCTCAGCGCCCCGCAGCTCGGCTGGGACGACCTGGCGGGCGTAGACGTCCGGGGCAAGGTCGTCGTCGTCCTGGACGCGACGCTGTCAGGGGACCATCCGCTCAAGCCGACAGAGAACCGCCGGCTCCTCATGGGCCGGACCGCCGCCCTGCGGGAGCGGGGAGTTGTGGCCGTGGTCTCGATCATCAACGAAGAGCGGGAAGCGCGGCTGGCGAAAACGGGCTTGCCCTTAGACCTGCCCGAGCGGCTCAGGTTCCCCGACGTCGTCACCGGGATGGGGGCCGGGACCGCGTCCGGGGCCGTGCCGCCGCGGCCGGGCGGCCTCTTCCTCCAGGTTGAAGTGCGGCACGATGCGGGCGCCGCGATCCTGGGCTGTGACCGGGACGAGCTGGCCCGGATGTTCGAGACCGTCCGCCTGGGCAAGCCGGCCGTGGCGAAAAGACTCGCCGGACGGACGCTCGGCATCGAGATCGCCTCGGCGACCCGGACGAAGCGTACCTTCAACGTCGTCGCCTGGCTCGAGGGCGCGGACCCGGCCCTCCGCGAGGAGTATCTCACCATCAGCTCCCACCACGATCACAATCCCGCCCGCGAGGGCCGGATCTTCCCCGGCGCGGACGACAACATCTCCGGGGTCGTCGGCATGTTCGAGGTCGCCGAGGCCTTGATGATCGCGAGGCCGAAGCGGTCGGTCATCTTCGTCTGGAACACGGCCGAGGAGCGGGGGCTCATCGGCTCGTACTATTTCGTCCAGCACTGCCCCGTACCCGTCGAGAAGATCAGCGCCAACCTCAACCTGGACATGATCTCGCGGAACGCCGCGAACCACATCTATCTCATCGGCTCGAACAGGCTCAGCTCCGGGCTCGACGCGAGCATCCAGGCCATGAACAAGCGGCCCGGGCCCGGCCTAACGCTCGACTATGCGTACGAGAATCCCGGACACCCGGACCGCTTCTTCTTCCGGAGCGATCAGTACCCCTACATCCGCTACGGCATCCCGGGCGTGTGGTTCTTCTGTGGCACGACCGACGACTACCACCAGGAAGGGGACGTCGCGGCCAAGGCCGACACCATCAAGATGGAGAAGGTCTGCGAGCTCGTCTTCCTCGTCGCCCGGGACATCGGCGACAAGCCCGCCCTGCTGGCCCTCGACCTCCGTCCCGAGGTCAAGGCGCGCGGCCCAGAGAACATGAAGGTCGCCTGGAGATAGCCTTTTTGACTTGCCCGGGCCCGTGTGCTATTTAGAACCCGATGAAGATCGTTGCCGTCGCCGGACTCTCCGAAACCGGCAAGACGCGGCTCATTGTTCGCCTTATCCAAGAGCTCACGAAACGGGGGCTCCGGGTCTCCGCCGTCAAACGATGTTCCCACGGCTTCGCGCTGGATACGGAAGGCAAGGACACGGCGGAATTCAGCCGGGCGGGCGCCGGGGGAGTGGCTATGATCTCCCCGGAGGGCTGGGCGGCCCTGGCCCGGGCGGCGTCCGTCGAGGCCCCGGCCCTCGCCGCGCGACTCTTCCCCGAGGCCGACGTCGTCCTCATCGAAGGGGGCAAGAACGTCGCAGGAGTCCCCAAGATCGAGGTCCTGCGGGCCGGCGTCTCCGAGGCCCTGACGAGCCGTCCCGAAGAGCTTTTGGCGGTTGTCTCGGACCGGCCCTTGCCCGACGGCGTCCCCGTACCGGTCTTCAGACCCGAAGAGACGGCGCGCCTCTCGGACCTCATTCTCTCCGTCGAGGAGGCCAGCATGGCGGACATCACGCTCGAAGTGGACGGCCGGGAGGTCAACATGAACCCGTTCGTCCGGACGTTCATCGAGAGGACCGTCCTGGGGATGGTCACATCCCTGAGCGGCATCGATCCCGAGCCGAAAAAGATCTCCCTCGTGATCGACCGGACCGAAGACCGGGCCAAGCCGGGGCCGAAGCCGTGAAGACCCTGCCGAAGCCGGGGACGATCGCCTTCGCCCGGGAGTACTTCACCCATCGCGATCCGGATGTCCTGGCCGTCTTGCGCCGGAGCTCCGTCGGCATCGCCGGGGCGGGGGGGCTCGGATCGAACGTGGCCGTCGCCCTGGCCCGGGCGGGCGTCGGCCGCCTGGTCATCGCCGACTTCGACCGGATCGAGCCCTCCAATCTCAACCGCCAACAATATTTCCTCGACCAGGTCGGCGAGCGGAAGGTCGTGGCCCTGCGGGAGAGCCTCCTGGCCGTCAATCCTTATTCGCTCTACGAGATCCACGACGTCCGCATCAACCGCAGGAACGCGGCGACGGTCTTTGCCCGGGTGGACATCCTGGTCGAGGCCTTCGACAAGGCCGCGGCCAAGGAGATGCTCATCGAAGCGTCCCTTGCCCGGTTCCCGGGCCGGCCGATCGTCGCGGCCTCGGGCCTGGCCGGATACGGCCGCAACCGCAAGATCCACACCCGGCGCTTGGGGAATCTCTACATCTGCGGCGACGAATCGAGCCAGTGCCCGAAGGGGATCAGCCCGATGGCCCCGCGGGTAGCCCTGGTCGCGGCCATGCAGGCCAACCTCGTCGTCGAGCTCCTGGTCAAAATGAGAGGCCGACATGTTCAAGGTCAATGAGTATTTCGACGGGAAAGTGCCTCTACTGCTGACCCGAGGGCAAAGTACCCTGACGGGGACGTTCCTCAGAGCGATCTCTGGGTCCACTCGCCGTCGATCGAGCGCCACATCGCCCCCGTGGGATTCGCGTCCCTCAATTCCGGCGGCAGACGGCCGGCCCGGACGTGGTCATAGCATCTCAGGGCCGCGAATCTGAGGATGGCCGCTGGGAAGCCGACGGCCGTGAACCCGGGATGCCCGGTGGCCGGATAGGGGCCGCCGTGGTTCATGGCCGGGGAGACGGCGACGCCCGTGGGCATCTTGTCGTTCAGAAGCCGGCCGACCTTGGTTCGAAGGATGGGTTCGATCGCATCATACTCCCCATTGTCGCTCCCGCCGGAATGGCTGTAGATCGCCCCGGTCAAGTGGCCGTCCAGAAGGGTCGCGATCTCCCTCATCATGGCCATGTCCCCGGCCATGACGATCACGGACAGCGTTCCGAAGGATTCGACCTGAAAGGACGAAGGATCCTCGAGGAATCCGGCGCCGGACATCCTGAACAGGGTGGGGGAGAACCTGATCCCGTGACCCGAGGGCTCGCGCCCTCCCGCGAGGCGCTCGGCTCCCTTGGCAGCCAGACGCGTCGTGGCCTCCCGAAGCCCGTCGAGGACCTTGGGACCGAGGAGGACCATCGGCTCCGATCCCTCGAATGCCTTCCGGACCGTCTCGACGAAGCCCCTTCCCGCGGGGCCGTCGGGAACGACCACCAGGCCGGGCTTGGTGCACATCTGGCCGGCCGCCAGCGTGCAGGACTGAAAAAGCTCCGCGGCGATCTCTGTCGACCGCTCGTCGAGGGCTCCGGGCAGAATGAACACGGGATTGGCGCTCGACATTTCCAGATATATGGGCTTGCCGGCCCGGTCCGCGGCCTCCTTGAGGGCCAGGCCCGACGGCCGGCTGCCGGTGAAGGCGGTCGCGCCGACGTCGGGATGAGATACCAGCCGAAGGCCGTCCTCGGGCGCGAAATGGTAGAGGAGCTGAACGGAGGCCCGCGGCAAAGCGATCTTTAAAATGGCTTCGTGCGCTTCCTCAGCCAGGATCCTGGTCGCCGCAGGATGGCCGGGGTGGGCCTTGGCGATGATGGGGTTCCCCGCGGCCAGGGCGGACGCGAAATCCCCTCCGCCCATGGCGTTATACGCGTAGGGGAAGTTGTTGGGACCCATGATGACGACCGGGCCGCCCAGCGGACCGTACATGGACCGGATGTCCGCTTTCGTATCGATCGTCGCCCGCGACCAGGAGCGGTCGCGGCAGGCGGCCGCCGCCTTCCGGAGCTGATCGAGCATTCGCGGAAGCTCGACGGAGCCCAGGCGGGGTTCGGCCGGCAGGCCGGTCTCTAAATGCGCCGCGGCGACGAGCTCTTCCTTCCGCCTTTCGATCCTGATGGCGAAGGCCTCGAGGAAACGGGCGATGGACTCGGGGCCCAGAGCGGCCAATTCCCCGGCGGCTTTATTGCCGGCCTCTAGGGCCTCGGCGACGTCGGGCCAGGGCGAGATCGGGTACTCCCCGGGGAGCGTGCCGCCGGTGGCCGGATCAAGGGCCTGGAACGTCGCGGGGCCGCCGGCCGGGCGCCAGCGGCCGCCGACGAGAATGGGGAATGCCTTGTTCACCTCACCCGCCCGAATAGATCGGCGAGATCACGACCCGGTCGCCCTCGGCCAGGGCTTCGTCGGGCACGACCGCCCGGCCGTTCCGGGTGACGATCTTAGGCCGGGACTTGTCGATCGAGACGAGAGAGATGAGCTCCTCGGCCGTCGTCCCCTCGGGCACGTCCAGCTCCTTTTCGCTGAAGCCGAACACCTGGACGAACGGCCCGATCAGCTTGACGGTGATCTTCACGTGAGCTTTCCGTATTTCTCCGCCGCCCGGCCCTCCTCGGCGACGCCCAGCCGTTCGAGCGTGGCCTTGGTCGGGATGCCGCGCCTGTCATAGCCGCGCAGGTCGTAGTAATGCTGGAGGAGCCCGTCGTACTTGTCATATTCGAGATGCCTGCCGGCGATCGGGCCGTCGGTGTCGGCGTTGGCCGGGTCGAACCAGACGGCCGGCGGATAGTCGAGCTTGCGGTCAGTCCCGGGGTATTCGCGGAGCCAGAAGAGCTTGATCATGGAGTAGATCCTGTCCGAGATCGTCCAGAAATCGTCGAGGGTCCAGTCGAGGCCGCTGACCAGCTTGAAGTACTTGGGGTAGTTCTCGAGGCCCCAGCCGATCTCGATCCAGGGGAAGCGGCAGGAGACGATGTACTCGAAGAGGCCGCCCCGGATCCTCTGCAGGTCGATGACCTTTTGGGCCTTCTCCGGGCCGTAGGATTCGCGGGACGTGCTCTTGAGCTCGAAGGTGATGACCCAGGACTCCTTATGATGGGCGCCGATGGGGCTGACCCCGAAGGCCAGGGCCATCCCCGGAATGAACTTGCAGTTGTAGGCCGCGACCTCGAGGCCCTTGACCTGCATGGCGTAGGCCTCCGAGCCGTGGCCGAACTTGCGGGCGGCGCGCATCGAGCCCTCGGCCAGGATGTTCCCGATCTCGCCTTCGCGCCGGGCGATCATCCCCAGGAGCTTCTTCGAGCCGGCGGCGTCGTTGAAGCCGTAGTCGCCGGCCACCGCCCCGTGGTCGATAGCGTCGGCGTAGAAGCTCAGGGTACAGCCGCCCGACATCGTGTCGATGCCGTAGTCGTCGCAAAGGTAGTTCAGCGAGCCGACCTGGGGCAGGTCGAAGATCTCCAGATTGGGGCCGAGGAGGCCGATGTTCTCATAGTCGAGCTCGGACTCGCGCCCCTCGTCGTCGTGGATGGTGATGCCGCAGCGCATGGTGCAGTTGGGGCAGCCGTAGGTGGCGATGCGGGCGTTGTTCAGGCGCTCGCCGTCGACCTTCCAGGCGTCGGCGTGGTGGGTCTTGCGGAAGTTCCGCACCGGGAGGGCGGCGACCTCGTTGCACCAGGCCAGGACGCCGTTGGTGCTCTGGATGGACCAGCCGGCCTCCTTGTCGATCCGGTGGACCTCTCGGAGGTCGTCCATGCCGACCTTCTTCATCCCGTCCGGGTCGGCCTGGGGGATGGGCTTGGTGCCCTTGACGACGACGGCCTTGAGGAGCTTCGAGCCCATGACCGCGCCCATGCCCGTCCGGCCGCCGGCCCGGCCCTCGAGGCTGCGGACGACGGCGTAGCGGACCAGGTTCTCGCCGGCCTGGCCGATGTTGAGGACGCCGACGCCCTTGCCGTACTTGGCGTAGATCCAGTCGTTCGTCTCGTAGGTCCCCTTGCCCCAGACGGCGTCGGCCGGGAGGAACTCGACCCTGTCGTCCTCGATGTAAAGCATGGTCGGCCCCGCGGCCTTGCCCTCGACGATCAGGGCGTCATAGCCGGCTTTGCGGAGCTGCTCGGCCACCCGGGTCCCCAGGTTACCGTCCCCATAGCCGCCCGTGCTGGGGGATTTCCCGGCGACGACCGCTTTCCCCGTGTTGGGGGCGGGGATGCCGGCGATGGGGCCCAGGGCGACGATGAACTTGTTGTCGGGGCCGAGGGGGTCGATCCCCGGCGCGAGCTCGTCGAAGAGGATCTTGGCGGCGAAGCCGCGCCCGCCGATCCACTTGCGGGCGAATTCTTCTGTAAACGATTCTTTATTAAAGGTTTTTGCGGTCAGGTTGACTCTCAGGATCTGGCCGGTCCAGCCGTTCATGATGGCGTCCTTTCAGGGAATGAAAATACTCCCCAATTCTAGCCGGAGGCCGGGCCGGGGTCAAGATGTGGAAATCTGGGGACACGTACCGATTCCAGAGAATCGTTACATGTCCCCGATTTCCCCCAGGTCTCCCCCGAAAATGGAAGAGTCCGCGTTTTCGTGGGCGGAATCGTCCGGAATTTCGTATAATAAACAGGGGAGACCGTTCCTCCCCCTCGGAAAGGAGAATAACATGGCCAAGAGGCTCTTCCGGTCGGCCAATCAGAAGATGCTGGGCGGCGTTTGCGCCGGCCTGGCCGAATACCTCGACATCGACGTCTCGATCGTCCGCCTGCTGTGGGTCGGGCTGGCCCTGGTCACGGCGGTCCTCCCGATGACCTTCTTCTACATCATCGCCTGGATCGTCATCCCCATGGCCATGCCCAATTCCCAGGCCTGAGGGCGGGGCGAGAGGCCCCGGCCGGGGCCCGCGGCGGTCCGTTGACTTACAGTCAGAGTTCGGTTATAACCTAATCAGTTTTCAAGATGGGCATGAAGAGCGCTCTCGAGATCCCGTTCAAGCACATCGCCATCGAGGGCGTCTTCCGGTCGCGGAAGACCCACCTGGCCAACGTCCTGGCCCAGAGGATCGGCGGCAAGGTCGTCTTCGACAACGTCGGCAACCCCTACTTGAAGGAGTTCTACAGCGAGAAGGAGGGCTCGGCCTTCCTGACCCAGCTCGTCTTCCTGGCCAACCGCTACAACCAGCAGGTCCGCCTCCTCCAGAGGGACCTGTTCGTCGACCGGATCATCTGCGACTACCTCTTCGAGAAGGACAAGATCTACGCCTATCAGACGCTCTCCGACGACGAGCTCCTCGTCTACGAGAAGATCTACGGCATCCTCTCCGAGCGCGTCCCCAAGCCGGACCTCGTCATCTACCTCCAGATCTCGCTGGCCTCCCTGACCCGCCGCGTCGCCAAGGAGGGGGACTCCGTCGAGAAGAACATCTCCGAGAAGTACCTCGAGGACATCGTCGAGGCCTTCGACTACTTCTTCTTCAATTACCAGGGGGCGCCGCTCCTCGTCGTCAAGGCCGACGACATCGACTTCGGACGCGAGGAGGACGTCCTCGACCTCCTCGACCAGATCCGCGACATGAAGAAGGCCTCCCTCTACTACGTCCCCCAGAGCTATGGGGGCAAGGGCGTCAAGAAGGGATAGGCTCACGGTTATGGCCCGAAGGCGGCCGCGACCGCCCCGGGACCCGACGTTCCGCCGCGGAGGAACGAGACTTTACCTCAATCCCGCGTCGAGGCGGGATGGGGAGAAAGGACGGACGATGGCCGACACGCCGATCGAAAAGATCACCATTCCCTCCCTGCGGGCCCGGAAGACCGTCGGGCCGAAGGTCGTCTGCCTGACGGCCTACGACTATCCGACGGCGAAGCTCCTCGACGAGGCCGGGGTCGACCTCATCCTGGTCGGGGACTCCCTGGGCATGGTCGTCCTCGGGTACGAGAACACGGTGCCCGTGACGATGGACGAGATGATCCACCACACCGGGGCCGTCACGAGGGCGGTCCGGCGGGCCCTCGTCGTCGGCGACATGCCCTACTTCTCGTTCCACCTCAGCGCCGACGAGACCATCCGCAACGCCTCCCGTTTCCTCAAGGAAGGGGGCGCGGCGGCGGTCAAGATCGAGGGCGCCTCGAGAAAGCGCCTGAAGCTCGTCGAAGCCATGGTCGAGGCCGAGATCCCGGTCATGGGCCACGTCGGGCTGACGCCCCAGTCCATCCATCATCTCGGCCGGTACAAGGTCAAGGGCAAGCTCGCCGAGGAGGCCCGGCGCATCGTCGAGGACGCCGCCAACCTGGAAAAGGCCGGGGCCTTCGCCGTCGTCCTCGAATCCATGCCCGTCGAGGTCGCCGCCGAGGTCACCCGGGCCGTGAAGATCCCGACGATCGGCATCGGCGCGGGCCCGGCCTGCGACGGCCAGGTCCTCGTCTTCCACGACATGATGGGCTTTTCCAACGGCTATATGCCCAAGTTCGTCCGGAAGTACGCCGACCTCCACGGGATCATGAGCGGGGCGGTCCGGGCCTACGCCGCGGACGTCCGGAAGGGGCGATTCCCGGACGACGCGACGTCCTATCACCTGAAGCCCGAGGCCGCCGCGGAGCTGGCCCCGAAAAAGGGCCGGTGCGCGCCCGGGCGGGGAACAAGATGAAGGTCGTCGAGAGCGTCTCGGCGATGAAGGCCCTGGCCCGCGGGTGGAGGCGGGACGGGAAGAGGATCGGGCTCGTCCCGACCATGGGCTACCTCCACGAGGGGCACCTCAGCCTCGTCCGGGAATCGAAGCGGCGGACCGACGTCACGGTCGTCAGTATCTTCGTCAATCCGACCCAGTTCGGGCCCAACGAGGATTTCAAAAAGTACCCGCGGGACCTGGCCAAGGACATCGTCTACCTCGAGACGGGCGGTGTCGACTGCCTGTTCCACCCCGTTGCCGCGGAGGTCTATCCCTTGGACTATCGGACCTTTGTCGAAGTCCAGGGCCTTCAGGACAAGCTCTGCGGCAGGTCCCGGCCGGGGCATTTCCGGGGCGTGGCCACGGTCGTCCTCAAGCTCTTCGAGATCGTCCGCCCCGACCTGGCCTTCTTCGGGGCCAAGGACGCCCAGCAGGTCCTCATCATCCGGAGGGTGGCCGCCGACCTCGACCTCGACCTCGAGGTCGTCACCTGCCCGACCGTCCGCGAGCCCGACGGGCTGGCCCTGAGCTCCCGCAACGCCTATCTCGGGCCGGCCGAGAGGAAGGCCGCCCTGGCCCTGTCGATGAGCCTGCGCTGGGCCGAGCGGGCGGTCGCGGCCGGGGAGCGGGATACGGCCCGTCTGGTCGCCGGCATCCGGTCGGTCCTTGAAGCCGAACCGATGGCCCGGGTCGACTACGTCGAGGCGGTCGATCCGGAGACGCTCGAGCCTGTCGGCGAGGTCCGCGGCGAAGTCCTCGTCGCCCTGGCCGTGTTCATCGGCCCGACCCGCCTCATCGACAACGTCCGCCTTCGCGCCTGAGGGAAGAATGAAGAACCTGCGCTTGCTCGTCCTCGTCGCCGTCCTCTCCGCCCTTGTGACGCTTTTCGTCGTGGAGCGGGTCGTCCGGGCTCCGTCGGGCGCGGAGCGCATCGTGACCGAATTTTTCCGGCTCTATCACGGCCGGGGGATCCAGAGGCAGACCTCATGGAACGGCGTCCAGATCCAGCAAACCCCCACCGATATGTGGATGGTCCAGGAGATCATTGCGGAGCTCGAACCGGACTTCCTCATCGAGACGGGCACTCTCAGGGGAGGGTCTGCCCTCTACTATGCGACGGTGCTCCAGGGACTCGAGTCGGCCGCCAAGATCATCACGGTAGATATCCAGGACCAGATCGACCGGGCGCTGGAGTTCCCGGTCTTTCGATCCCGTGTGATCCCGATCGTCGGCGACTCCGTGGGCCCGGACACGATCCAGCGGATCGCCGACCTTGTCCAGGACAAGCCGGCCCTGGTCCTCCTCGACTCGGATCATCGCAAGGACCACGTTCTGAGAGAGCTGCGGCTCTATTCGAGATTCGTTCCTGTCGGGGGGTACATGATCGTCTTCGATACCGACCTGAACGGGCATCCGGTCACCCCGGAATTCGGGCCCGGCCCCATGGAAGCGGTCGAGGAGTTCCTGAAGACCGATGACCGGTTCGTCTCCGACAGCAGCCGCGAGAAGTTCTTGCTGACCATGTGCGCGAAGGGCTATCTCAAGCGGATCAAGTGAGGCCCTTCAGGCCTGGGCCAGTTTCAGACCGCAAGCTTCTGGACCAGGAAGTAACCGGCCGTTATAAGGAAGATGATCAGTGTCAGGGTGAACAGCGTCATGCCCAGGGTGTTGGCATAGCGCAAGAGCTGCCGGTAGGTCTTGACGATCAGGAACTTGAGCAGGAGCACCGCCACGAGCGCCATGGCCAGGACGAAATGGAAGGTCCCCCGCGGCGATAAGCCGTCGCCCATCTCGGCGAGGAAATTCACCCCGAAATAGGCCAAGGGCGCCAGAAGCGCTATAAAGACATATCCTGCCCATTTGTGGATCTTGCGCAGCCTCTCCGAACGGATCTCGTCCCCCGGCCGGCCGAAACGGGCCATCATGGTCAGGAAGGACACCAGGCCTGTGCCGAGGAGCAGGGACGCCAGGATCGTCTTGATCCAATAATCCGACATGGTTCCCTCCTATCAGTCGAGATGATAGTTCGGGGCTTCCTGGGTGATGACCACGTCATGGACATGGCTCTCCTTGAGCGAAGCCTGGGTGATCTTGATGAACCGGGCCTTCGTCTTAAGCTCCTCGATCGTCCGGCAGCCGGCGTAGCCCATGCCCGCCCTGAGGCCGCCGACGAGCATCTGGACGATGACCGTGGTGCTGCCCTTGTAGGGCACCTGGCCCTCGATGCCCTCGGGGACGAGCTTGCTCACGCTGGTCAGCCCGTCCTGCTGGTAGCGGTCGCCGCTCTTCCCTTCCCTCATGACCGCGAGCGAGCCCATGCCGCGGTAGAGCTTGTAGGCCCGGCCCTGGTACATGACGACCTCGCCCGGCGCCTCCTCGGTCCCGGCCAGGAGGTTCCCGAGCATGATCGTGTCCGCCCCGGCCGCGACGGCCTTGGTCACGTCGCCCGAGTACTTGACGCCTCCGTCGGCGATGAGCGGGACGCCCTTCTTCCGGCAGACCTCGAAGACGTCGGCGATGGCCGTGATCTGGGGGACGCCGGCCCCGGTGATGACCCGGGTCGTGCAGATGGAGCCCGGGCCGACGCCGACCTTGACGGCGTCGGCGCCGAGGTCGATGAGCTCCTCGGCCGCCCGGGCCGTGCCGATATTCCCGGCGACGAGCTCTTGCCCCGGGAACTCCTTCTTGAGGGTCCGGACGGTGTCGAGGACCCGCTGGGAGTGGCCGTGGGCGTTGTCGACGATGATGACGTCGCACTTGGCCGCGACCAGGGCCCGGGTCCGGTCGAGGAAGTCGGAGCCGACGCCGACCGCGGCGCCGACGCGGAGGCGGCCCAGGCTGTCCTTGGCCGCGTCGGGGTACTGGATGCGCTTCAGGATGTCCTTGTAGGTGATGAGCCCCTTGAGGTGGTAATTCTCGTCGACGACGAGGAGCTTCTCGATCTTGTGGTCGTGGAAGACCTTCTCCGCGTCCTCGAGAGAGGTCCCGACGGGGACGGTGACGAGCTTGCGGGTCATGATCTTTTCGATCGGGAGGCTCAGGCGGCTCTCGAAGCGGATGTCGCGGTTGGTCAGGATGCCCACGAGCTTGTTCGACTCATCCGTGATGGGCAGGCCCGAGATGCGGTGCTCCTTCATGACCTCGAGGGCCCGGGAGATCTTGTCCTGGGGCCGCAGCGTGATGGGCTCGACGACCATGCCGCTCTCGTGGCGCTTGACCTTGTCGACCTCCTCGGCCTGTCCGTCGATCGAGAGGTTGCGGTGGATGATGCCGATGCCGCCCTGCTGGGCCAGGGCGATGGCCATGCGCGACATCGTCACGGTGTCCATGGCCGCGCTGACGATGGGGATATTGAGGGCGATGTTGCGGCTCAGCCGGGTGGCGACCGAGGCCTCCCGGGGCACGACGTCCGACTTGGCCGGGAGGATGAGGACGTCGTCGAAGGTGAGGGCTTCCCGGATCTTGTCGTCGAGCATGGCGCCTCCTTGGCTCCCTGATCAGTGCTTGTGCCGCTTGCCGGGGATCATGGCCCGGGCCTGCTTGGACCTCTGGCCCGACGCCCCCTGGGGCTGCTGGTAAAAGACCGGCGCCTGCCGGCGGACCGGCGCGGGCTGGTCGATGACGGGCTGGATGAGGAAGAGATAGCGCACGGCGTCCTCCTCGATCCGGTCGAGCATGGACTGGAACATCTCGAAGCCCTCTTTCTTGTACTCGATGAGGGGGTCCTTCTGGCCGTAGCCGCGCAGCCCGATGCCCTCCTTGAGGTGGTCCATCTCGAGCAGGTGGTCCTTCCACTGGGAGTCGATGACCTGGAGGAGGATCATCCGCTCGAACTCGCGCATGAACGGGCCGAGCTGCCGCTCCTTGGCCTCGTAGGCCGCGACCAGGCCCTTGACGAGCGCCGCCCGCAGCTCGTCGTGCACGACGGTGTCCCAGTCGATGCCGAGCGTCCCGACGTCCAGCCCGAACTGGGCCAAAACGGCCTTGTGGAGGCCCTCGCGGCCCCACTCCTCCGGCGACGTGTCCTTGTTGGCGTGGGTGTCGAGCATCCAGTCGACGAGGTTGTCGATGAGGCCGAGGAAGTAGTCGTGCTGGTCCTCGCCCTTGAGGATCTTGCGGCGCTGGCCGTAGATCGTTTCCCTCTGCTTGTTCATGACGTCGTCGTATTCGAGGAGGTGCTTGCGGACGGTGAAGTTCTGGCCCTCGACCTGCTTCTGGGCCCGCTCGATGGCCCGGGTGATCATATTGTGTTCGATGGGGACCCCGTCGCCCATGCCGATCCGGGCCATGAGACCTGAGATGCGTTCGCTGCCGAAGATGCGCATGAGGTCGTCTTCGAGGGAGAGGTAGAAGCGCGACGATCCCGGGTCTCCCTGGCGGCCGGCCCGGCCCCGGAGCTGGTTGTCGATGCGCCGGGCCTCGTGGCGCTCGGTGCCGAGGACATGGAGCCCCTCGAGGGCGACGACGTCCTCGTGCTCCTTCTGCGTGACGGCGGAGACCTCTTGGAAGGCCTTTTCGAACTGTTCCGCCGTGACCTTGGCCGGGTCGCCGCCCGTCTTCTTGAGCTGCTCCCGGGCCAGGTATTCGGGATTGCCGCCGAGGAGGATATCGACGCCGCGGCCGGCCATGTTCGTGGCGATCGTCACGGACCCGATGCGGCCCGCCTGGGCGATGATCTGGGCCTCCTGCTCGTGGTACTTGGCGTTGAGGACGACGTGCTTGATGTTCTTGCGGCGGAGGAGCGTGCTGAGGTGCTCGGACTTCTCGATCGAGATCGTGCCGACGAGGACAGGGCGGCCCCTCTGGCTGAGATCGGTGATCTCCTCGACGACGGCGTTCCACTTCTCGCCGCCGGTCCGGTAGATGACGTCGGGGTTTTCCAAGCGGATGAGGGTCTTGTTCGTGGGGATCTCGACGACGTCGAGGCCGTAGATGTGGCGGAACTCGGTCGCCTCGGTGGCCGCCGTGCCGGTCATCCCGGCCAGCTTCTTGTACATGCGGAAGTAGTTCTGGAAGGTCACCGAGGCCAGGGTCTGGTACTCCTCCTCGACCTTGACCCGCTCCTTGGCCTCGAGGGCCTGGTGGAGCCCGTCGCTGTAGCGGCGGCCGGGCATGAGCCGCCCGGTGAACTCGTCGACGATGACGATCTTGCCGTCCTGGACCATGTAGTCGACGTCGAGCTTGAAGAGGTGGTGGGCCTTGAGCGACGTGTTCATGGCGTGGACGAGGTCCATGTTGGCCATGTCGTAGAGGTTGGTGACGCCGAGGACGCGCTCGGCCTCGGCGACGCCGGGGTCCTGGATGGAGACGGTCCGGCTCTTCTCGTCGAGGGTGAAGTGCTTGTCCTTCTGGAACCGCCGGACCAGGCTGTCGACGCGGGTGAAGAGCTGGGTCGACTCGTTGGTCGGCCCGGAGATGATGAGGGGCGTCCGGGCCTCGTCGATGAGGATGCTGTCGACCTCGTCGACAATGGCGTAGCTGAACTCGCGCTGGGCCAGGTCGGCCAGGCGGAACTTCATATTGTCGCGGAGATAGTCGAAGCCGAACTCGTTGTTCGTGCCGTAGGTGATGTCGGCCCGGTAGGCCGTGTAGCGCTCGGCGTCCCCGAGGGCGTGCTGGATCGTCCCGACCGAGAGGCCGAGGAAGCGGTAGATGGCCCCCATCCACTCCGTGTCGCGCTTGGCCAGGTAGTCGTTGACCGTGACGATGTGGACGCCCTGGCCCGAAAGGGCGTTGAGGTAGGCCGGGAGGGTCGCGACGAGCGTTTTTCCCTCGCCCGTCTTCATCTCGGCGATCCTGCCCTGGTGGAGAACGACGCCGCCGACGAGCTGGACGTCGAAGTGGCGCATCCGGGTCGTCCGGCGGGAGGCCTCGCGGACGACGGCGAAGGCCTCGGGGAGGATGTCGTCCACGGAGGCGCCCTGGGCGAGCTTCTCCTTGAACTCGGCGGTCTTTGCCCGGAGCTGGTCGTCCGTCAGGGGCTGGATGCGGGGCTCGAGGTCGTTGATGGGAGCGACGAGGGGCTGGATCTTCCTGAGGGTCCGGTCGTTATCGGTGCCGAACAGCTTGCGGGAAATCCACTTGTACATTTACCATTATTTAACAGAAAGGCCCCCTGAAGTCAATCTCGGGAGGGCCGGCGTCCCCTGGAATCTTAGACATCGTCGCGGTAGCTGAATCCGTATTTGATGGCTTCGAGGTTCTTCTCGATCGCCTTGGCCGGCAGGAGCTCCTTGATATTGAGGATCAGGATGTTGATCCCGATGTGGCGGAGGATGCGGCCCAGGGCGATCATGTTGATGTAGATCTTGCTCCCGAAGAGCTGGACGGCCACGTCCTCGAACCCGTAACTGGTCCCCTGGCTCGTCTTGATGCTGCACGAAAGGGACTCCTCCCGGCACATGCTCTCGTCGATGACCAGCGTCTTGGCCGGGAACCAGTCCCGGGTCTTCGTGAACTTGATCAGGACGTCGGCCTCGTCGATGACCGGGTTCTCGATCGGCCGGCTGGAATAGATGAGGTCGGCGCTGATCGTCCCGCCCCTCACCGAGGCGTCGTAGGCGAGGTTGAGGGAGACCTCGTGCCCCAATTGGGCCAGGACCTGGCCCAGGGTGTAGGACAGGAGCTTGACGCCCTGGCCGGCCTCGCCGATGATCTTGATCTTCGTCTCCCTTTTCTCCGCGTCCGGCTCGGCGATGATCTTGTAGATGTTCTGGACCTTGAACCCGAACATGCTCTTTTCGATGAGCACGCCCTTGGAAAAACCCAGCTTGGCGCTGAAGTCGAGGAAGCGGTTGTTCTCGGCGTAGGCGTACATCTCGAACTTCCAGCAGCCCTTGGGTTTCAGCTCCGTCTCCGCGTGGCTGAGGAGGGCCTTGACGACGCCCTTGCCCCGGAACTCCCTCAGGCTGTAGATCCAGTAGATCGTGAGGACGTAACGGAAATACCACCCGTAGAGGAAGGCCACGATCTTCCCGTCCTCCTCGACGACGTAGAGGACGGCGTGCTCTTCGCCGCAGAGCTCCTGGAGCGCCCCCTCCGTGAAATTCGCCTTGAGGGCCCGGCGGACCTCCTCGGACTCGCGGCCGTAGATCTCGTCGATGAGACGGACCATCAGGCCGTTGACAGGATGACAATCCTCGGGCCTGGCTGACCTAACTGTCATGTTTGACGACCCCCAGCTCGCCGTCGCCGAGAAGTCCCTCGGTTCCCGGCCTGAGCTTGTAGCCCGTTTTCAGCGTGGTGAGCATTTCGTGGCCGGACTTGAAGCCGAGCCGGCGGCCGAAGTTCTCGATGCAGAAGGCCATGACTTCGACGAAGGCGAATCCCGGCCTCTCCACGGCCTCCCGGATGACCCGCTGGAGATGAGCGACGTGGAACGTCGAGGCGCGGGCGAACCAGTGGCGCCGGTTGCTCGTGATGATCCCCTGAATATTGAGCGGAGCGTAGGCGCTCCCGTGGGGCGAGGTCAGCGTCTTCTCCCCGGCCGGCGTCGTCGGCGCCATCTGGCCTCCGGTCATCCCGTAGATCCCGTTGTTGACGCAGATGACGGCCAGGTCGATGTCCCGGCGGCCGGCATGGAGGAGATGGTTGCCGCCGATGCCGACGAGGTCGCCGTCGCCGCTGAAGACGATCACCTTGAGGCGGGGATTGGCCCTCTTGATCCCCTCGGCCACGGGGATCGCACGGCCATGGGTGGCGTGGACGCTGTCGACGTTGAAATACCCGGCCGCCCGGCCGCTGCAGCCGATGCCCGAGACGACGGTCAGCTCCTCCGCGGGCAGGCCCAGGTCGGCCAAAGCGAAAGCGGTCTGCTTGAAGATCGTCCCGATCGCGCATCCCGGGCACCAGGTCGTGGGCATCCGCTCCCACTTGATGTAGTCTTTATAGTCCACGGAGCTGCTCCCGGATCTCTTTCAAGCTGATCGTCCCTCCGAGGACGCTCACGCCCAGGACCTCCCGTCGCAGGATCTTTTGGATCTCGCCCCGGTACTGCCCGTCGTTCATCTCCA
Source organism: Candidatus Aminicenantes bacterium RBG_16_66_30 (assembly GCA_001775715.1). Taxonomy (GTDB): domain Bacteria; phylum Acidobacteriota; class Aminicenantia; order Aminicenantales; family Saccharicenantaceae; genus RBG-16-66-30. The sequence continues at coordinate 39,026 of MEYC01000003.1, read as the reverse complement.
CGACGACGATCTTGGCGTGCTCGGCCGCGGCGGCCCGGAGCTCGTCTTCGAGGACGGGGAACATCCGGACCGGTTTGAACAGGGAATAGGATTCCCGGAGGTGGCTGACGACCCGGTGCGTGATCCCGAAGGCGACGATCAGCGTGTCGGAGGAAGGATTCTTCTGATAGTCGTAAAAACGATAGTGGGCCGCCGCCTCGAGCATCCTGGCCTTCATCCCGGCATACCACTCCCGGTAATACGCGGTGTCCTTGGTCCGCGGGACGCCGTCTTTCGCCAGGAGGCCGGTGAAATGCCTCCGCCCCTGGCCGAGAGGGGCCAGGGTCCGGGGCCGGACGGCGACCGGGATGGCGTCAAGGTCGACCGTCTCCTGGAGATGGGCGAGATAGCCGTCGAGAAGGAGGATCACGGGACTGCGGGACTCCTCGGCGGCGTTGAAGGCCTCGATCGTGTAGCGATAGCATTCCTCGACGGAGGCCGGGGAGAGGACGATCGGGAGGTAGTCCCCGTGGCTGCCGTGGGCGGCCTGGAGGATATCGCCTTGGGCCGGCAGCGTCGGCATGCCCGTGCTCGGCCCGACGCGCTGGACGTCGACGACGACGAGCGGGACCTCCATCATGTGGGCCAGGCCGATGCCTTCCTGCTTGAGCGACATCCCCGGCCCGGAGGTGCTGGTCATCGCCTTCCGGCCGGCCAGGCTCGCCCCGATGGCCATGTGGATGGAGGCGATCTCGTCCTCGGCGTGGACGAAGGCGATCTCGGGCTCCCGGTCGGCGAGCTCGTGCATGATCTCTGAAGCCGGCGTGATGGGGTAGGCCGCGAAGAACGTCATGCCGGCCTTGAGGGCCCCGCAGGCCACGGCTTCGTTGCCCATGATCAGGCTTTTCATTTCTTCTTCGCCTCGACCTCAATGGCGAAATCGGGGCAGTACTTCATGCACAGAAGGCACTGCGTGCATTTGCCTAAAGACGTCATCTCGTCGTCCTTGAATTCGAGGTTCTTGACCGGGCAGATCGTGATGCAGGTCGAACAATGCTTGCAGTAATCGGCCGTCCAGGCGATATGAGCGTCGATCGGCTTGCTCGGCTTCGGCATCTCAGTGCCCCGGTGCCCCGGGGGGTCCATCGCCCGCCCGATGAAGGCCCATGCGATGGACGCGGTCGGCCTCCCGGACCCTCAGCCGCAGGAACGCGAGGAGAACGGCGATCGAGAGCCAGACCCAGGCCAGAATGACGTAGACGGCCATCCGCTCCTTGGCCGGGCGCGGGGCGGCCGGCTTGTCCTGTTCGGGCGCGGCGGCGGCGGGCTTGAGCGAAGCCTGAGGGGATTCTTGGACACGGGCTTCCAGCCATCCCGAGGCGACGAGGGCGCCCAGGAGCAGGAGGCCCGCGGCCGCGATCGCCCGGCGTCGCCGGCTCACATCAGACTCCATATCGACATCCCTATGGCGTAAGCCAAGCCTGCCCAGGCCAAGCCCGTAATGACCTTCCCTTTCCTCTCGAACGGCCGGTCGTCGATGAACGGAAGGAAGAGGACGGCGGCCATCCCGGCCATCATGACCAGCATGGCGATCAGCTCGCCGTTGAGGCCCAATATCCTGGCCGGGAAGAGCTTGAGGGTCTGGAACATGAACAGGAAATACCATTCGGGCTTGATCCCCTCGGGGGCCGGGGCCATGAGGTCCGCCTGCGGCCCGACCCCCGGCGCCAAGAACACCGCGACGGTCAGGAGGACGCCCAGCAGGACGAACCAGACCCCCGCCTCACGGAGGAGGAAGTTCGGCCAGAAGGGCAGCCAGGGAAGCTTGATCTTGTCCCGTTCCGCTTCGAGCGGAGCGCTCATCCCGTGGCGCTGGACGAGGAAGATGTGGACGCCCAGGATCGCCAGCAGGGCGAGCGGGAGGACGGAAACATGGACGATAAAGAACCGGGTGATCGTGTCGCCCGTCACGTCGTCGCCGGCCCGCATCACCTGGGTGAGCCAGGTTCCGATGACCGGAAGGGCCTTGGGCAAGTTCGTCCCGACCTTGGTCGCCGCCAGCGAGAGCTCGTCCCAGGGCAGGAGGTATCCCGTGAAGCCGAAGGCGAGCGACGAGCCCAGGAGCAGGACCCCGGTGAGCCAGGTGGCCTCGCGCGGCTTGCGGTAGGCCTTGGTGAAGGCGATGCCCAGCAGGTGGGCGAAGACGAGAGCGATCATGAACGTGGCCGACCAGCTATGAACGGACCTGACGAGCCAGCCGAGCGGCATCTCCGTCATGATCCGGACGACGCTGGCGTTGGCCTCGGCCAGCGTCGGCTGGTAATAGAGCGCCAGCAGGACGCCCGTGACGATCTGGATCCCCAGGAAGAGGAGGATCGAGCTGCCGGTGTAATAAAGGATGGTGTGCCTGTGGCAGGGGACCTCTTTCTTGGCCAGGAACGCGGCCACGGGACCGAGCCCCAGGCGATCCTCGATCCAGGCGCCGAGGGCTTTCATGGCTTCATCCCTGCCTTTTGACGATCAACGTGTCGCCTTCGACGGAGACGGACAGCCGGCGGAGCGGCGACGGAGGCGGCCCGGCGACGTTGAGGCCGTTCTCATCGTACCAGCCTTCGTGGCAGGCGCAGTAGAACCGCCTCTGTTCGGCGACGAAGCTGACGTTGCAGTCGAGGTGCGTGCACACGCCGACGAACGCGACGTATTCCCCCGCTTCCGTCCTCTGCAGGAGCCCCGGCTTGTTTCCCCAAGCGAAGCCCTTGACGGTGTGCGGGGCCATGTCCTTGTAGTCCGCGAACGGCACGGTCACCTGGTCCGGCTCGGGCGTCGGAGGAACGATATATTTGAGGAGCGGGCTGATGAAGGCCGAGCCCAAGGCGGCCAGCCAGCCTCCGATGAGACCATTCAGGAAGGCGCGCCGCGAGTAAAGGGATGCGGGGAGCTTCATGGTTTCCGTCCGATGAGACGCTTCCATTTTCCGGCGATGAGCTTTCGCCTCAGGCCTTCGATGCCGTCGGCCGGCCGGACGTCCTTGGGGCAGACATCGTTGCAGCGGAAAACGGTGTCGCACCCCCAGACGCCGTCGGGGCCGTCGACGCGCTCCAGCGCCGAGAACGGACGCCGGTCGCGCGGATCGACGGCGAACCGATAGAGCTTGGCCAGGGCGGCCGGCCCGGCGTAGCGTCCGTCCCGGGTGGCGACCGGACAGGCGCTGTAGCAGCTGGCGCAAAGGATGCACGTGATGTACTGGAAGACGCGCTCCATATCCTTCTCTTCGACCCGGTGCCCGGCTTCGGGGGCATCTCCCTGGGCTTGGAGGAACGGTTCGATCCGCCGATAGGCTTCCCAGAAAGGCTTGAGGTCGACGATCAGGTCTTTGAGGATCTCGAGGTTGGGGAGAGGCTCGATGACGACCTCGCCGGAACCCAGGTCGCTGACCTGGGTGCGGCAGGCGAGGGCGATCCGGCCGTTGATGACCAGGCTGCAGGACCCGCAGACGGCCTCGCGGCAGCTGTAGCGGAAGGAGAGGGAGGGGTCCTGCTGGTCGCGGATGTCCTTCAGCGCCTCGAGGACGGTATCCTGCGGCTTCGGCTCATGCCGGTAGAGCTGGAAATGAGGATGCTCGTCCCGCTGCGGCTCGTAACGGAGGATCTTGAAGATCAATAGGTTCTCTCCTGGGGAGCGTACCGTCCCGCCTTGAGGTCCCGATACGTGATCACCGGACCCTTCTCCGACCGGGTGATGATCGTGTGCTTGAGCCAGGCCGCGTCGTCGCGCTTGGGGAAATCCTTCCGGAAATGGGACCCTCGGGTCTCCTTCCGCTCGAGAGCGCCGAGGAGGATGACCTCGGCGATCTCCAGCATGTGCTCGAACTCGACGAGCACGACCATCTCATGGCAGTACCGGCCGCAGTTGCCGTAGATGAAGACGCGGCGGTAGGCCTCGCGGAGCTCGGCCAGCTCCTCGAGACCCCGGCTGAGCGTCGGAGCGTCCCGGAAGATCCCGGCCGTGTCGCTCATCAGCCGCTTGAGCCGGTTGAGGAGCTGAAAGACGTTTTCCCCCGCGTCCCGCTCGTGGATGGAGCGCATCCTGGACATGAGCGCGCGGGCCGCGTCGGCCGTCTCCCGGTCCCCCTCGACCTCGGCCGGGCCGCCATGGAGGTAGCGGGAGGCCGACTCGCCCGCGATCTTGCCGAACACGATCGCCTCGAGGAGCGAGTTCCCCCCGAGACGGTTGGCGCCGTGGACGCTGACGCAGGCGCATTCCCCGGCCGCGAAGAAGCCCTCCACGGGAGAGGCGCAGGTCGCGTCGACGTCGATCCCGCCCATGGAGTAGTGCTGGGCCGGCAGGATGGGGATCGGCCGGTCGATGGGGTCGAGCCCGGCGAAGTGGATGCAGATGTCTCTGATCCCGGGCAGGCGCTTGAGGATCTTTTCCCGGCCGAGGTGGCGGAGGTCGAGGTGGACGTATTGGCCCTCGAAGCCGTTCCCCTTGTCGATCTCGGTCTGGATGGACCGGGCGACGATGTCCCGGGGGGCGAGCTCCATGGCTTTGGGCGCGTAATCCTCCATGAACCGCCGCCCCTGGGCATTGACCAGGGTGCCGCCCTCGCCCCGCGCCGCCTCGGTGATCAGGATGTTCTTGCCTAAGAGAGAGGTCGGATGGAACTGGACGAACTCCATGTCTTTGAGGGGGATCCCGGCCTTATAGGCCATGCCGATCCCGCTGCCGAAGTTGATGTAGGCATTGGTCGACTTCAGGTAGACCCGGCCGTATCCTCCCGTGGCGAAGATGACCGCCCTCGCCCGGAGGGGGATGATCTCGCCTCCGGCCAGGTCGTAGGCGATGAGGCCGACGAGCTTTCGGTCCCGGACGATGATGTCCGTCACCAGCCACTCCTCGTAAAAAACGATGCCGCGCCGCACGGCCTGCTCGTAGAGCGTGTGGAGAAGGACCTGGCCGGTCCTGTCCGCGGCATAACAGGTCCGGGGGTACCCCGCTCCGCCGAACGGCCGCTGGGCGATCGTCCCGTCGGGGAAGCGGCTGAACGGCACGCCCCAGTGGTCGAGCTCGTACATCGTCGGGATGGCCCGGCTGGTCAGGAGCTCGGCCGCGTCCTGGTCGGCGAGGTAATCGCTGCCTTTGATCGTGTCGAACGCGTGCCGGTCGCAGGTGTCGTCGGCCCCCTCGGGGTGGTTGGCCAGGGCGGCATTGATCCCGCCTTGGGCGGCCACCGAATGGGAGCGGATGGGATGGACCTTCGAGATGACCGCGACCTTAAGCCCCGGATCGGCGCCGAGGGCGGCCGAGAGCCCGGCCAGCCCGCCGCCGACGATAAGCAGGTCGTGCCGGATCATCTCGGCCCCATCTGCTTCGTTCTCGGGATTCGCAGTACTGCAGAGTACAGCTTCACCCCTCGGGCCTCGCATCTGAGGGCCGCCTCGTTTCGTGAATAGGCCTGACTCAATAGTCCCTCGTGTAGTAGATGACGAGGAGGGCCGCCGTGACCAGCGTGCCGAGCGACGTGAAGATCCAGAAGAGGGCCTTTTCCTTGCGCACGCCCAGGTCGATGACGATCGTCCGGAGGCCGTAGAAGGCGTGGTAGACGCCGGCCACGATGAGGAACGTGTCGGTCAGAGGGTTGGTATGGAGGAGCAGGGCCCAATCCGGCTTCTGGGCCTTGGTCATGAGGAAGAAGGAGGTCAGGAACTTGACCGCCAGGAGCCCGATCAGCAACAAACCGGTCACGCGATGGAAGACCCAAATGAACATGGCCTCTTGTCCTTCCCGTACGGATATCCGAACGCCGTGCCGTATATTTTAGTTGATATACCCTATAAAAACAATAGTGATATTTTTTTGGGCGTATTGACTTTGCCGGCCGCCGAGCCTAGACTCTGACCGCAGAATCGGGAACAGGGAGGGCCGACGTGAAAAAGATCGTTCTGGTGTGCGCGGTCGTCGTCTGCCTCGGGGCCGGGAGCTCCCTCCTGGGCCAGCTCACGGGAGCCGAGCAGGGCGAGTACGAGAAGTGGGAGGATTTCCTCAGGACGGCCAAGGTCGTCAAGAGCGACAAGCTGCCGGCGTCGGAGGGCGTGACGACGCCGTATGTCCTGACCCTCGAGAAGGACGGCGTCCAGCACAAGGCTCTCTGGAAGAACGCCATGGGCGACCGGGTCGGCGGCTACAAGGAGACATGGAAGGGTGAGATCGTCGCCTACCGGCTCAGCCGCCACCTGGGGCTCCACATGGTCCCGGCGACCGTCGAGCGGGAGTTCCAGGGCGACCGGGGATCGTGCCAGATCTGGGTCGACGGCTGGAACAACATGGAGACGATCCTCAAGAAGAAGCTCAATCCTCCGGGCATCAAAGCCATGTACTTCAGCCGGGCGCTGTGCCTCCAAAGGGCCTTCGACAACCTCATCTCCAACGAGGACCGCCACCAGCGGAACTACCTGATCATGGAAGACTGGCGGATGATCCTGATCGACCACTCCCGGTCCTTCCGAACAACCAAGAAGTTCACGACCAAGCTGATCTACGACGAGAAATACCGGGAGGGGCCGAACTTCATCATGGCCACGGTGCCCCGGGCCTTCTTGGACGTCCTCAAGGCCCTGACCCCGGAGATCATTCGGACGGCCGCCGGCGAATACCTCACCGACGAGGAGATCGCGGCGACCATGGCCCGCCGCGAACTCATGGTCGCATGGCTCGACAAGCGCATCGCCGCTCTCGGCGAAGCGAAGGTCCTCTACTGATCGGCGGCCGGACGGCTTTACTTCCGCGGCCCCATACCCTATAATTTCGCCAAGAAAGACCCTCATGACCCTCCTCGACGCCCCTCACAATACCCCCCTCCGGATCGTCGATCTCGCCGGCGGCGAGAGCGTCCGGCGCCGCCTCATGGCCATGGGTTTCCACAAGGACGATCTCGTCGAGCTTGACGGCCAAGCCATCCTCCGAGGCCCCGTGCTTGTCCGCAGCTGCCGGTCCGACACGACGGTCGCCCTCGGCCGCGGCGTCGCCCAGAAGGTCCTCGTCGAGCCCGTCCATGAGCCGTCCTGAGGTCCCTGCGGTCATCTTCATCGGCCAGCCCAACGGCGGCAAGAGCACCCTTTTCAACTCCATCGCCGGCCCCAAAGCCGAGACGTCGAACTTCCCGGGCACGTCCATCAAACACACCCACAGCCGGGTCAATATCGAGGGACGCCTGCTCGACGTCATCGACCTGCCGGGCACCTACTCGCTCTGCACGACCGACCCCGCCGAGCAGATCGTCCTGTCGCACCTCTTCGCCGAGAGGCCGGACCTCGTCGTCAACGTCGTCGACGCCTCGACCCTCAGCCGCGGCCTGGAGCTGACGCTCGAGCTGGTCGAGCTCGGCTATCCGATGGTCGTCGCCCTGAACATGATGGACGTGGCCGAGCGGAAGGGTGTCCAGATCGACACGGCGGCGGTCGAGCGCCTTCTCGGGGTCCCGGTCGTGGCCACCATCGCCGCCCACGGGCGCGGCGTCAAGGAACTGCTGGACCGGGCCTTCGCGGCCCTGGAAAAGGGGCAGAATGCGCGGGCGCGCCGGTTCTCGGACGACGTCGAGGAACAGGTCGCCGAGGTCGAGAAGAGCCTGCCGGCGGGCTTTCCCATCGTCTCCAACCCCCGCTTCACCGCCGTCAAGCTCATCGAGACGGCCGGGCACGCCTGCGGCGACTTCCTCGGCGAGGTCGCGCCCGGGCTGAAAGCGGCGGTCGACCGGGTCCGCCGGACGATCGAGGAGCGGCGCGGCGCTCCCGCCTATGAGGTGATCTCCGCCGAGCGGCATCACCAGGCCATGAAGCTCGCCGAGGAGACCAGCCGCGTCCTCCACGGTCAGCGGCTGACCTGGGACAAGAGGGTCGACGCCGTCCTCATGCACCCCGTCTTGGGCTACGTCATCCTGGCGGCCGTCTTCTTGGCCTTCTTCTTCATCATCTTCAAGGTCGGGAGCCCTTTGGAATCGCTCCTTCTCGGGCCGTTCAACAAGCTGAAGGCGGTCCTGGCCGTGCGCTTGGGCGACGGACTCGTCTTCTACCTGGCCGAGGGGCTCATCCAGGGCGTCGGCGGGGGAGTGGCCATCGTGCTCCCGTATTTCCTGCCGCTCCTGTTCCTGATGGCCGCTCTGGAGGACCTGGGCTATCTCGCCCGGGCCGGCTTCCTCCTCGACGCCTTCATGCACCGGATCGGCCTCCACGGCAAATCGGTCTCGCCGTTCATCCTCGGGTTCGGGTGCAACGTCCCGGCCATCGTCGCGACGCGCATCCTCGAGTCCCACCGGGACAGGATCCTGACCTCGGTCCTCATTCCGTTCATCCCGTGCTCGGCCCGGACGACCATTATCCTGGCCCTGGTCGCGTTCTATCTGGGGCCGCTCTGGGCCATGGGCTTTTACGCCGCGAACATCCTCATCGTCGCCGTCATCGGCTGGATCATCAGCCTGTTCCTGAAGGAGCCGTCGCCCGGCCTCATCCTGGAGATCCCCTCGCTCAAGGCGCCGAGGATCGTCTCCATCCTGCGCAAGACCTGGATGCAGGTCTATGCCTTCGTCAAATTCGCCTGGCCCATCCTCATCGGGGGAAGCCTCGTCCTGAGCCTGCTGAGCTATTTCCGGGCCGACCGGTGGATCAACGACGTCCTGGCGCCGCTCGTCGTCAAGGGCCTCGGCCTGCCCCACGAGCTCGGCGTGACCCTCGTCTTCGGCTTTCTGCGCAAGGAGCTGTCGCTCATCATGATGCTCCAGGCGCTCGGCGTGGACTATCAGAACCTCATGACGGTCATCAGCCGGGAACAGCTCGTCGTCTTCACCGTGTTCATCAGCTTCTTCATCCCCTGCCTGTCCACGTGCGCCATCCTGTGGAAAGAGATCGGGAGGAAGTGGGCCCTTGTATCGACGGGCCTGAGCATTACGGTCGCGCTCGCGCTGAGCTGGCTCGTCCGGCTGGTCCTCTGAGCTACTTCAGCTTCTCAAGCTCGGCGCGGAAGCGCTTGTCCTTGAGATATTTCTTGAACGAGCGGTCCGTTTTGGGATCAGGGAAGGTTTCTTTGGGCAACATGTTTCCCTTGTATTGATAGGCCAGGCCGAGGTTATCGAGGGCCCGCTCCGGGTCGCCCATCTCAGCAAATGTGCACGCCAGATTGTAATAGAACATCGGGTACCCGGCGTCTTGCGTGATGGCCCACTCAAACAAGTTTTTGGCCTTGGCGAGCTCGCCGCTGAGGCCGTAGGACATCCCGAGTTGGTCGACGAGGACCCGCCATGAATTCTGGCTGAGCATGGATCCGGGACCCCGCTGCTGGAGGGCCTTTTCATAGTGCGGCACGGCTTTCTGGTAGTCTTTCTTGAGAAAATAAAAACTCCCGTATCCGAAGTCCTCCAGGACCGTCGGGACATACGCCGAGTTGATGGTGATATGGTCCAAGATCGCCTTCAGGGCCTCGCCCCGATAGGGATTACTCAAACTCTGGGCGAGCTCGATACCGACCCAATAATCATCCATGACCAGATACGCGTTTACAAATTTTTGGTTGATCGTTGTCGTGCCGACCTTGGGGAGACTGTATTCGAGGATGGCCATCGGCCCCGATTCGTACAGCTGGGCGTCTTTCAACGAGAAAGGAACCTTTCTGATCTGCCACCAATGATAGTCCCGGCAGGCCTTCGCGCCGCCCTTCTTCCTTGCCTTTTCGATGAATGCGGTGATCGTCGTCAGGGTCCACGGATCCTCGGCGAGGAGCCTAGCCGTGCCCTTCTGGGGATCGATATTCTTGCCCTTGACGGAAAAGTTCGGCTCCTTGATCTCGAGGGCCCAGGAAAGACCGGGCATCGTCAGCACGATCCGCTCGTCGGTCTGTAAGCCATCCGTCCAGGCAGCACTCCAGCTGAGGCATATGGACCCGACGGCAAGGTAAAGGAGGATACGAGAGAGACGGCCGGACATCAACGCCTCCTCCCCAAGGATAGACCACCGTTCCTAATACTGTCAAGGGAGCCGGCGCGGCCGCCTAGGCTTCGACTTCCGCTGCGAGACGCTCGAGGACCCGCGCTGAGACGGCCGTCCCCACCAGCTTTTCCAGCTCGCCGAGGGGCGCGTTCCGGATCGCTTCGAGGCTGGCGTAGCGGGCGAGCAGGGCCACCTTCTTCTTCGGCCCGAGGCCAGGGATACCGTCGAGGACCGATTCGAAGCTCCGCTTCTCGCGCCGGCCGCGGTGGAGGGCGATGGCGAACCGGTGCGTCTCGTCCCGGACCGCCTGGACGAGCCTCAGGGCGGGCGAGGTCCGGTCGAGGCGAATGCCATCGCGAGAGGCCGGAGTGAACAGGATCTCCTCTTTCTTGGCGATGGAGACGAGGGGGAGGTCCGGAAGGCCGAGGGCGGTGAGGGCTTTTTCCGCCGCCCCGAGCTGGGGTTTCCCGCCGTCGACCATGACCAGGTCGGGGAGGGGCGCCCCTTCGTCGAGGGCCTTGCGGTATCTCCGAGTGACGACCTCCGCGAGGCTGGCCACGTCGTTCGAACCCTCGACCGTGCGGACGAGGAACCTGCGGTAGCTGTCCTTGTCGGGCCGGCCGTCCCTGAAGACGACGAGCGAGCCGACCGATTCCTTGCCGCCCGTGTTGGAGATGTCGAAGCCCTCGATGGTGCGGGGTAGAGCCGGAAGTCCAAGGGCCTTTTTCAGCTCCTCGAGGGGCTTCACGCCGCCGGCCTGTCTCTTGAGGAAGGCCTCCGCGTTGCGGCCGGCCATGTCCACGAGCTTGAGGTTCTTGCCGCCGCGCGGGACGATGAGGCGGACCTTGGCCCAGCCGAGGAGCGCCTGCAGGCCCGTCAGGCGCGCCGGCGCCGTCGGGAGGAGGAGCCGGGGCGGAGTTTCGCGGTCCTCGTAGAAACCGCCGAGGAAGTCGGCCAGGACCTCGGTGTCGGGACACCCGGCCGGCGCGTCGAGGGCGCGGGCGGCGGAGTCGCGGATCTTGCCTTTGCGCATGAAAAAGACGTAAGCGGCCGCGCGGTCGCCCTCGCGGGCCAGACCGACGACGTCCTGGTCCTCGAGGGCCGTCGAGATGGTTCCGGGCCGGTCCCGGTAGTCCTCGATCGTCCGCAGGAGATCCCGTACGCGGGCCGCTTCCTCGAACTTTTCCGAATCGGCCGCCTGCCCCATCCTCTTTTTCAGCGTCCGGGCGAGCTCGGGCAGGCGTCCCTCGAGAAAGAGGCAGGCGTTGTCGACGTTCTCGCGATAATCGGCCTCGGAGACGAGCCCGACGCAGGGCGCCGAGCAGAGCTTGAGCTCGTATTCGAGGCAGGGGCGCTTGCGGCCGCGGAAGACGGCCTCCTCGCAGCCGCGGAGGAGGAAGTGCTTGTTGACGAGGTGGATCGAGGAGCGGGCCCGGCCGGCCGGACTGTACGGGCCGAAGTAGCGCGAGCCGTCGGGCTCGACGCGCCGGCTGAAATAGACGCCGGGGTACGTCTCGCCGACCGTGAGCTTGAGGTAGGGGAAGCTCTTGTCGTCCTTGAGCCGGAGGTTGAAGCGGGGCTGGTGCTGCTGGACATAATTGTTCTCGAGGAAGGCCGCTTCCTTCTCGGAGCCGGTCAGGATGAAGTCGATGTCGGCCGTCTCGCGGAGGATATTCCGGACCTTGACGTCGGGGTTGGGCAGAAGATAGGACCGGACCCGGTCGCGGAGCGAGCGGGCCTTGCCGATATAGACGACCTCGCCCGAGGCGCTCTTGAAGAAATAGATGCCGGGCTTGGCCGGGAGCTCGGCCGCCCGGGCCTTGAGCCGTTCGATGTCGGCCGTCTCGCGGAGGATATTCCGGACCTTGACGTCGGGGTTGGGCAGAAGATAGGACCGGACCCGGTCGCGGAGCGAGCGGGCCTTGCCGATATAGACGACCTCGCCCGAGGCGCTCTTGAAGAAATAGATGCCGGGCTTGGCCGGGAGCTCGGCCGCCCGGGCCTTGAGCCGTTCGATGTCCGCCATGCGCCGTGGTCCTGCGTCTATTATAGCCCCAGCTCGAGCTCGCGCTTCTTGAGCTTGGCCAGCTCGTCCCGGTAGGCCGCGGCCTTCTCGAACTCGAGGGCGGCCGAGGCCTCCTTCATGAGCTTGGCCAGCTCGTCCATCCGCTTCTTGCGCCGGTGGGGGGAGAGGTAGATATCCTTGTCCTCGGAGATGCGGGTGTAGTCGAGGTAGTCGCGTTCGTAGACCGAGGTCAGGACCTCGTCGATGCCCTTGACGATCGACTGCGGGGTGATGCCGTTGGCGGCATTGTAGTCCTTCTGGATCTTGCGGCGGCGGGCGGTCTCCCCCATGGCAACCTTCATGGAATCAGTCACGGTGTCCGCGTAGAGGATGGCCTTCCCGGCGACGTTGCGGGCGGCCCGGCCGAAGGTCTGGATGAGCGCGGTCGAGGAGCGCAGGAAGCCCTCCTTGTCGGCGTCCAGGATGGCCACAAGCGAGACCTCGGGCAGGTCGAGGCCCTCGCGGAGGAGGTTGATGCCGATGAGGGCGTCGAACTTGCCCTTGCGCAGGTCGCGGAGGACGTTGACCCGGTCGAGCGTCTCGACCTCGGCGTGGAGATAGCGGACGCGCAGGCCGAGCTCGTGGTAGTGGCGGGCCAGGTCCTCGGCCATCTTCTTTGTCAGCGTCGTGACGAGGACGCGCTCGTTCCGGGCGGCGCGGGCGCGGATCTCGGCCATGAGGTCGTCGACCTGGCCGCGGATGGGCCGGACCTCGAGCTCGGGGTCGGTCAGTCCGGTCGGGCGGATGACCTGCTCGACGACGCGGCCGGGCGATCGGGCGATCTCGAAGGCGCTGGGCGTGGCCGAGACGTAAAGGAGCGGGCCGACGCGGGCGTCGAACTCGTCGAAGTCGAGGGGGCGGTTGTCGAGGGCCGAGGGCAGCCGAAAGCCGTGCTCGACGAGGGTCAGCTTGCGCGATCGGTCGCCGGCGTACATGCCGCCGATCTGAGGGACGGTGACGTGGGACTCGTCGATGATGGTCAGGAAGTCCTTGGGGAAGTAGTCGAGCAGGGTGAATGGCGGCTCGCCGGGGGCGCGGCCGGTCAGGTGGCGGGAGTAGTTCTCGATGCCGGGGCAGTAGCCGAACTCGCGGAGCATCTCGAGATCGTAGAGGGTGCGCTCCTCGATCCGCTCGGCCTCGACGGCCTTGCCGAGGGTCCGGAAGCGGGCGACCTGCTCCTCGAGCTCAGCCTCGATCCCGGCGACGGCCGTGCGGAGCGTCTCGGCGGGGGTGGAGAAGAACGTGCGGGGGTGGATCATGACCGTGTCCAGGGTCTCGCGGACCCGGCCCAGGAGAGGGTCGACGGCCGAGATGGCCTTGATGCGGCCGTCCTCGAGCTCGATGCGGTAGGCCGAGTCCTCGTAGCTCGGAAAGACCTCGACGATGTCGCCCCGGACGCGGAACGTGCCGCGCTTGAAATCGGTCTCCTCGCGCTCGTACTGGACGGAAACGAGCTTCTCGAGGAGGGCCTTGCGGCCCAGGGTCTCGCCGACCCCGAGCGCGAAGCTCATCGCGTAGTAGGTCTCGGGGGCGCCGATGCCGTAGATGCACGAGACCGAGGCGACGATGATGACGTCACGGCGGGCGAAGAGGGAGTTCGTGGCGCAGAGGCGGAGGCGGTCGATCTCGTCGTTGATCGTCGCCTCCTTGGCGATGTAGGTGTTCGAGGCGGGGATGAAGGCCTCGGGCTGGTAGTAGTCGTAGTAGCTGACGAAGTATTCGACGGCGTTGCGGGGGAAGAACCGGCGGAACTCCTGGTAGAGCTGGGCGGCCAGGGTCTTGTTGTGCGAGATGACCAGGACCGGCCGGTTGACCCGGGCGATGATATTGGCCATCGTGAAGGTCTTGCCGGAGCCGGTGACGCCTTTGAGGACCTGGTCGCGGACGCCCGCGGCCAAGCCTTCCGAAAGCCGCTCGATGGCCTGGGCCTGATCGCCCTTGGGCGTGAAATCGGACCTAAGCTGAAATGCGTTCACTCTTTCATGCGGATGCCGCCGGAAAAGCGGGCGCCGTTGGCGATCGATATCTTCGGGGTGATGACGTCGCCGTTCATCGCGGCGGTCTCCGAGATCACGGTCTTTTCACCGGCCCGGACCGTTCCCTTGAGCTCGCCGTGGAGGACGAGGGCGCGGACCCGGACCTCGGCCTCGACCCGGCCGCCCTTGGCCACGGTCAAGGTCCCCGAGGGGAGAGTGATCTTCCCCTGGACGCGGCCCTCGACGAGCATGTCCTCGTGGGACTCGATCTCCCCATTGATGACGACAGACGGACCCAGGCGGGTGACTCCTCCGGCCGAAGGCCGATCGGGATTGACGGACGGCGACGGGCTGGTCGTTTCTTGGGACATTGGGGGCTTCTCCCTCTGTGGCGTTCCATTTGGATTATAAGGGCCGACGGACGGCCTGTCAACGCGCATAAGAAGGGGCCCAGCCGGCCCAGCGCGTTGACTTGTCCGGAGGATGTGTTAGAATCGGTGGGCCTGTGAGCGGGCATAGCTCAATGGTAGAGTACCGGCTTCCCAAGCCGGGTGTTGTGGGTTCGAGTCCCATTGCCCGCTCCATTTTTTTACCAAGAGAGGGTCAAACCTACTTTTTTTCGAAAAAAGTAGGTTTGACCCTCTCTTCAACGCAATGAAAACGTGGCAGTTGATCGTCGAGCCGGAACCGCTCGCCGGGCCCCGGAACATGGCCGTCGACGAGCACCTCTTCAACCTCGCCGCGTCATCCCCCCGGACCTTCCTCCGCTTCTATCAATGGGAGCGGCCGACCGCGTCGCTCGGCTACTCCCAGGACGCCGCCAGGGTCGTCGACTCCGCCTTCTGCGCCGCCAACGGCATCGCCATCGTCCGGCGCATGACCGGCGGCAAGCTCGTCCTCCACCACCGCGAGGTCACTTATTCCGTGGCCTCGGCCGACGCCTCCCTTTTCACCGGGACCCTTCGCGACTCCTATCGCCTTATCTCCCAGGCCCTCCTCCGAGGCCTGGCCATCATGGGCGTCCGGGCCCGCCTCGCCGAGACCTCGCCCCCGGCCTATCTCAAGGGGACCATGCCCTGCTTCGCCTTCCCCGCCCGTGACGAGATCGAGATCGACGGCCGCAAGATCGTCGGCAGCGCCCAGAAGCGGACCGGCCCGCTCTTTCTCCAGCACGGCTCCATCCCCCTCGAGAAGGACGAGGCCCTCCTCGCCGCCGTCTCCCGGCCCGGCGAGTCCGAGGACAGCCTGGGCATGACCTCCCTCTCCGAAGCCCTCTCCCGGCCCGTCGATTTCGACGCCGCGGTCGGCCCCCTCATCCAGGGCTTCGCCGATTCTTTCGCCATCGCGTTCGAGCGCTACGACCTCACCGCCCCCGACAAGGAGGCCGTCCGCGCGCTGGAGGCCGCGAAATACGCCTCCGAGGCCTGGACCTTCAGGTCCCCCGCCTTGCCTCCGTCCTCCCGTTGACATTTGCTCCGTCCGGGGCTACACTCGGCTCCGAAGCGAGGTCGACGCCATGAACGAAGTCGAAGAGCTCTCCAAGCTGGACCCGGCCGGATTTCCGCCGCTCAAGCCGATCCTTCTCGACGATCTCTACCAGAGCGTCGCCAAGAACCTCCATCTCGAGATCGGCCGCGGTCCCGTCCTCTACCTCCTCTCGCCGAGCTATTCGGTCCTCAACCCGACGCCCGACGAGGCCATCACCGAGTTCATCACCCGCAGCGAGCCCCTCCTCGACTACCTCAAGGAGGCCATCGTCCAGAACCTGGCCGAGTATTCCGTCCTCGTCGATATCAGCAGCTATTTCATCGAGCAGAACAGCGGCCTCGTCCTGGCCCGCCTCCGCGAGCGCGACTCCGAGGGCCGGCGCTTCGAGATCAAGTTCTACACCCACGAGCCCAAGGAGCTCCTGTCCCGCTACGAGGACAAGATCTACATCGGCCGGGACTTCCTCGACCTGTTCAGCCCCAACCGCAAGTACTTCGGGGTCAAGGACGCGGTCCTCTCGCTCAAGGCCCAGTTCGAGCGCCTCACCGAGCGGGCCGGGGCCAAGCTCCGGAAGGCCCAGGACCTCGGATCCTACTTCCAGGAGATCGGCGATTCCGTCAACGAGCTCCACAACGAGGGCCTGCTCATCCTCCAGAGCCTGCCGCCGCACATCGATTTCGCCAAGCTTTCGGGCAAGGACCTCATCGAGATCAA
The DNA here is from genome assembly GCA_001775715.1 of Candidatus Aminicenantes bacterium RBG_16_66_30. Classification (GTDB taxonomy): domain Bacteria; phylum Acidobacteriota; class Aminicenantia; order Aminicenantales; family Saccharicenantaceae; genus RBG-16-66-30. The sequence continues at coordinate 22,830 of MEYC01000003.1, read as the reverse complement.
TGCCCAGTACCGGACGATCAATCACTACGTCATCGAGCTTCACGACACGGTGGCCGAATTCGAGAACCTCCTCCGCTTCAAGGAGAAGTCCGATTTCGTCCGCTACGTCACCAAGTACAAGAAGGACGTGACCAACCTGATCTCCTACTTCAACATCAAGGTCAACGGGGTCATCGCCCAGCGCATCCACGCCTGTAAGACGAAACACAGCTGAAGAATAGGTTCATCTCCCGTTTCCGGGACGTCCATCGCACCGGCTACGAAACGGATATCACCCCTAGCCCCCCGGCCCCCGGGAACCTGTTGAGCGGTCCCCCCGCCTCCGGCGGGTCCCCCTCCGCCACGGGGGTCGTCGGGGTGACACCCGTTGCCGCCTTGCGATGGACAGTCCCGAAAGTTGGAGAAGAACCATAAAAAAAGGCCGGTTCCCGGCGGAACCGGCCGTGCGTGTTGCGCTGAAGAAAATCTAAAACTTACGGGCGGCGGGATCGATGCGGACGTCGTCGTATCGTGTCGATAGGTAGATGAGCGGCGCCGCGGCGTTGGCCGTGAAGGCCTTGACCAGCGACACGCCGTTCGACTGGTCGATGTCGGGCCTTTCCGCGAGCCCCCAGTGGACCGTCCCGCCCTTCGACTGGGCCTCGAGGCGGGCCGTCTCGCCGTCGGGCCAGGCCAGCGTGATCTCCCCGTACTCGTTGCGGACGTCCATGCCGTGCTTGAGGTCGAGCGGTACGAGGGTGATGTGGCCGTTCCGATTGGAGACCCGGACCTCGGCCGAGAAGCCGCCCAGGGCGACCTTCTCATAGGACGTCGTCACGTCGATCGTCCCCCCGCCGATCCCGTCAGCCGTCACGGCCGAGTTTTCCGCCGTGACCAGGAGATCCCCCTGGACGCGGCTCACCTGGATCGGATCGTAGCTGGTGCGGATCTCGAGGTTGCCCCGGACGCCGTCGACCGTCACGGCCGTGTTCCTGGCCGTGATCGCGGCCGGGCCGACGTCGGCGAGATAAACCTTCTCGTAGGACGTGTCCACGGTCACGGCCCCGGCGACGCGCCGGGCGTCGACGTCGACGTTCGAGCCGCGGATATCGGCCTTCCCGCCGGCGTCCGCGACGTCGACGTGAGCGTAGCTCGTCTCGACCCATAGGTCGCCTTCGACCGAGCCGGCCCGGACGTCGCCGTTGCGGTTCGTGATCCGGCATTCGCCGCCGACCCGCTGGACGTCGATGTCATCGTAGCTCGTCTCCACGCGGCAGGCCCCCCCGACATCCGAGGCGAAGACCTCGCCGTTACGGTTGATGACCGTCGCCTCCGCGACGCCGTCGATCCGGACGCTGCCGTAGGCGTTGACGACGCGCACGATCATGGTCCGCGGGACGGTCAGGACGAAGCCCGTCTCGAAGCTCCTCCGGGAGAACTCGTCCCGGTTCGTCGCCAGCGTCAGCTTGTCGGGGGCCGTCGTCAGCGTGTACTTGAGCCGGTCGGCGACCTCCTTCGCCTCCTCCTCGGTCCGCCGCCAGGCGACCTTCTTGAACGTCAGCTCGATCGTCCCCTGGTCCGTGCCGCGGACCTCGACCCAGCCGTGGCCGTTCTCGATCTCGAGCGCCGGCGGCAGGGGCGCCTCGATCGTGCGCGTCTCCTCGGCGGCGTATTCGCGGCTGAACGTGCCGAAGCCGTCCCAGTCCCAATCGCCGTCGATGTTCCAGTTCCCGGTCTTGAACTGGTAGAAGACGAAGCCGGCCAGGATGAGGACGACGACGAGGAGGACTTCCCTAAATTTCATGGCCCTTGTCCGGACCCGGAGCTTCGGAGCGCTCGTTCCTCTCCTTGAGCCCGAGCCAGAGCTTGTTGGCGCCCCAGATAATCAGGATGACCGGCCAGAAACGCCAGACGTGGTCGAAGACGTCGACGTTGAGCTGCTCGAGGAGGATGATGCCGCCGATGATGATGAGGATGATGCCCCAGACGAGGGAGTTGCCCTTCTTAGAATTTGCCATGACGGACCTCCGTTACTTGCCTTCTTTGGACTTGGCCATCGATTCGAGCACGAGCTTGACCCCGATAACGATGACGGCGAGCGGCCAGTAGTCTCCGATCGTCCGATAGAGGATGATCTCGAAGTTGGCCAGGATCAACAGGACGCCGAGGACGATGAGAAAGATCCCCCAGAAGACCGATCCCGAGGAGACCACGTCCCCGCCCATCAGGACGGCTTCGGCCTGCGGCAGGTTGGCGGCGGCCGCGTTGATCGCCTTGGCCGACTGGACGCTGTCGAAGATCTGATAGAAATAGAAGGCCGCGATCAGCAGTCCGAACATCAGACCGCTGCCGCCGTGAACAATGGCGTTGATCAGCCCGAAGAGGATGAGCAGGTGCAGCAGCGCCTTTTTCCACTGGCCGTTGTAGAGGGCCCCGACCCCGATGGGGAAGATGACCGACAGGATGCCGGCCAGGCCCGGCGACTTCATCGGCCTCTGCGGAACGACGATCTTTTCTTCCATGATTCAAACCTCCAATGGCATGGTTATTGTTTTTTCTCGTCTCCCTTGAGCAAGCCCAAGGTGTTGAACGACTTGACGACGTTGGCCGACACGGCCTTGATCTCGCCCTTGAGGCCGCCGGCGTCGGCGTAGAGCTTTTCGACCGTGCCGACGCCGCGGTGGAACTGAACGTCGATCGCTTTGCGGATGCCGCGCCCTTCCGGATGGAAGAGGACGAAGGACAGGACGATGAGCAGGCCGGTGGCCGCGGCGTAGACGGGCTGAAGGGCCGGCCGTCCCAGCCAGTCGAAGAGCGGCTGAAGGAGGCGCTTCTTCGCCCGCCGCGCTTCCGGGATGGCGTAGAGCCCGGCCAGGAGCTGCGGCGAGGGCTCGACCTCGGGGAAGGCGGCCGCGGCGGCCAGGGCCTCCCGCATCAGGGCGGCCAGCCCGGAGCACTCCGCGCACCCGGCCAGGTGGGCCTCGACTTCGGCCTTCTCGGCCGCGGCGAGGTCCCCTTCGAGATAGGCCGACAGAAGCTCTTCGATCCGTTCGCAGGTCATCATGAGACGTCTCCTCGGCGGTCCCGCAGGACCTGGGCCAGCTGGAGCCGCGCCCGGTTGACGCGCGACTTGACCGTGCCCAGGGGCAGGCCGAGGCTCTCGGCGATCTCCTCGTAGCTCCGGCCCTGCAGGTCCCTCAGGATGATGACCATCCGCATGTCCGCCGACAGGCGACCGAGCCCTTCCCAGACGAGGGCCTTCGTCTCCTGGGCGACGAGGCTCTCCTCCGGGCCGCTCCCGGCGGCCTGGGATAAGACGCGCTCGTCGAATTCGTCGCGCTGCGTCTTTTCCCATTTGGTCCGGCGGTACTCGTCGATGAGGTGGTTCTTGGTCAGGGTCAGGAGCCAGGCCGTGAAGTTCTTGCCGAAATCGTATTTCGGCAGGGCGCCGTGGAGCTTGAGGAAGACCTCCTGGGTCCGGTCCTCCGCCTCCTCGCGGCTCCCGCAGAACTGATAGGCCATGTTAAAGATCCTCCTGGCGTAAGCGTCCACAAGGGCTTTCCAGGCGATCTGGCTGCCTTCCAGGCAGTCCCTGATGGTCGCTTCCAAATCCACTCAATTCACCTCGGTTGACGGAGTCGGATGGGGGAAAGTTCCATTCCCGGCCCATTTTCCTTCAAATCCGCCTATAATAAAAGGGGTGGAAATGTAACTCTCTCGGGGAAATCGAGGTTGTAAGAGAGCGAGGATGGACGAACAAGAGCTGATCCGGCGCGTCCAGAACGGCGACGAGGAGGCGTTCGGCCAGATCATGGGCCTCTACAAGGACAAGATCGTGAATTATCTCTATCAGTTCTCGGGCGACTACCAGAAGGCCGTCGAGCTCGCCCAGGAAACCTTCGTGCGGGTCTATTTCAAGGCCGGCAAGTACCGGCCGATCGCCCCGCTCTCGTCCTGGATCTACACGATCGCCTCGAACCTGGCCAAGACCGATTGCCGGCGCTCGAAGAAGATGGCCACGGTCTCCCTCGAGGACATCCCGAACAACTACTCGAGCGGCACCTATTATGAGGACCCCGCCGACCCCGGGCTCGTCCGCAACCTCCGCGAGGCCCTGGACGAGCTCCACCCCCGCTACCGGGTCCCGGTCGTCCTCAAGGACATGGAGGGCTTCTCCCAGGAAGAGATCGCCCGGATCATCAAGCGGCCCGTCGGAACGGTCAAGGCCCGCATCAGCCGGGGTAGGGAACAGCTCCGGCGCAAGCTCGAAAAGGCCCGCGACGGCGGCTCTTTCGCGGGCGAGAAAGAGGTGAGCGAACATGGAAGGGCATGAGCAACTCGCCAAGATGATCAAGGTCCAAGCCCCCGCGGGCTTCGAAGGGGCCGTCCTGGCCAGGCTCCCGGACGCGCGCCGCGAGCGGGAACGGGCCCGCCGGGCGCTCTACCGCTACGCCTTCGCCGGATCGGCCGCCCTCGTTCTCGCCGGCTTCCTCGTGTTCGGCCCGGTCACCTTCGAGAAGGACACCGTCCTGACCTACGCCGAGCGGGAGGCCCTGTCGGCGACGCCGGAGCAAGGCTCGCGGTCCCGGATCGTTCCCGTCTTCGAGACCGTGGACTATGCGTCGGAATTCCGCAACGTCCGGTCCCAACCCCCGACGGTTTACATACTGGAGCAGGTTTCCGAGTCCCGATCTTCGGAAATCATTTATTAGGAGGATGGATCGCCATGATTAGGATGTTCAGACCGGCCCTCGTGGTCATGGCTACCCTGGCCGTCCTGGCCCCCGCGTTCGGGGCGGAGACGTCCGGGGCTAAGGGTATCGCCGGCGAGCCCGATATCGCCGACATCGCCAAGCGCGTCTTTCCCTCGGTCGTCCGCGTCGAGGTGGTGAACCATTCCCGCCGGGTGGCCACGGGCGTCGTCATCGAGAAGGGCGGCTACATCGTCACCACGGCCCTCATGTCCCCGCGCGAGGGCAAGATCACCATTACGACCTCGGCGGGAAAGACGGTCGAGGCCGAGTTCCTGGGCTTCGACACGGAGACTCAGATCGCGCTGCTCAAGGCCAAGGACGCCAGCCTCCCGGCGCTCGCCCTCGGACGGGCGGCCGATCTCTCCGCGGGCTCCTGGATCGCCGTCGTCGGCGTCTCGCCCGAACGGACCGCGGCCGTGACCCAGGGCATCGTCAGCTCCGTCGCCGCGGACAAGATCCGGCTCAACGTCTGGGTGACCCCCGGCTCGAGCGGCGGCCCGGTCGTCGACGCGAACGGGCGTCTGGTCGGGCTCCTCCGCGGCATTTACATGGAGGAGAGGCCCGTCGTCTTCCAGTTCCGCGACAGGGAGCAGGCGGGATCCGGCATGGTCCTCAGCAATCGCGCCGAGGCGCCCTCCTCGGGCATGGCCCTGGCCGTTCCCGTCGATATCGTCCAGGACGTCACCGGCCAGATCAAGGAGAAAGGCAAGGTCGAACGCGGCTGGCTCGGCGTCGGCATCGGTCAGAGGGCTGAGGACGACCGGACCGTGATCGCCTCCGTCGATCCCGAGAGCCCGGCCGAGCTGGCCAAGCTCCGTCAGGGCGACATCGTCCTCAAGATCGGGGACCGCGACGTCACCAGCCCCGACGTGCTGGTCGCCGAGATCCGCAAGAGGAAGCCCGGCCAGGACGTCGCCCTCGGCATCGAACGGGACGGCAAGCCCATGGAGGTCAAGGTCAAGCTCGGCGAATACCCCGAGGACGAGGCCCTCCGGGAGATGGAGATCCGCTTCCCGGGCCTGTTCACGCCGGGCGGGCCGGATGTGACGTTCAAGCCGAGGCCGGGCGCCCCGGAGAAGACCCCCAAGCAGGCCGTCCCGAGGTCGCTCACCCCGGGCATGCCCGGGTGGGCCTTCGAATCGAGGAAGTACATCGGCGTCTACTGCAACGCGCTCAACGCGGAGCTGGCCGAGCACTTCGGCGTCAAGGAGGGGACGGGCCTCATCGTCGCCAAGTTGACCGCGGACGGTCCCGCGGAGAAAGCCAAGATGCGGGTCGGCGACGTCATCGTCCGGGTCGACGGCCAGGCGGTCGAGACCGTTGACGAGCTCATCGACCTCATCCAGGATAAGCCCAAGGGCACCAAGGTCAAGATCGAGTTCGTCCGGGACAAGAAGGCCATGACCGTCGAGGTCGAAGTGGCCGAGGAAGAGAGCGGCGGTCCGCTCGGGCCCGACAGCTTCCAGGACTTCCTCGAATCCTGGAGGGGCTACACCGACGCGTTCCGGAACGAGCTCAAGAACTGGAGCTCCGACGAGCTCCCCGGGATACGGCAAGGCCTGAAGAACCTGACCCTCAAGGGTGGTTTGCGAAGGATCTGAGAGACCTGCTCCGGGTCTTTAGGGGACATGTACCTCTGGTACGTGTCCCCGTTTTTACTCGTGTCCCCGCTCTTTTTTACGGCTCTTCTTCTTGCCCCAGCCACTTTTTCTCGAGCCGCTCGAGCTCTCCGGCCGGGAGCTTGGCCTTCCCCGCATATCCCTTGAGATCCCGCTGCCGCAGCGCCTCGTAAAGGATGACGGCGACCGAGACCGACAGATTGAGGCTCTGGACCATGCCCAGCATGGGGATGCGGACGATCCTATCGGCGAAGGCCAGCGCCTCCTCCGAGATGCCTTCGGATTCGCTGCCGAAAACGAGGGCGACGGGCCGGGCGAGATCGACGTCCGTGTAGAGGACCGAATCCTTCCGGAGATGCGTGGCCAGGATCTCGTAGCCGGCCCTCTTCAAGGGCTCCAGGCACGCGGCCGGCGTCGCGTGGACGCCGATCTCGAGCCACTTGTCGGCCCGGGTCGAGATAGCTTTGTTAGGCCGCAAAAGCTCGGGGTTCGGGGCGATGAGGTCGAGGTTGAGGATGCCGGCCGCGTCGCACGTCCTCATGACGGCGCTGGCGTTGTGGGCGATGGTCACGCCCTCGAGAACCACGCGAAGGTCGGCCTGGCGGTGCGACAGGACGCGGGCGACCTTGGCGATCCTCTCCGGCGTCGGCATGGAGGGAATATATCACAGGGAAATCGGGGAGGGAAATCGGGGACATGTAACGATTCTCTGGAATCGGTACGTGTCCCCGATTTCTGCGGGTGTCCCCGATTTCCTGGCGGTCTGTCTTGAAAACCCGGGCGACTTCCCCTATAGTTATCGGGCCGCGCCGGTGTGGCGGAACTGGCAGACGCGCGGGACTCAAAATCCCGTTCGGGGCAACTCGAGTGTGGGTTCGATTCCCTCCACCGGCATGCCTTATCTCTCTGGAATGTCAGCGAGTTACGATGAGCCCTGACCCTCTCATCATCTCCTGTCCAAAACCTAGCGAGGCCTTGCAAGAGTCCATCTGGACATGTATACAGCGAAGACTATCCTGTCCAACGGTAACAAATCCCGGCAGGCAACATCATGGGGGGTTCGACCCGGGGACATCCGGGGCTTCGGCTGGCCCGGCGCCCAGCGGCTGTCCGGTTTCTCGGGGCGGCATGCCCGCCCTGCGGCTCGCATCCATGGCGCGGGACCGGCCCCGTGTGGCATGAAAATTGCGAGTATAATAAGACAAGGATACTGGTTTATATACCATTCTGCCGGCTTCCGAGGAGAATTACGAAAGGCCTGGCTATTGAGACTCCGCGTTCTTAAAACCGACGGCGCTCCCCAGATCAGAACGTCCGGGGCGGGAATGCACGACCCACCCTTCCGTTACGAGTTGCTGAACCTGGAGCAGCTGCGCGACCACGCCCGCGAGCTGGCACGATGGCAGAAGGTCGATCCGCGAGGCGGGCGGAACACTTTGCTCGAACGCCTCGACGAGAACAAGTGCGAGCTCCGCGAGGTCTACGACCTTGTGGCCAGGGCTGCGGCCGAGGGCCGGCACATCGCGCCTGCCGCCGAATGGCTTATAGATAATTTCTACCTGATCGAACAGCAGATCCGTATCGCGCGGCTGCACCTGCCGCGCGCTTATGGCCGTCAGCTGCCCCGGCTCACGAACAAAGGATCCGAGGGCATCCCGCGCGTCTACGACATGGCCCTCGAGCTCATCTCCCATGTCGACGGCCACGTCGATGCCGAGAGTGCCGCGAGCTTCGTCGGCGCCTACGAGAGCGTGGCGCCGCTGAAGCTTGGCGAGCTCTGGGCCTTTCCGATCATGTTGCGGCTTGGGCTGATCGAGAACCTGAGGCGAATCGCCGGCCTCATCGCCCTGCAACGACGTCACCGGGACTTGGCCCTCTCCTGGGCCGAGCGCATCATTCGGACGGCCGAGAACGAGCCCCGCAAGCTCATCCAGATCCTCGCGGACCTCGACCGGACGCAGCCGCCGATGAGCGCCGCGTTTGTCCAAGAATTCTACAGCAAGCTGCAGGGGCGCGGTCCGGCGCTCGAGATCGTTCTCGGCTGGATTGAGCACGAGTTGTCGGACCAAGGCCTTACGACCGATCAGATCATCAAAACCGACAGCCATGAGCAGGCCGCAAGCCAAGTGTCCGTGGCCAACAATATCGGCAGCCTGCGCTTCCTCGGCGCTATGGACTGGCGCGAGTTCGTTGAGAGTCTTAGTTTGACCGAGCAGGCTCTCCGGCGGGACCCTATCGGCGCCTATGCCCGCCAAGAATTCGAAACCCGCGACCGCTGCCGGCATGCCGTCGAGGACATCGCGGTCCACAGTCCGGCCTCAGAAGAAGATGTCGCCGGCGCGGCGGTCCTTCTGGCCGCCGAGGCGCAGCTGGCCGCCCCCGACATCCTGCAGCGGGCCCACGTAGGCTATTACCTCATCGACGGCGGCCGCCGCATCCTGGAAAAAAAGGTCGGCATGCGCCGGAGCCTGAAGCGCTTGGTATCGAGGCCCGGGAGACGCGTTCCCCTGGTCTTCTATCTGGGACCCGTCGGAGTCGTTTCGGGCCTGGCGGCTGGGGGTCTTGCCGCGCTCGCGAAGCATTCCGGGCTGGACGGCCCCCTTCTCTGGGTGCTCGTGGTGGCCGCCCTCGTCGCCGCATCTTCGGCGGGCGTTTCGCTGACGAACCTCTTCGCCCTCAGGATGGTCCGGCCGAAGATGCTGCCGCGCATGGATTTCTCCCATGGAATCCCCGCCGAGCATCGCGCCATGGTCGTCGTCCCCAGCATCCTGACCGATCCTTCCGAAGTCGCCAGCCTCCTCGAGGACATTGAGATTCGCTACCTGGGGAACCGGGATCCGAACCTCACTTTTGGCCTTCTGACGGATTTCCCCGACGCGGCTCAGCAGGAGATGCCGGGAGACGAAGAACTGGTCGGCCTGGGCCGGGCAGGGATCCGGGAGCTCAACGAGAAATACGCGGCAACCGACGGCCGTCCCGATGCTTTCTACTTCTTCCACCGGAGGCGAGTCTGGAACCCTCACGAGCGACTCTGGATGGGGTATGAACGCAAGCGCGGCAAACTGGAACAGTTCAACGCCCTGTTGCGGGGTGGCCCTCTCGAGCCTTTCCAGGAAATCGTCGGGGACCTGTCGATCTTGCCTAACATCAAATACGTGATCTCGCTCGACCGGGACACGCACCTTCCCCGGGAAAGCGGGGCCAAGCTCGTCGGGACGATGGCCCATCCCTTGAACCGGCCCATCTATGACCCGGCGAAAGGCCGGGTGGTCCAGGGCCACGCGGTCCTCCAGCCGAGGCTTGCGGTGAAGATGACCTCGGCCAACCGCTCGATCTATTCGCGATTGACGGCCGGAGACGCAGGCATCGACCCCTACACGCGCGAAGTGAGCGATGTCTATCAGGACCTATTCGGGGAAGGCAGCTATTGCGGCAAGGGCATCTATGACGTGGATGCGTTCATGAGCGCCACAGGGGGGCGGTTTCCCGAAAATCTCATCCTAAGCCATGACCTCATCGAGGGCTGTTTCGCCCGCTCGGCGCTGGTCACCGATATCGAACTCGTCGAGAACCTCCCGTCCTCTTATGTCGCTGACGCCGGCCGGCGGCACCGCTGGACGAGGGGGGATTGGCAGATCATGGGCTGGATCCTCCCCTGGCCCAGGAATGCCTCGGGCCGCCGGACGCGCAACCCGCTGACGCCTCTCTCGCGATGGAAGATCTTCGACAACCTCCGGCGGAGCCTTGCGCCTCCGGCCTTGTTGACCGTCTTCGCGGGCGGCCTTCTAGTCGCTCCCCGCCTCTCGCTTTGGTGGACGCTCTTTCTTTTGTCTGTCTTGATCGTCGGACCTCTCGTTTCGACGCTCCTCGACTGCCTGGCCCTGCCGCGCGACCGAAACCGGCGCGCCCATTGGAGGAGCGTTTTCGAAAGGTCGTCGCGCCGCTTGGCCCAGACGGCACTCGCCCTGGCCTTCCTGCCCTACGATTCCCTTGTTCTTCTGAGCGCCCTCGTGGGCTCGAGCTTCCGCCTGGCCTTTTTCCGCTTCAGCCGCCGGAAAATGTTTCTCTGGTATTCCCGAAGCTCCGCCCGCCGGAATGCCAAGCGCCGTCCGCACGAGTTCTTGATTGAAATGGGAGTCGGGCCGCTGACGGGGGTGGCGCTGGCCGCCGTTCTCTATTCGGCTCATCCCGGAAACCTGTGGGCTGCGGCGCCGGTCCTGGCAGCCTGGCTCGCCGGACCTATCATCGGCTGGTGGATCAGCCGGCCGTTATCGTGGGGCGTGCTTCCGCTTACCGACTCCCAACGGCTTTTCCTGGGGGGCCTGGCCCGCCGCATCTGGGCTTATTTCGAAGAGTTCGTGGGAGCCGGCGACAACTGGCTTCCGCCCGACAATTTCCAGGAGTCCCCCGGCCCCCTCGTCGCCTCGCGGACGTCTCCTACGAACCTCGGCATGAACCTCCAGGCTAATCTGGCCGCGTCTGACCTGGGCTACCTCAGTTGCGGCCGGTTCCTGGGGCGCACGGATTCGTCCTTGACCGCGATGGAGATGCTGGAGCGTTTCCGCGGCCACTTTTTCAACTGGTACGATACCGTGAGCCTGAGGCCGCTCCGGCCTCGATATATCTCCACGGTGGACAGCGGCAACCTGTTGGGAAGCCTGATGATTCTGCGCGCCGGCCTGGCGGAGCTCAAGACCCGGCCCATCCTGCCGGCGGCCGTGTTCTCCGGGTTGCGCGATGGCGTTGAGGCGGCCGCCTCGGCCATGGCCTTCCCGGCGGCCGTCGTTGCGCGGCTCCTCGAAGATTTGCGCGGAACGCTGGCCCACCCCGACGGTTCTCTTGCGTCCGCCCTGGAATTGCTCGAGCGCGTCCAGTCCAAGGCCGGGGCCCTGGCCGCCGCGACGGTTTTCGACGAGGATTCTGCAGCCCTCCAGCTGGCCGAAGCCTTGGAACGCCAGGCGAGAGACTGGAGGGAAGATCTCCTCTTACTGGTCCCCGACCCGGGGTCTTTCAAGGAGAATCCTTGCCTTCTGGAGATCGCCCGAAAGCCGGGCGCCTCGCCCGAGGCCGCAGGGCGCCTGAGGCTGATCGAGGAGCTCGATGGGCGGGCGGCCGCGATGGAGAACATGAATTTCGATTTTCTCTATGACCGCGGCCGGGACCTACTGGCCATCGGCTACCGGGTCGACGATCATCGCCGCGATCCGTCCTTCTACGACCTCCTCGCCTCGGAAGCGAGGTTTTCGAGCTTCGTCCTCATCGCCCGGGGCCTGCTGCCGCAGAAACATTGGTTTGCTTTGAGCCGGCTTCTGACCAGGGTCGACGGCGGATTGGCTCTGCTCTCCTGGAGCGGTTCGATGTTCGAGTACCTCATGCCTCTGATCTGGATGCCCATGGTCGACCACACCCTCCTCGACCAGACCTACAGGGCCGTGGTGGACCGCCACGTGGCCTACGGGCGAGAGTGCGGTATCCCTTGGGGCATCTCCGAATCCTGCTATAACGCCGCCGATTCGAGCCAGACCTACCAATACGCCGCGTTCGGCGTCCCGGGTCTCGGTTTCAAACGGGACCTCGGCGAGGACCTCGTGGTCGCGCCGTATGCCTCCATCCTGGCCTTGATGGTGTCGCCCGGAGACGCCTTCAAGAACCTGCGGCGGATGGCCGACAACGGCTTTCTCGGCCGGTACGGCTTTTATGAAGCCATCGACTACACAGCCTCCCGCCTACCGCGGGGAAAACCGTTCGCCGTCGTCAAATCCTTCATGACCCATCACCAGGGGATGAGCCTTCTGTCGCTCGAGAACGTCCTCCTCGGCGGAATCATGCAACAGCGCTTCATGTCGGATCCCACATCGAAAGCGACGGAGCGGCTGCTTCACGAACGCGTACCAACGGTCGGCCCCACGCTCCAGCCTCGCGAGTCGGAAGACAGGGCGCCGGCGAGGACCGCGCTCGAGTCTGGGACCGAGAGCAGAATGCAGGTTTTTACTGACCCGAATACGCCGGTCCCGGAGGTGCACCTCCTGTCCAACGGATCCTACCACGTCATGACGACCGCCGCCGGAGGGGGTTACAGCCGCTGGCACGATATGGCCGTCACCCGCTGGCGCGAGGATTCGGCCTGTGACAACTGGGGGACGTTCATCTACCTGAGGGAGCCCGGCGGCCCGAGTTGGTCGGCGGCCTATCAGCCGACGGTCCGCTCGCCAGCTTCATACGAGGCGGTTTTCGCTTCCGCTCGGACCGAATATCGCCGCCGCGACGCGGGCCTCGAAACGTATACAGAGATCACCGTTTCGCCGGAGGACGATGTCGAGATCCGCAGGCTTCGGATCTCCAACCTGTCCGACAAACCCCGACGGGTCGAGGTCACAAGCTACGCCGAGGTCGTTCTCGATGCCTTGAACGCCGATCTGGCTCACAGGGTTTTCAGCAACCTGTTCGTCGAGACGGAGATCGTGCGCGACCGCCAAGCCCTGCTCTGCCATCGGAGAATAAGGCGCCCCGACGCCGAGCCCGCGTGGATGCTCCATTTTCTGGCGGCGGTCGAAGGCGGATCCGGCGAGCCGTCCTATGAGACGGACCGGGAGAAGTTTATCGGCCGGGGCCGCTCGGTGGCCGACCCCATCGTGCTGGACCCGGTCGTCGGCGATCCGCGGGAGAGTCCGCTCTCGGACAGCGAAGGCGCGGTCCTTGATCCCATCGTCGCCGTGCGCCGGGTCTTTAGCCTTCCACCGGACGGAACGGCGGTGGCGCACATCGTCTCCGGCATGGCGAGTACACGCCAGGGCGCTCTCGCCCTGGTCGATAAATACCGGGATCCCCGTTTCATCGAGCGCGCCTTCGAGATGGCGTGGTCTCACAATCAAGTGCTGCTGCGCAACCTGGGAGCAAGCGAATCCGACGCGCGAGCCTATGAGCGGCTCGCCGGCTCGATCCTGTTCTCCGGCAGACTCCACCGGGCTTCTCCGAATACCATCGCCAGCAACAGGCTCGGTCAAGCGGGCCTATGGCGGTTCGGCATCTCCGGAGACCTGCCGATCATGCTTGTGCGCATCCGCCATGCCCACGCCCTCGGCCTGGTGAGGAGCGCCCTCAAGGCCCATACCTTCTGGCGGTCGAAAGGTCTGGACTCCGACCTGGTCGTGCTCAACGACGACTTTTCCGGATACCGTCAGGCCTTGCAGGAGGAGATTCTGCGTCTGATCCACGGCGGACCCGAGGCGCACTCGCTCCACAAAGCGGGGGGGGTGTTCGTTCGCCGCGGGGAGGAACTCTCGGAGGAAGAACGCGCACTCTTTCAGTCCGTGGCCCGGGTCGTTCTGACCGACGCCGACGAATCACTTTCTGCGCGGGCGGAGAGAAGTTCACGGGGCGAACGCCTGCCGCCCGCGTTCACGCCGATGCGACGGGAGGCCGTCGAGGGTCCGATGCCCCTCCTGCCCCGGGAACGCGTCCTCGGCAACGGGCTGGGCGGCTTCACGCCGGACGGTCGCGAGTACGTCATTTCTCTCGAGCCCGGTCAGACCACACGGGCGCCTTGGTCCAACGTCATCGCCAGCCCCAAGATCGGCACCGTCATCAGCGAAAGCGGGGGGGCTTACACCTGGGTCGAGAATGCCCACGAGTTCAGGCTTACGACCTGGCACAACGACCCGTTGAGCGACCCCTCCGGAGAAGCGTTCTACATCCGGGACGAGGAGACCGGGCGGTTCTGGTCGCCGACACCCCTCCCCGCGCCGGGCGTCAACGGCTATGTTTGCCGGCACGGCTTCGGCTACAGCGTCTTCGAGCATTATGAAGCCGCGATCTATTCGGAGTTATGGATCTACGTGGCCGTCGACGAACCAGTCAAGTTTGCGGTCATGCGCCTGCGGAACCATTCGGGACGGAAGAGGCGCATTTCGCTCACGGGATTCTGGGAGCTGACAATGGGCCAGTGGCGACACCTGAACCAGATGCATATCGTCACCAGCTTCGACCCAGAGGCTGAAGCCGTGCTGGCGCGCAACCCCTATGCCCAAGGTTTCTCGGAACGGACCGTGTTTGCCGCGGCCAGCGAGCCGAACGCCTCGCTGACGGGGAACAGGACCGAGTTCATCGGCCGCAACGGCTCCCTTCGCTCGCCCGCGGCGATGCGGAGGTCCGGACTCTCGGGGAAAACGGGCGCGGGGCTGGATCCTTGCGCGGCTCTGTCGGTCGTTATCGAGCTCTCGGAAGGCGAGGAGAGGGAGGTCGTTTTTCTCCTTGGCGCCAGCCGCGGCGAAGAAGAGGCACAGCGGCTGGTCAAGACGTACGGCGGCGCGGCGGCGGCGCGGCAATCCCTGCAGGCGGTCTGGGATCGTTGGAATCGACTGCTCGGGGCGGTTTATGTGGAATCGCCCGACCAAGCCTTTAACGTCCTCGTTAACGGCTGGCTGGCCTATCAGGTGATCAGCTCCCGGTTCTGGGGTCGCAGCGGCTATTATCAGTCCTCGGGAGCCTACGGGTTCCGCGACCAGCTTCAGGATTCGATGGCGCTCCTGGACGGAGCTCCCTGGCTGGCCCGGGAGCAGATTCTTCTCAGCGCGGAACATCAATTCCGCGAGGGGGACGTCCAGCATTGGTGGCATCCGCCCTCGGGACGTGGCGTCCGCACGCACATCAGCGACGATTCTCTCTGGCTGCCATACGCCGTTTGCCGGTACGTCAAGGCGACCGGGGACAGCGGACTCCTGGACGAACAGCGGCCGTTCCTCGAGGGGAGGCCCGTCGATCCGGGGGAGGACGCCCGTTTTGACCTCTGGCAGCGCTCAAGCGAAATGGGGTCGGTCTACGAGCACTGTGTGAGGGCCATTAAACGGGGGCTGACCTTCGGGGTCCATGGCCTGCCGCTCATCGGTAGCGGCGACTGGAACGACGGGATGAACCTGGTCGGTCGCGGCGGCCGCGGGGAAAGCGTCTGGCTGGCCTGGTTCCTTTTCGACGTCCTTAGCCGGTTCGCCGAACTGGCGGACGCGAAAGGTGACGGGGAGTTCGGCGTCGTCTGCCGCAGGCAGGCCGAGACGGTTCGACAGAGCGCTGAGACCAACGCCTGGGACGGGCGGTGGTATCGGCGGGCCTATTTCGACGACGGCCGTGCGCTCGGCTCCGCCGCCAACGCGGAATGCCAGATCGATTCCCTTCCCCAGAGCTGGGCCGTTATCTCGGGGGCCGCGGCGCAGCCCAGAGCCCGGCGGGCCATGGAATCCGTCGTCGAACGCCTCTACCTTCCTCAGGACGGACTCGTCAGGCTGCTCGACCCGCCCTTCGACTCCTCAGCCCTCGAGCCCGGCTACATCAAGGCCTATCCCCCGGGGGTTCGAGAGAACGGCGGCCATTACAGTCACGCGGCAATCTGGGTCACCCTCGCCTTTGCGATGCTGGGCGATAAGAAGCGGGCTTGGGAGTTGTTCGGGGCGCTCAACCCCATCCGGCACGCCGATACGCCCGGGAAGATGGAGGTCTTCAGGGTCGAGCCCTATGTCATGCCCGGCGATATCCTTGCCGCGTCGCCCCATAGGGGACGCGGTGGCTGGACCTGGTACACGGGTAGCGCCGGATGGATGTACCGCCTGGCCGTGGAAACACTCCTCGGCCTCCGGCTCGAGGTCGACAAGCTATGGCTCGAACCCTTGCTTCCCGACGAATGGGAGAGCTGCAGGGTTCATTATCGCTTCAGAGAGACGTTTTATCACGTCACCTTCCGGCGCGTCGGCGGGCCCGGGGACAGTATCGTCCGCGTGTCTGCAGACGGCCGCGATTCCGGGGGGCCATTCATCCCCCTGGCCGATGATAGGGCCGACCATCAGGTGGAGGTTCTCCTCGGTGCTTAACGCCCAGTCACCGAACCGACGATTCTGGCCTATTTGGCCTTGACCAAGAAACGCTCAAGGAAAGCTCGGACTCAAAATCCCGTTCGGGGCAACTCGAGTGTGGGTTCGATTCCCTCCACCGGCACCAGGTTTCCCTTTAAAAATAATCGTAGATCCTGACCTTCAAGACGATCTTCAAGATAGAGTTGGTCAGAGCGATCACTTCGCCGATGGCCCAGGCGGGCAGAAGGACCCGGTACTGGAATCTCCGCATCTTGTCGTAGGGCCTATCCTTGCCTTTGATGACGAGGATCAAGAATACTGCGATGAAGCCGAACATCCCCAGCGAGGCCGCCGCCATATGTGTCAGGAAAAGGACGCTGTCCCAGGGCACGTTGTGCGGTCCGGGGAGCTGGGTCGTCGGGGTCAGCTTGAACGAGGCGGTGAAGGCCGTTGCGATATCGAGCAGGACGGCGATCCCCAGCCGGGCCATAAACGGTTCTTCCCGGCGGTAGAAGCGCCGGCTGGCCACGACATAGAAATAGAGGGTGGCGGCCGCAAGGACGATGTTGATCAGAACGGCCACGGCGTTTAGGTCGACAGTTTGGCCAGCACCTCGCGGATGACCCGTTCCCGCTCCTTGAGGTTGTCCTTGTACTCGTGGTTCTGCGTATGGTGGAGCTCGGAGCGGATGTCCTCGAGCTCCTTCTCTAGGAGGCTCTTCACCATTTCCCTTTCCAAGAAACTCAGGTCGATCGGCATCTGCCCCTCCCGTTCCCGGATTGTCTACTTGGAATATAGGCTGAAGGGCCTTCCTTTACAATAGCCCCATTTGACCTGGCCGCCCCCTGGTGCTATCCTGCGGTCAGCCCGTTCGACAGGGGGGAAGGCGCCCGGCGCACCCCTCCACTCGGACTCCCGGCCCGAAATGCCGACTAAAAGGTTGAGTCCCTATAATAAAGGAGGTCCTATGTCCAGAAACCGGATAGCCATCCTGACCGTCGTTTTCGTTCTCGCGGCGTCCGTGCTCGCCGCCGCGGAGGAGATCCAGCTGAACGCCCTGATGCTCCGGGACGGGAGCTCCATCGACCTCTATTTCGTCAAGACGAACCGCGCGCCCAACAAGGCGGCGATGCAGGCCTCGATCTCCTTCTCCGGAGGGCAGACCACGGTCAAGCTCATGTTCCAGAAGATGGAGCCGGCCGTGCTCTTCGCCGGCGACATCTCGGCCTACGTCCTCTGGGCCGTGACCCTCGACGGCTCGGCCGAGAACCTCGGCGAGGTCGTCGTCGACAAGAAGAACGCCTCCGGCTCCCAGCCATATTTCACCGGAAGGAGGAACTTCGCCCTGATGGTCACGGCCGAGCCCTTCTCCACGGTGAACCGGCCGACCGACCTCGTCCTCTTCACGTCGAGCCAGACGAAGGCCATCAACGTGCAGTACACGCCGTTCTCCTTCAAGAACTTCTCCGAGGACGCCAAGCCGGCCCTCCCGTCGATCGCCATGTTCCAGTACAACGACGACACGCCCGCAGCCGTCCGGCAGGCCGCCAAGGCCATCGAGATGGCCGAGAAGCTCAACGCCGCCGAGATCAACCCTAAGGCCGTCGCGGGCGCCAAGGCCGCGTATGCGAAGGCCCTGGCCGCCAAGTCCAATAAAACCCAAATGGCCGACCAGGCCCGGGCCGCCGCCCAGCTGGCCTCCCAGGCCATCAAGGACACCCTCAAGGTCCGCGCGGAGAAGGCCGCAGCCGAGGCCGAGGAGAAGCGCGTGGCCGAAAAGGCCGCCCTCGAAACGCGCGCGACCACGGCCGAAGGAGAATCCGCGCGGATCGCCGAGCAGCTCCGGGAGGTCGAGATCCAGCGCCAGGCCCTGGCCATCGAAACCTCCAACCTGGCCAAGCTAGCCGAGAAGCTGACGAACGAGAAGAACGGCATCGCCGCCGAGCGCGACGCGGTCCGGGTCGAGCGCGACGCCGTCGCGGCCGAGCGGGACCGGGTCGCCGCCGAGCGCGAGGTCATCCGGAAGGAGCGCGACGAGCTGGCGAACATGCTCAAGAACGCCTTGTCGTCGGTCGCGGAAACGACCGATTCGGCCCGCGGCGTCGTCGTCAGCCTCTCCGGGATCCTGTTCGACGTCGGCCAGGCGACGCTCAAGACCGCCTCGCAGATCTCCGTGGCCAAGCTGGCCGGCATCCTCATGGTCTTCCCCCACATGAACCTGAGCATCGAGGGCTACACCGATGCGACCGGCTCGAGAGAGACCAATATGAGACTGTCCATGGAGCGGGCCCGGACGGTCTACGAATTCCTGATGGTCCAGGGCATCTCGAGCGACCGGATGAAGTACCAGGGCTTCGGGCCGGAGAATCCGGTCGCGCCCAACGATACCGAGGCCAACCGGTCCCGGAACCGGCGCGTCGAGGTCGTCCTCACCCAGGCCAGGCGCTAGCCTGACTTATTCATAAAAACGCCCCGTTTTTTTCTCCATCTCCCGTTTATTAGGCGTTTTTACCCTCCGGGCGAACCGATCCAGCCCCATCTGCTTCGTTCTCGGGGTTCGCAGTACTAAAGAGTACAGCTTCACCCCTCGGGCCTCGCATCTAGGGGCCGCCTCGATTCGTGAATAAGTCAGGCCGGCCGG
>MEYC01000003.1:1429-3983 GCA_001775715.1 Candidatus Aminicenantes bacterium RBG_16_66_30 | reverse complement strand
GAGAACTTTTTACCCTCCTTATCCGTCTCTAGGGTTATAAGCCCACGTTCGAGGTGCATCATGAAAAAGTGGATCTTCCGCGGCCTGGCTCTGGCCCTTCTCCTGACGTTCTTCTATTTCCTCTTCGCCTGCGGCAAGAAAAAGGTCGAGACCAAGCTCGTCGACGCCGTCCGGGGCGACATCCGCGAAAAGGCCCTGGCCGTGGGGACGATCGAGCCGGAGAAGGAGATCAAGGTCAAGTCGATCATCCCCGGCATCGTAGCCGAGGTCCTGTTCAAGGTCGGCGACGCGGTCAAGGCCGGGGCGCCCCTGTTCAAGATCTCGCCCAATCCGACCCCCCTCGAATACGTCGAGGCCCGCCGCAGCATGGAGCTGGCCGAGGTGACCATGCAGAAGCTCAAGAGCGACTGGTCCCGCCAGCTCGAGCTTTACAAGACGAACCTCATCTCCCGGTCCGAGATGGACGCTACGGAGGGTTCATTCAAGGAAGCCGAGCTGAGGTTCCGGACCTCCTCGGAGCGTCTCGAGCTCCTCGAGAAGGGCCGCATTCGCATGTCCAACCGGGACATCGATTCGCTCATTAGGTCGCCCATCTCCGGGATCGTCCTGTCCCAGAGCGTTTTTCAGGGCGATCCGGTCGTCCCCCTGACCAACTTCCAGCCCGGCACCGAGCTCTGTTCGCTCGCCGATATGGCCAGCCTGCTCTTCAAGGGCACGGTCGACGAGATCGACGTCGGCAAGATCGCGGACGGCCTGGCCGCCGAGATCCAGATCGGCGCCCTGCCCGATTCGAAGATCCTCGGCCGCGTCGACCGCATCTTCCCCAAGGCCAAGAAAGAGGGCAACGCCACGCTCTTCGACATCTGGATCCTCATCGAGGACCCGGCCGGGGCGACGCTCCGGGCCGGCTTCTCCGCTACGGCCAGCATCCAGATCCGGGAGCGGAAACAGGTCGTCCTCATCCCCGAGCGCCTCGTCCTGTTCGAGGACGGCAAGAAGTTCGTCGAAGTCCCCGACGGCGAGGCGACGAAAAAGGTCGAGATCCGGACCGGTCTCTCCGACGGCCTGAACATCGAGATCCTCGACGGCGTCAAAGAGGGGGACAAGATCGTGGAGCGGCCGCCCCGGGAGATCAAGTGATCGGCATCTTCTTCCGCAACCTCTTCCGGGACCTCGTCCGCCAGCCTTTGCGGACAGCCCTGACCTTGTCGGGGGTCGTTTGGGGGACGTTCTCGGTCATCCTCCTCCTCGCCTTCGGCGACTCCGTGTCCAAGGCCCAGATCAAGCGCTTCCACGGCCTGGGCCAGGGCATCGTCCTCGTCTTCCCGTCGCGGACGACGCTGCCCTGGCAGGGCTTCGTCAAGGGCAAGGCCGTCCGGGTCACGCCGGAGACGGTCGAGGCCATCCCCGAAAAGGTCCCCGGGATCGAGGTCATTAGCCCTGAGTTCGTCGGCAGCCGCCTCTTCCGCTACGGCCGGAACGAGTTCCGGAACACCGTCCGCGGCGTCAATCCCGAGTTCGAGCTCATGCGCAACACCATCGCCGAAAAAGGCCGGTTCATCGATCCCGAGGACATGGCCGGACGCAAGCGTGTCTGCTTCATCGGCGACGTCCTCGCCGCGGACCTTTTCGCGTCCGAGGAGCCCGTCGGCAGGTCCGTCTTCGTCGATGGCGTGCCGTTCACGGTCGTCGGCGTGATGCGGAAGAAGCTTCAGAGCTCCAACTACAACGGCCAGCGCGACGAGCGCTGCGCCTTCATCCCCTGGACGACCTACGCCGCGCTCTACGGCGTCAAGTACGTCTCCAATATCATCTTCCGCCCGCTCGACCTCGGCCGGAGCAAGGCCGTCATGGAGGACGTCAAGGCCCACCTGGGCAAGCTCGTCGGCTTCGATCCGGCCGACCCGGACGCCCTCGGCGTTTGGGATACCCTGGACTTCGAGAAGTCGTTCACGACCTTCTTCCTGGCCTTCACGATCTTCCTGGGGGTCATCGGCACGTTCACGCTTCTCGTCGGCGGCGTCGGCGTGGCCTCGATCATGAGGGTCGTCGTCGAGGAGCGGACCCGCGAGATCGGCGTGAAGCTCGCCGTCGGGGCCCGCCGCCGGACGATCCTCGCGCAGTTCTTCAGCGAATCGCTCGTCATCATGCTCCTCGGCGGCCTCGCCGGCTTCGGGCTGGCGGCCGGCGTCCTGCAGGCGATCAAGGCCTTCTCGGGGGGCGAGACCACGGATCTCAGCTTCACCGGCTTTGTCGGCGTCCCCGTGCTCAATCCCATGGTCATCGCGGCCACGGTCCTGATCCTCCTCTCGATCGGCGTCGTCGCCGGGATGATCCCGGCCCGGACGGCCGCCTCGACAGATCCCATCGAAGCCCTGAGGAAGTAGCCTGGATCATTCATGAAAACGCCGTATTCCTCCATCAAACCAAAGAAACATCAATCCGCGTTTTCACCCTTCGGGCAAGCCGATCTGGCCGCATCTGCTGCGTTGCAAAGGGTTCGCAGTACTCCGAGTACAGCTTCACCCTTTGACGCCTTGCATCTGCAGCCGTC
>MEYC01000003.1:0-1398 GCA_001775715.1 Candidatus Aminicenantes bacterium RBG_16_66_30 | reverse complement strand
TGAACCTGACCCTGCCCCGGTTCTTTTGGAGCGAATATCGCAAGCGGCGCAAGCGGACCTCGCTCATCACGTTCGCCCTCTTCTGGGGGACTCTCTCGATCCTCCTGCTCATGGCCTTCGGCCAGGGCATGAGCACCCAGTTCCATGTCGCCTTCAGCGGCCTGGGCGAGGCGCTCATCATGGTCTACGGCGGCCAGACCTCGCTCCCGTTCGAGGGACTGCCCAAGGGGCGTCAGATCTCCCTCTTTCCCGAGGATGTCGATTATCTCAAGGACCGGATCCCCGAGATCCTGCGCATCGCGCCGGAATCGTACGGCTACCTCCCGGTCTCGGCCGAGGGCAAGGAGATCAACCGGACCGTCCACGGGACGACGTCCGAGTTCGGCCTCATGCGGACGCAGGTGCCCCAGCTCGGCGGCCGCTTTCTCAACGCCGATGACGTCGCCGATGGCCGCAAGGTCGCCTTCATCGGCTGGAAGGTGGCCACGGACCTTTTCGGCGGCGCCGACGCCGTGGGCCGGACGATCGTCGTCAACCGCGTCCCCTTCACCGTCGTCGGCGTTCTCCAGAAGAAGATCCAGGATTCGATGTACCAAGGGCCTGACGCCGACCAGATCTACCTGCCGTTCTATTCCTACCGCCAGCTGGACAACCGCCGGCGCATCAATCAGATCCATATCCAGCCCCGGGAGGCCTCCCAATCCAAGCTCATCGAGTCGCGGGTCAAGACCCTCCTCGGCCGCAAGTACCGCTTCGACCCCGACGACCGCTACGCCACGAGCTTCTGGAACACGATCGAGGACGCCAAGGAGGGGCAGGCCATCTTCAAGGGCATCGAGATCTTCCTCGGCATCATCGGCGCGCTGACGCTCCTCATCGGGGCCGTCGGGGTCACCAATCTCATGTACGCCGCGGCCAAGGAGAGGACCAAGGAGATCGGCATCAAGCTGGCCATCGGGGCCCGCCGACGGACGATCGTCGGCCAGTTCTTCCTCGAGACGGTCTTCGTCTTCGCCAAGGGGACGTTCTGGGGGTTCGTCGCGGCCTTCAACATCGTCCACCTTGTCCGGCTGGCCCCGATCAACTACGAGTCGTTCGGGATCGAGGCCTATCTCCTGCGGCCGGAGTTCTCCCTCAGGATCTTCATCGCTTATGTGGCCGTGTTGAGCGTCCTGTGCTTCCTTTCCGGCATCTTCCCGGCGCTTCGGGCGTCCCGGGCCAATCCCATCGAATCCTTGCGCTATGAATAGAGGGCCATCATGATCGAGCTCGAGGGTATCACCAAGGTCTACCGGACCGGCAGCCAGGCGCTCGAGGCGCTCCGCGGCGTCTCCGTCCGCATCGGCCGGGGCGAGTTCGTCTCCGTCATGGGCCCCTCGGGGTCGGGCAAGTCGACGC
>MEYC01000002.1:2411-24113 GCA_001775715.1 Candidatus Aminicenantes bacterium RBG_16_66_30 | reverse complement strand
ATCGAAGACGAGGTCGGACTCGAGGGGCAGGCCGTGCTTGTAGCCGAAGCTCGTCACCACGACCTGGGTCCGCCGCCGCTTTCGCCGCAGGATCCTTTCGGCAATGAGGTCCTTGAGCTGGTAGATGTTGAGTCCCGAGGTGTCGACGACGTCGTCGGCCATCTTGCGGATGCCGAGCAGCCTCCGGCGCTCGAGCCGGACGCCCTCCAGGATGGGCTTCCGCGGGGCCAGGGGGTGGGGCCGCCGGGTCTCGTTGAAGCGCTTGGCCAGGGCCTCGTCGGTGGCCTCGAGGAAAATGAGCCGGACGGGCGCTTTCTTCCGGATCTCCTCGAAGACGCCCGGGAAATCGGCGAGGAAGCGCGGCTCGCGGATGTCGATGACCAGCGCGGCCCGGTCGATCTCGACCTTCTTGGCCAGCCAGAGGTCGACGAACGCGGGGATGAGCTTGGCCGGCAGGTTGTCCATGCAGTAATAGCCGAAGTCCTCGAGGGCCCGGCTGACCACGGTCTTGCCCGAGCCGGAGAGGCCCGTGACGATGAGGAAGCGGTTCTCCTTGGCGGCGTGTCTCATGGTGCCCCTACGGCGTTTTCATGAATAGTCCAGGCTAAGTCAGGACGCGGTCAAGCCGGCGGACGATCTCGTCCGGGGCGCTGTAGCCCTTCTGACGGAGGATGTGGACCTTGCAGGCGATCTCGATCAGCGTGGCGATGTTGCGGCCCGGGGCGACCGGGATGGCCAGCTGCGGGATCTTCCGCCCGAGGATGGTCATGTCGTTGCCGGACTTGAGCCCGAGGCGGTCGACTTCGTAGCCGCGCCGCCATTTCTTCAGGCGGATGACGACGTCCACCTTGGCCTCCCGGGCGATCGCCCGGGGGCCGAAGATGGCCCGGATGTTGATGATGCCGAGGCCCCGGATCTCCATGAAGTTGCGGCTCAGCGCCGGGGCCGTCCCGGCCAGATCGCCCTTGGGCGTCACCCGGATCTGGACGACGTCGTCGGCCACGAACTGGTGGCCGCGGGCGACGAGCTCGAGGGCGCTCTCGCTCTTGCCGATGCCGCTGTCGCCGAGGATGAGCGTCCCCAGGCCGAAGATCTTGACGAACCCGGCCGAGATCGTCGTCTGATCGAGAGGGGCGGCCGGTCCGGGGCGCCCGGCGGCAGGACCATCAGCCACAGCTCTTCTCCTCCTCCGCCCGGAGAGCTTTGAGAACGGCGGCCGGGGTCGGCGCCTTGAGCAGCTTCGAGGCGAGCGTCCGGCAGGCCCGGGTCAGGGCGGCGATCGCCGCCAGCAAGCGGAGCCCTTCGCCGGGGTTGTCTTCGGGCGAGACGAGAAGGAAGAACACGTGCGAGGGCTTTCCGTCCGTCGCCTCGAAGGCGACCCCGTCCCGCGACAGGCCGAGCAGGAGAGCCGGGGACCGCAGCCCCGCCGCCCGGCAATGGGGCACGGCGACGCCGTGGCCGATGGCCGTCGTCCCGAGCTCCTCCCGCTTGAGGAGCTTGTCGAGAAGGCCCGCGTCGAGCTCCCCGCCATGACGGGCCGCCAGGGTCCCGGCCATCTCGCGAAGGACCCCCGCCCGGTCCCGGGCTTCGAGCCCGGGCAGGACGAGGCCTTCGTCGAGCATGGCGTGGAGCTTCATTCGGGTTCGACAAGACCGTAATGGCCGTCCTTGCGCCGGAAGACGACGGCCCAGTCCTCGGAGCCCTCGCGCCGGAAGAGGAAGACCTCCTTGTTCTTGATGTCCAGCTGGACGATGGCCTCCTCGACGGACATGGGCTTGAGCGAGTAATGGGGGCTGCGGACGACGCGCTTCTCCGGTTCCGGAGCCTCGACGGCGGGGGCCAGAACCTTCCGCTGGCGCCCGCCGCGGCGCTTCCTCTCCCGCCACTTGGCCCGCTCCTTGCGGATCCGCTTCTCCAGGGTGTCGAAGGCCCGGTTCAGCGAGTCCATCATGTCCAGGGTCTCCTCGACGACGACGAGGCCGCCGCCCTTGGCCCGGACGTTGATCTCAGCCTTGTTCCGGTTCTTCTGAACGATGAGAATGATGTTGACGTCGAGGACGTCGTCGACGAGCGCCTTCAGCCGGCCCAGCCGCTTCTCGCAGTAGGCCTGGATCTCGGGCGTCAGCGCGGCCTGCCGGGCCGTATAGTGGACGTTCATGTCTTCTCCTCCATCGCCGACTTCCGCTTGCGGATATGGGACGGCTCGATCTTGAGCTGGTTCCGGTACTTGGCGACGGTCCGCCGGGCAATATTCAGGCCTTCCCGGCTCAGGAGGTCGCCGATCTCGATGTCGCTCAGGGGATGGGCCTTGTCCTCGGCCTCGACGAGCTTGCGGAGCCTGTCTTTGACCTTGAGGGACGAGACGTCCTCGCCGTAGTTTCCCTGGAGGGACTTGTGGAAAAAGTACTTCAGGGAGAAGACGCCGCGGGGCGTCATCATGTACTTGTTGGCGACGACCCGGCCCACGGTCGATTCATGGACGCCGATGTCCTGCGCGATCTCCATCAGCGTCAGCGGCCTGATGTAGTCGATGCCCTTCTCGAAGAACTCCTTCTGACGGTCGACGATGAAGCGGGCGACCTTGTTGATGGTCTGGTTCCTCTGGTCGAGGCTGCGCATGAACCAGAGGGCCTTCTTGAGCCGGTCCTTGAGGAAGTTGTAGGCCTCGGGCTCGCCCGCGGCGGCCTTGCCCAGGAGCTGACGGTAATAGCCGCTGATCCGGAGCCTCGGCAGGCCCTCGTCGTTGAGGTCGACCTTCCAATCCTCCCCTTCCTTCGTGACGAAGATGTCGGGGACGACGTAGGTCGTCCTTTCCTCGCTGTACTTCCGGCCGGGGGTGGGGTCGAGGCTCTTCAGGAGGTCGATGCGCTGTCGGATCTCGGCGAGGGAGATCCCCAGGACGCGGGCGAGCTGGGCGTAGTCGGACCTCTCGAGGAGAGGCAGGTGCTTGGCGACGATCGTCCGGACGACCGCGTCCTGGACCTGGAGGTAGTCCATCTGGGCGATGAGCGCCTCGCCGAGGTTCAGGCTGCCGCAGCCTACGGGATCGAAGGCCCTGATCTTGGCCCGGAGCGACTCGATCTTCTCGGGCGTCGTCTGGTTCAAGCGGGCCAGCTCCTCGACGGTCGAGCTGAGGTAGCCGTCCTCGTTGATGTCCCCGATGATCTTCTCGGCCAGCTCCCGGTCCTCGGCCTCGAAAAAGGTCAGGGACGCCTGCCAGTTCAGGTGATCCCAGAGAGAAGCCGTCCGGGAAATGGTGTTCTCGAGCGACACGGCGTCGCGGCTCTCCGTGAAGTGGGGGCGGAAGCCCTCGTCGAGATACTCCTGGAATCCGGCGAGGAGATTGTCGCGGCCCCCCTCGCCGTTCATTCTCGGCTCGGTCGACTCGAGGCTCAGGCCCTCGAGCAGGCTATCCTTGTTCTTGACCCCGGCTTCCTCCGCGGCGACGGTCTCGCTGTCCTTGGGCTTGTGCTCCCGGGCCTCGTCCTCGATCTCGATCATCGGATTCTGGGAGAGCTCCTCGTCGATGACCTCGATCAGCTCGAGGTTGGTCAGGGGCAGGAGCTTGATCGCCTGCTGGAGGGCCGGGGCCAGGATGAGCTTCTGGACCTGCCGTTGATCGAGCCTTTGCCTCAGCGTCATCGTCCCGGCCTCACCTGTTCTTTCCGTTCATCTTTAAAGACGGAACCCGTCGCCCAAATAGCTCTTTCGGACCTCTTCGGAGGACACGATCTCCTCCGGCCGGCCCTCCTTGAGGACGCGGCCGCCCTCGAGGATGTAGGCCCTGTCCGTGATGGCCAGGGTCTCGCGGACGGAATGGTCCGTCAGCAGGACCCCTATGCCCTTGGCCCGGAGGGCCCGGATGATCCCCTGGAGGTCGCGGACCGACAGGGGGTCGACCCCCGTGAACGGCTCGTCGAGGAGGACGAAATCCGGGTCCATGACCATGGCCCGGGCGATCTCGAGACGGCGCCTCTCGCCGCCCGAAAGGGTCAGGGCCTTGGCCCCGGCCAGCTTTTCCAGCCCGAATTCCTCGAGAGCGGACCTCGCGCGGGCGGCCCTGGCGGCCGCGCCCGGCATGCGGGTCTCGAGGACGGCCAGGAGGTTCTCGGCCACGGTCAGCTTCCTGAACGAGGACGGCTCCTGGGGCAGGAGCACGAGCCCCTTTCTCGCCCTCATGTACATCGGCCGGTCGGTGATGTCCTCGTCCCTCAGGAAGACGCGGCCGCCGTCCTGGGGGACGAGCCCGAGGATCATCGAGAAGGTCGTCGTCTTGCCGGCGCCGTTGGGCCCCAGAAGCCCGACGATCTCGCCCTCTTCGACGCTGACCGAAACCCTGTCGACGACCTTCTTGCGTCCGTAGCTCTTCTCGAGTTCGACCGCTCTCAGCGAACCCTTCATTGGTCAAGATCTAACGATGATCGTCGATCGTCCCGTTCCCTCATTCTCGACGAGAATCTTATCATCGGCCAGATCGAAAGTCAATTTGTCCCCCCTGGCCAAGCCCCCCTCGCGGTCGGTCAGGACGGGCCTTCCCGTGAGGACGATCCGGTCGGCGGCGGCCTCGAAGGAGGCGGCTCCCGCCCGGCCTTCGAACCGGTCGTAGGAGAGGACGACGTCCGTTCTCGCGGTGAACGACCCGACCGAGCCGCCGTCGCCGCCGAGGACGGCTGTGACCGTCGCGGCGTCGAGCCTGGCCTCGGCCAGCCGGGCGTAGCTTCGCCCCTTGAACATGAGGGTCCGGCCGGCCTCGGAGAAGACGGCCGACTCGCCGCCGAGCTCGACCCGCCCGTCAGGGGCCCCCCGCGTCGCCGGGCAGGCGAGCCCGGCCGTGACCCCGCCACGGCCCCGGATCCCGCCCGCGGCCTCGGAGATGTCGATCTCCCCGGCGGCGAGGAAGTCTGTATCTTGGGATATCCGGACGCCCCCGCTGAAAGCGGCCTCGCCCGGGCCTCCCCGGAAAACGAGCCGCCCGGCGACGACCGTGACGGCCCGGCCGGCTGGGAAAAGGCCGGCCGTCGGGCTCTTTTCCGCCGGTTTGAGGAGGCATACGACGTTCCCCGAGGCCTCGAGGTCGCCGTCGGCGGGGCCGGCCGCCAAGGTGGCGGCTTCGATCCTGGCCCGCGGCGAATCGGCGGCGGCCGGGCGGCCCGGCGGCCCGGTGACCCGCAGGATCCCCGTCGCGGCTTCGAATGCGGCCGTTCCGCCTTCGAGGGTGGCCGGGCCGCGGCCGTCGCCTTCGCCGGTGACGGCCCGGAATCCGCCCGAGGCCGACCATCGTTCGATCCCGCCTTCTTCGCCGAACTCGAGACTCGCCGCCTCGGCCTGGACGGCCGTCTCCGGCCCCGTTCCGGACCTCAAGGCGAAGACCACGGCCCCGGCCGCCTCGGCCGCGGAAACGAGACCGGTTCCGCTGCTCAGGGATGTCATGACCTTGTCGGCGTGGATGTAGCCGCTCTGGCTCCCGCTCCTCGAACCGGTGAGCAGAACGATCCGCGCCCGGCCTTCGAAGCTGACCGAAGCCAGGGCCTTTTCGTCCTCGGTCGAGACGAAGGAGATCGAGTCTGCCTGGCCCTGGGAGCTCTCGTTCGAGTATCGCGCTCGGCCGTCCACCCGGCCCCGGAGATCGCCTCGCCGATAAACGAGCGAATCGCCGGCCAGGGAGCCGATGATCCCCGGCTGGCCGGCCGGGATGATATCGATCTCGAATCCTCCGCCGAGGCGGACCTCGCCCGCGCCCTCCGCATAGGCGACTTCCTTCGCTTTTCCGGTCATCGACTTGGCCGTAAATCTCCCGCCGGACTTCGAAAAGAACAGCCTGGCCGGCTTGTCGTAATCGAACGCGTCGCCTTCGAGGACAACGTCCCCCGCCTCGACGCGGACGCCCCCCCGAACGGTGAAGCGCAGGGAACCCGGTTCGTAGACCACTTCTCCGGCCGTGAGCCGTGACGCGACCTCTCCGGCCGGGCCAAGATTCGTGATCTCGACCGAACCGGTCAAATGGTTCCGGCCGTCCTGGCCGAGAAAGAACGTGTCGCCGCGGATCTCGGCGACGAGCCGCCCGGCTTCGTATTCCTCGTGCCGGACCCGCTCCTTGACGTCGACGACGCGGCCCTCGGGCGGAGGTGGAGCGGACGGCGGGACCGGCGTCTCCCGCCGGCCGGCCAGGCGGACGATCACGACCACGGCCAGCGCCGTCAGCACGACGGCCGCGGCCGCCCGGACGAGCCTCACCGGCGCCGACGCCCTCTGCGCGCTCATCGCTTTCAGACCCTCAGGTCTTCGATGGACAGGCTGACTTCCCTCGCGCCCATGTACTCCGACGTCATGATCGAGAACGCCAGACTGACCCGGTCGCCCCGGTGCACGATATGCCGCCAATCGGCCTTGTCCCAGCAGAGGGCGTCGAAGGACCTGCCATTCTGCCGGGCTCTGAACTTCAGGTGTTTGCCCTGCAGGACCTGCGGATCACCGATGACGTCGACGTTGTCGGCCATGAACAGCGGCTTGGGATTCCCGACGCCGAAGGGGACGAGCAGGGCGAACGTTTCCAGGAACTTGTCGTCGATGGCGGCGAAACCGAGGGGCCCGTCGATCTTGATCTTCCTCTTCAGGCTGTCCTCGGGGATGCGGGCGTCGGCCAGCGGGTTCAGCGTCTCTTTGAACGCGGCCATGCTCTCCGTGGGCAGGGTGCAGCCCACGGCCAGCTTGTGCCCGCCATAGCTCAGGAAGTGCTGTTTGCAGTCATCCAGGAGGTCGATCAGGGGGACCTCCGGGATGCTCCGGCCGGAGCCGTGGGCCTTGCCGTTCTCGTAATGGAAGAGGACGACCGGCCGGTTGAAGCGATCCTTGAGCTTGG
Organism: Candidatus Aminicenantes bacterium RBG_16_66_30; assembly: GCA_001775715.1. GTDB lineage: Bacteria > Acidobacteriota > Aminicenantia > Aminicenantales > Saccharicenantaceae > RBG-16-66-30. The sequence goes on along the minus strand of MEYC01000002.1, from coordinate 17,254 downwards.
AGGCGACGATGCCGATGACGCCGCGGTGCCAGTCGGGGCTGCCGAGGACGAGGCACTTGTACTTCCGGTCGAGCCCCCGCTCCTCGACCCGGCCGCGGGCCTCGTTGAAGATCTTCTCCTCGGTCTTCTGGCGCTGGGCATTGAGCTCGTCGAGCTTCTGGACCAGGGCCAGCGTCTCCGCGGGGTCTTCGGAAAAGAACAGGCGTACGGCCAGGTCGGTCATGCCCATGCGGCCGGCGGCGTTGATCCGGGGGCCGATGCGGAAGCCGAGGTCGCCTTCGGAGATCCTGCGGTTGCCGAGCCCGCAGGCCTCGAGGAGGCTGCGCAGGCCGGGATTGGCGACGTCGCGCAGGCCTTTGAGGCCCTGCTTGACGAAGACCCTGTTCTCGCCCTTGAGCTCGGCGACGTCGGCCACGGTGCCGATCGAGACGAGCTTCATGTAGTGCGGCAGCCCCGCGGGCTTGCCGGCCTTTTCGAGAAGGGCCTGGACGAGCTTGAAGGTCACGCCGACACCGGCCAAGCCGGCGTCCGGGTAGCCGGAGCCCGCGAGGACCGGATTGAGCACGGCCACGGCGTCGGGCAGGGTCTCGCCCGGACGATGATGGTCGGTGACGATGACGTCGACGCCCTTCTCCCGGGCCCGGGCCACGAATTCGACCGACTTGATGCCGCAGTCTACGCTGATGACGAGACCGGCGCCCCGCTCGACCGGGATGCGGACGTGCTCGTCTTTGATGCCGTAGCCGTCGGTCAGGCGCTCGGGGATGAAGTAGTCGACCTCGGCGCCCAAGGTCGTCAGGGCTTTTTTCAGCATGACCGTCGACAGCACCCCGTCGACGTCATAATCGCCGAAGACGAGGATCTTCTCGCCCCGGTCGATCGCGACCCGGATGCGGTCAACGGCCCGGTCCATGCCTTTCATCAGGTAGGGGTCGTGGAGCCCGTCGAGGCCGCCGTAGAGGAAGGCGCGGGCCTCGTCCGCGGTCAGGATCCTCCGGTTGACGAGGACCCGGGCGATGGCCGGCGGAAGGGATAGGGCCTCGGCCAGCGCGTCCGCTTCGGGGCGCGGCGGGCTGACGACCCAGACGGCGGCGGTCATGGCGCCCTCACTCTAGCACAACCGGGAGCCGGGCTCAACCGCCGCCATTGACAATTAAACGCTTGAAAAATAAAATGTTAAGGCCATGTTCGGAAGCCTCGAGGAAAAACTGGCGCGGACCCGGGACTCCTTCCGCAAGGTCGGCGACCTCTTCCGCAGCGGCAAGCGCCGCGAGGAGATCCTCGACGGGCTCGAGGAAGCCCTCATCCTGGCCGACGTCGGCGTCACGGCCTCGGACCGCGTCCTCGAGGCCCTCCGCTCCGGGACGCGCAAGGACGCCGGCGAGGCCGAGCTCGCGCAGGCCCTCAAAGCCGAGCTCGAATCCTTGCTCTCGCCGGGGACCGACGGCCGACCCGCCGCGGCCGCCGCAGGCTCCTCCCCGACGGTGATCCTCATGGTCGGCGCCAACGGCGGCGGCAAGACGACTTCGGCGGCCAAGCTCGCCGCCCGTTTCAAAAGCGAGGGCCGGAAGGTCGTCCTGGCCGCGGCCGACACCTTCCGGGCCGCCGCCCAGGAACAGCTTGCGCTGTGGGGCAAGAGGCTGGGCGTCCCGGTCTTCAAGGGCTCCTACGGGGCCGATCCGGCCGCCGTCGTCTTCGACGCGGCCCGGTCGTTCAAGGCCCAGGGCGGCGACGTCCTTCTCGTCGACACGGCCGGCCGCGTCCACACCAACGCCAACCTCATGAACGAGCTCGAGAAGGTCCGGCGCGTCGTCGCCCGCGAGCTGCCCGACGCCCGCGTCGAGTCCCTGCTCGTCCTCGACGCGACGGTCGGACAGAACGCCGTCCTCCAGGCCCGGGAGTTCCTCAAGTTCTCCGGCCTGACCGGGATCGTCCTGACCAAGATCGACGGGACGGCCAAGGGCGGCGCCGCCGTGGCCATCGCCGCCGAGCTCGGCTTGCCGATCAAGTTCATCGGGGTCGGCGAATCGGAGGAGGACCTGGTCGAGTTCTCGCCCCGCGAATTCGTGGAGGCCCTGCTCTCATGACCGGGCCCGGCGATCGCGCCTGGATGGAGATGGCCTACGGCCTGGCCGAGAAGGCCCGGGGCCGGACGAGCCCCAACCCCCTTGTCGGCGCGGTCGTCGTCCGGGACGGCGCCGTCGTCGGGAGCGGCTTCCACGAGGAGGCGGGGAAGCCCCACGCCGAGATCATCGCCCTGGGCCGGGCGGGGGCCCGGGCCAGGGGGGCGACGCTCTACCTGACCCTCGAACCCTGCGTCCACTGGGGCCGGACGCCCCCCTGTGTCGATACCGTCCTCGCGGCCGGGCTCGACCGCGTCGTCATCTCGGCCGTCGATCCCAATCCGCTCGTCGACGGACGGGGCGTCCGGCGGCTCGAGGAGGCCGGCCTGCGCGTCTCCGTCGGCCTCCTCGCCGAGAGGAACGCGGCCCTCAACGAAGCCACCATCAAGTACATCGGCCGGAAGGTCCCCTTCGTCACCCTCAAGGCGGCCCTGACCCTCGACGGCAAGATCGCCTGCCGGACCGGGGACTCGCGCTGGATCTCCTCGGCCGGGACGCGCGACTACGTCCATCTCCTGCGCGGCGAGCAGGACGCGCTGATGGTCGGCGCCGGAACGCTCGTCGCCGACGACCCGCGCCTGACCGTCCGTCACGCCGGCTGGGCCGGAAAGAAGGTCGTGCGGGCCGTCCTCGACTCCCGCCTGCGTTTTCCGCTCACGGCCCGGATGCTTTCGACCCTCCGGGGCGGCTGCATCCTCGTCTTCGCCGGCCGTGAGGCGCCGCCCGCCAAGGCCCGCGATCTCGGCCGCCGCGGCGTCGAGGTCGTGTTCCCGCCGGGCAAGGCGGCGTCGTGGACGCTCGACCTCGTCCTCGCCGAGCTCGGCCGGCGCGAGATCGCCGCCCTGCTCGTCGAGGGCGGCAGCCGGCTGTTCACCTCCTTCATCGAAAGCGGACTGGCCGACAAGGCCGTCCTGACCCTGTCGCCGCGTCTCGTCGGCGGCGTCGCGGCCCCCGGCCTCCTCGGCGGCGAGGGCGCGGACAGGATCGCCGCGTCCCTGCCGCTCCGGAAGGTCCGCTCGTTCACGGTCGGCGCTGACATCATCCTGGAGGGATATTTCTGATGTTCACGGGCATCATCACCGGGCAAGGGATCTTCCGCGGCACGCGCAAGGGCGGCCGGGCCATCCTCGTCGAAGCGCCGGGGCTTTCGGCGAAGCTCGCGGTCGGCGAAAGCCTGGCCGTCGACGGCGTCTGTCTGAGCGTCGTCGCCGCGGGCCGGGACGGCATCCTCTTCGACCTTTCCCGGGAGACCGCGGAAAAGACGACGCTCGGCGGACTGAAACCGGGCGCCCGGCTCAACCTCGAATCCCCCCTCACGCTCGCCGCTCCGCTCAGCGGGCACCTCGTCAGCGGCCACGTCGACGGGGTGGGCCGGGTCCTCAGCGTATCCCGCCGGGCGCCGGGGAAAAGGCTTGCCGTCGCCTATCCGGCCGCGCTCCGCCCCTTCTTCGTCCTCAAGGGCTCGGTCGCGGTCGGCGGGGTCAGCCTGACCATCGCCGCGCTCGGCCCGTCCTCCTTCGAGGTCGAGCTCATTCCGCTGACGCTCGAGGGGACGAACCTCGGGCTCCTCCGGGCCGGGGACAGGGTCAATCTCGAATGTGACATGGTCGGGAAATACGTGTATAATTATCTCTCCCGAGGACGCCGAACGGGCTGAAAGAGGCCCTCGCAATCCCATGACCGAAGAGAACAAGACAGTATCCGTCGAGGCCGCCGTCGAGGCCGTCCGCGCCGGGCGGATGATCATCATCGTCGACGACGAGGACCGCGAGAACGAGGGCGATCTCATGGTGGCCGCCGAGAAGGCCACGCCCGAGATCGTCAACTTCATGGCCCGCCACGGCCGCGGCCTCGTCTGCCTGCCCCTGGCGCGCGAGCGGCTGGAGGAGCTCCATCTACCCCTCATGGTCAGCGACAACACGGCCCGCTTCCAGACGGCGTTCACCGTGTCCATCGACGCCAAGCGGGACGTGACCACGGGCATCTCCGCCTACGACCGGGCCCGGACGATCCTCGCCGCGGTCGATCCGGCGACGAGGCCCGAGGACCTGGCCCGTCCCGGGCACGTCTTCCCGCTCCAGGCGGTCGAAGGCGGGGTCCTCTCGCGGGCCGGCCAGACCGAGGCCGCCGTGGACCTGGCCCGCCTGGCCGGGCTCACGCCGGCCGGGGTCATCTGCGAGGTCATGAACGAGGACGGCTCGATGGCCCGCATGCCCCAGCTCGAGGAGATGAGCCGGCGGTTCGATATCCCCATCCTGACGATCGCCGAGCTCATCCGCTACCGCATGCACAACGAGACCCTCGTCCGCAAGCTCGAGGAGACCGATCTGCCCACGTCGCGCGGCCACTTCCGCATCCACGTCTACGAGGACACGATCCGCGGCGACCATCACGTCGCCCTCGTCAAGGGCGAGGTCGGGGGCGCCGAGCCCGTGCTCGTCCGGGCCCACTCGCAGTGCCTGACGGGGGATACGTTCGGGTCAGTCCGCTGCGACTGCGGCGAGCAGCTCCGCCTGTCCATGGAGATGATCGAGAAGGCGGGCCGGGGCGTCGTCCTCTATATCCTCAACCACGAAGGGCGGGGCATCGGCCTGGCCAACAAGATCCGGGCCTATGCCATGCAGGACGAGGGCGCCGACACGGTCGAGGCCAACCGCAGGCTGGGATTCAAGCCCGACCAGCGCGATTACGGCATCGGGGCGCAGATCCTCGTCGCGCTCGGCGTCCGCCGCCTGCGTCTCATCACCAACAACCCCCGGAAGTTCGTCGGCCTGACCGGTTACGGCCTGGAGATCGCGGAGCGCGTGCCCCTCGAGGTCCCGCCGAACGCCTGCAATCTTCGCTATCTGAAGACCAAAAAAGAAAAGATGGGACACATCCTGGACCTGGTCTGAGGATGGACGTCTGCGCCGCGTTCCTGCTCAAGCTCGCCCGGACGCCCGACAAGGCCAAGCGGATCCGCCTCCTCGCCGCCTGCGTCAAGGTCCGCCGGACCTGGGTCGAGGAGCTCCTTTGGGAAGCGCTCGCCGACCCCAGCGAGAGCGTCCGGACGTTCGCCGTAAAGGAGATCCTCCGCCTCCCGGCGGTCCGGATCGAGCTGGCCGTGAAGAGGCTCCGGCTCCCGCCCTGGTTCGCGCGGAGCTCGGTGCTGGGGATCATCGGCGTGCGGCGGATCGCGGAGGCCATCCCCGAGGTCGTTCGCGCGGCCGGCGACGCCAACGTCGACGTCCGCCGGTCAGCGGCCGAAGCCCTGGGAGAGATCGGAGGGGAGGCGGCCGTCCGGGCCCTCGTCCGGCTGAAGAAGGACCCCAATCTTCACGTCCGGGCGGCGGCCGAGGCGGCGATCGAAAAGACGAGTAGCGTCCGCTTCAGCTAAGGCCGGGGCCGGCGAGATCCGGCCTCGTCTTCACGAATAGTCCAGGTCAGCTGGCGTAACGGACGTCCGAGCAGGCCTGGCAGCAGAGGGGATTCGAGGTGCAGTTGCTCTTGTGGTTGTAAGGCGCCACGGGCGGGGCCGTCGTGTGCTTGCAGTGGCACAGGAGGGTCTCCTCGGGACGTCCCTTGAAGAGCACGATGAGCTCCGGCGTCTGCCACTCTTTCTTCATGGCTTTGGATCCTCTTAAAACGCTTCCTTTCGAATATCTTAAGCCGGTCGGCCGGCAAAGTCAATGGGATTTTAGACCCTCCGCCCGGGCCTCCGCGATCCGGCAAAAGGACGAGACGGGGGAATCGAGCTCCCCCGTCTCGAGATAGGCGTGGGCGGGGCACCAGAGACAGAGGTTGACCAGGGGGCATTTCCCGCACTTTTCCAGGTATTCCGGCCTGTCCGACGTCCGGGCCAGGACCTGGGGCAGGAACCGCTTCCAGGCGTCGGCGAGCCCGCCTTTCCTCAGGTCGTAGAGGAACTCCGGGTGGTGCAGGGACAGGCAAGGCCTTAGGAGCCCTTCAGGCCCGACGACGAAGCTCCTCTGGCCGACGCCGCAGCGGAAGATATGCCGGCAGTCCGGGGCGCCGGCCGGGGTCGAGGCTTCCGCCGGCAGGAGGTCCCCGCAGGCGGCCTTGAGGGCGCCGAAACGATGGGGGTCGGCCCTCTCCAGCCGGGCGACCTCCCGGTCGCTGAGCCGTTCCGCCCGGATGGCGGCGTTCCGGGCCTCGTCCCGGTCGAAGCGCAGGTGGAGCTGGGGATCGAAACGATAATAGTCCCGGGTCCGGGCCCGGCAGAACTCCCCGATGGCCGCGATCTCATGCTTGTTCGAGCGCAGGGCCATGGCCTTGAGACGGATGGTCACGCCGCTCGCCAGGAGCCGGTCGAGACCCCTCTGGAACGCGTCGAAGGACCCGCGTGTCCGCGTCACCCGCTCGTAGGTCTCCCGGGTGACGCCGTAGACCGTCACCTCGATATCCCGGGGCGGGAACTTCCGGAAGAAGCGGACGTGCTCGTCCGTGACGAGCGTCGCGTTGGTGAACAGGGAGATGAGCAGGCCCTTGCCGAGAAGCGCCCGGTAGACATCGAAGAAGTCCTTCCGGAGGAGCGGCTCGCCTCCCGTGATGAGGCACCAGACGGCGCCGAGGGCCGCGGCCTCGCCGCCGACTCGGCCGATCTCGTCGATGGTGAGCTCGCTCTTTCGGGCCGCCCGGTCGCCCGCCGGGAGGTTGATATAGCAGTGCCGGCAATCGAGGTTGCAGCGGGCCGTCGCCTCGAGGTCGAAGCTGAACACGGCCCGGCCCGCGGACATCTTGTCCCAGAGCCCGAATTCGGGGAGCGGCCGCCGGACGACGAATTCCCGGGGCATGTCAGGACCTCCCCTTTGGCCGCGAGAACGTCCGCCGGATCCGCCGCGCCAGGCGGGTGAACCAGGCGGAGCGCGAAAGCCGGGCCAGGGCCGCGGCCAGGAAGGCCGGTCCGAGCGGACGCCGCCGGCCGCCCCGTTCGAAGGCGACGACGAATCCCAGAATCCCGTCGCGGCCGACCGCGGGATCGGCGCCCAGGGCGTTGTCGCCCTTGAGGACATACCGCCCGTCCTCGACCCCGACGATCCTGTGAATGCGGACGCCGCCCGTCTCCGGATGGACGAAGGCGACGATATCGCCGGCCCGGGGCGGCTGGCCGCCCCGCGGGACGACCGTGACGACGTCCCCGTCCCGGATCGCGGGATGCATGCTCTCCCCGCGGGCCTCGAAGCGGAAGGGCTTGCCCTTCTCCAGGACCGCGCCCATCAGCCCGGCCAGGGATTCCCCGGACAGGGCCAGACCGCCGGCGGCAGCGGAGCGGGCGCGGGGGGGGGATTCTGTCATGCCGGTCAGCCTCTATCGACGATCATCCTTCGGTCGAGGAGCTCCTGCAGGAGCCCGACGACGTCTTCTTGGATGATGCCATCCGGGGCGTTGTACTCGCCGGCGAGCTCCCGGACGACCGCGGCCAGCGGCCGTCGGCCGTCGATCCTCGACCAGATGGCGCGCCCGGTCTCGTTGAGGGTGAAAAGCTCGTCCTCCAGGTCGCCGATCCCGGACACGAGCGGGACGATGACGATCTCCCCCTCGATCTCCCGGACCACGACGTCCTCGGAGGGCCCATAGACCCTGCCGAGATCGATCTTCATGCTCATGATCCTCTCCTCCGTTCCACCCGTTCTACCCGTTCCTTTCCGTCGACGACGGCCCAGGCCTTCTCCCCCGGCTCGAGAAGGCCCGCGGCGATCGCCTGGGCATGGGCGACGCCGCAGAAGTATTCGACCGGCGTGTCCAGGGTCCCGTATTCGGCCCAGGACTTGGCCGGGCACTGCTCGCAGAGCCCCTTGAGAAAGCACCGCCCGCAGCGCTCGAGGTAGGCCGGGTTCGTCGAGCGCATGGCCCGGACGCGGGGCAGGAACCCCGTCACGGCCTCGCGGAGCGAGCCGGCGGCGAGGTCGGTGACCGTGTCCGGATGGCGCAGCCCGAGACAGTATTGGAGCCGGCCGTACGGGTCGACCGAGGCCGATCCGCCCGAGGCCAGGCAGGTGAACAGCCGGTCGCCCCGGGGCCCGCCGGAGCGGGCGCAGAAATCCCGCCACTCGTCGACGGCCGCTTCGCCGTGCCGCCGGGCGATCCTGACGAATTCGTCGCCGCCGATCCTCAACCCGGCGATGAGCGGGTTCTTGGCGCCGTCGCGCCGCGACCGCAGGTCGAAGAGCATGGCCGACGAGGGCCGCGCCGGAGACCCCGTGATCCGGGCCGACCAGGCCTCGAGCTCGTCCATCTCCCGGCGCGTCGACGGAAGGACGGCGCCCTTGACGACGAAGGGGACGCCCTGGTCGCCGAGAAGGCCGAGGCCGCGGCGGAAGGCGGCGAACGAGCCGGGCGCCCGCGTGACCGCCTCATAGGTCTCCGCGGCCATCCCGTAGACGGAGACCTCGACCGCCTCGAGCGGCGGGACGTCCCGGAACAGGCGGGCGAGACGCTCGGTGACGAGCGTCGCGTTGGTGAAGAGCATCACCCTCATGCCGAGCCGCCGGGCGTGAAGGTAGATCTCCTCAAAGTCCTCCCGGACGAGAGGCTCGCCGCCGGTCAGCCGGACGACGAGACAGCCGAGCTCCGCCGCCTCTCCGAGGAGGCCCTTCCAGGACGCGGCGGGCCATTCCCGGGCCCGGGCGGCGGCGTCGCCGGCCGGGAGGTTGACCGAACAGTGGACGCAATCGTTGTTGCATCTCTCCGTGAGCTCGATGTCGAGCCGGGCGAGCGGCGGCCCGGCTGAGGCCCACATCCCGTCCCGGCCGGAAGGGACCTTCCTCACATAAGGCTTGCCGGGCCCGGTCATCGCGGCGCCTCCAGGAGCTCTTCGAGGACATCGACGGCGGCCCCGCTCTTGTCGAAAGACAGGTCGTAGAAGGGGACGTCGCGGACGATCGCCCCGGCCAGCTCGAGAGCCTTCTCCCACCAGTCGGCCGAGACGAGCGGCCGAACGAGCCGGGGCAGGAAGTCCCGGAGGATGGCCCGGGCGTCCACGACCCGGTTGAGGCGGTTCGCGGCGGCCTGGCGCAGGAAGAACACGGCCCGGAGCGGGGCCGAGCCCGGCGAAACGCGGTCGATCTCGCCGTGGCTCCAAGTGCCGTGGACGCGAAAGCCGTCGCCTCCCTCGCGGATGACGACGCGGTCGTCGCAGAGGACCTTGGCCCTCTCCCCGATCAGCTTGACGATGGTCGATTTTCCCGCTTCCGAAGGCCCGGCGAAGACGAGGCCGTGACCGCCCATGTCGACCGCCGCGGCGTGGACGAAGAGACCGCCGAAGGCCGGCAAGGCCCGGGCCAGGATGAGCTGGTCCGACGGCAGGAGGGCCAGGGAATCGTGGCCGCCCTGCCGGAAGAAGGCGTCCGACGGGCTGTAAATGTGACCCTTGGTGTGGCCGTCGTTGAAGACCATGACCCGATGGATCGCGGCGTCGGACGGATCGGGGGAGATCATCAGGTAGATCCATGAGGAGCCCTTGCGGTAGACGGCCCAGGGCGGCTGCCGGAGGACCTCGCGGCCGAGGCCGGCGCCGGCGAGCTCGGGAAGGGAAAAATGATGGCTGAGGACGATATCGGCCGGGCCGTCGGAAAGTGTGCGGAAGGACCTGAACTTGGGTCCGAACGTGCTCTCGCCGATGGGCAGGTCGGCCTCGACATCGACGGTGAGGCCGGCGACGCGGAACCGGCGGCTGTGCGAGCGGCGCCGGCCGTCGCGGGCCCGCCGCGTCTCCCGGGCGATGGCGCAAAGGCCGTCGATGCGTGACGAGTGATCGCGCGTTTCGAGATAGGCATAGACGGGGCACCACTTGCAGTCGGCGCGAAGATCGCAGGACCCGCATCCGTCCTCGTAGGACTTGGACGGCGCCACGGCGGAGGCCAAGCCCGGCAGGCGGGTTTCCCAGGCCTCGGCGAAGGCCGTCTTGCGGAGGTCGACGCGCAGGGCCGGGTCCTTGACGAAGGAGCAGAAGCTCAGGCCGCCGTACGGATCGACGTGGAAATCGCGGCGGCCGGCGAGGCAGGCCGCGTAGAGGCCGCCCGAGGCGGACGAGGCGCACGACCGCGCCCCGTCGGCGTCGAGGGGCGCGGAGCCGCCGGCCCAGGCCTGGTCGAGCGCGACGACGCGGGCCGGGTCGAGCCTCTCGGAAGCGATCTCGCGGTTCTTGACGGGATCGCCGGACGCGGAGAGATAGAGCCACGTCGCGCCGATCCTCCAGCTCGGGCTCCAGGACCGGGCCAGGCGGACCATCGCCTCGTATTCGCCGATGTTCGTCTTCATGGGGACGACCTGGACCGTGAAGGCCGCGCCCGCTTCCCGGAGATAGGCGACGCCCCGGCCAAGCGCCTCGAAGGAGCCCGGGCGACGGGTGACGGCATCGTGGACCCCGGCCGTGGCTCCGTACAGGGCGACGAGCGTCGTGCCCTTCCGCCGCAGGAGCCGGGCGATAGGAGACGTGATCAGGGTCCCGTTGGTGTTCAGCGTGTACCAGGCCGAGCTCAAGGCGACGTGCTCGAAGATCTCGGCGAAGTCCGGGCGGAGCATCGGCTCGCCGCCCGAGAGGGCCCACTCCCGACAGCCCATCGCCCGGGCCTCATCGACGATCCCGCGGATCTCGTCGGCCGAGAGCTCCGCGTCCGCCTCCTTCGCGCCGGGGGCGAGCCGCAGCCAGCAGTGCCGGCAGTCGTTCGGACAGCGGTAGGTCAGGTCGAGCGTCCCGAGCAGGGGGAGGCGCGGCAGGCTCGGGACCTCTCGGCGGACGACGAAACGGCTCATGAGCATAGACCTCGACAGCTGGACGGACCTTTCCATCTCGGGCCGTCCTCCCCGATCCTAGGCCGGCCGGCGGGCCGCGGAAATGGCCGGGGCCGGGGAATCGGGGGGTGATTTTCGGGCCTCGCCCCTCCCCCCAAAAGGTGATAAAAGGCGGGCCGCCTCACCCTTCGTCCCGGGACGCGGCGGTCTTCCTCGACTCGAGGACGAAGGTCACCGGACCGTCGTTGAGGATGTGGACATCCATGAGAGCCTGGAAGACGCCGGTCTCGACGGCGATCCCGAGGGCCTCGACGGCGCCGACGAAATACCGGAACAGCTCCGCCGCCCGGGCGGGCTCCTCGGCCCCGTCGAAGCTCGGCCGGCGGCCCTTGCGGACGGATCCGGCCAGGGTGAACTGGGAGACGGCCAGGACCTCGCCGCCGATGTCGCCGAGCGAGAGGTTCATCTTGCCGTCGGCGTCGGGGAAGATGCGCAGCTCCACGGCCTTCCGGGCCAGGAACTCGGCGTCCACCTCGCCGTCGCCCTTTTCGACGCCGACGAGCAGGCAGACGCCCCGTCCGATGCGGCCCACCGTCCGGCCGTCGACCGCGACGCTCGCTTCCTTGACCCTTTGGAGCACGATCTTCATGGCGAGCTCTCCTTCGCCGCGGCCTTCCTCAGAAGCCCGACGACGCTCCTGAAGTCGGCCGGGCTGATGAGCCGGAGAAGGCCGAGATAGATGGCCATCCCCGCGAGGATGGCCCCGAGGAGGGCCGCGGCCCGGACGGCGAACGGCGCGCCATCGACGCCGAGGGCGGGCCAGGCGAGCCGGAGGGCCGCGCCCATCGCCGCCGCCGCGACGGCGGCCTTGGCCGCCGCCGCGAGCCAGCGGCCCCGGTCCGTCGGCCCGACCTTGCGCTCGAGCCAGACGAGGAGGAGGACGAAGTTCAGGACCTGCGACAGGGACAGGGCGAGGGCCAATCCGCCGACCCGGAGCGAGCCCATGAGCAGGAGGGACGCCGCGATGTTCACGAACATGACGACGATGCCGATGGCGACGGGCGTCCGGGTGTCCTTGAGCGAGAAGAAGGCGGGCGCGATGACCTTGACCCCCGAAATGAAGGGCAGGCCGAGCGCGAAAAAGAGCAGGCAGGAGGCCGAGAGCGCCGTCGACCCCTGGCCGAACTGGCCCCGCTCGAAGAGCGTGCGCATGATCGGGACGTTGAGGGCCATGAGCCCGGCCGCCGCCGGGAAGCTGACGACGGACGTCAGCTTGAGGGAAAAGGCCAGGGTCTTTTTGAGCTCGCCGATGTCGTGCGAGGCGACGTGCGCAGAAAAGGCCGGCAGGAGGGCCGCGGCCAGGGCGATCGAGAAGAGCCCCAGGCTCAGCTCCTCGATGCGGGAGGCATAGTAAAGGGCCGAGGCGCTCCCCTCTTCGAGCCCGGAGGCGATCATCCGGCTCAGGGCGAAGTTGATCAAGTAGACGCTGGACCCGAAGATCCCGGGCACCATGAGCCGCCCGACCCGCCGGACCATCGGGTCGCGGAAGGACACGCCGAAGGTGAAGCGCATGCCCTCCTTCCAGAGGAAGGGGACCTGCAGGGCGAGCTGGAGGATGCCGCCGATGACGACCGCGGCGGCGAAGACGAGGGCTGGCTCGCGGGCGTCCCCGGCCCATCCCGTGACGGCGGCGATGACGGCGATATTGAACAGGATGGGCGTCGAGGCCGGGACGAAGAAGCGGCCGAAGGAGTTCAGGACGCCGCTCGCCAGGGCGGCCAGGGTGATGAAGAAGAGGTAGGGGAACATGACCCTGGTCATGAAGATCGTCAGGCCCCACTTCCCGGCGACGTCCCTAAAGCCGTAGGCGATGACCTTGACCAATCCGGGCGCGAAGAGGATGCCCAGGACGGTCATGACGGCCATGACCAGGGCGAGGTCCCAGAAAAAGGCGTTGCCGAAGCGCCACAATCGCTGTCTGTCCGGCCCGCCCTTGAGCTCCGTGAAGGTCGGGACGAAGGCCGGCGTCATGGCGCCCTCGCCCGTCAGGCGGCGGAAGAGGTTGGGGATGGTGTAGGCGATGGTGAAGGCGTCGGCGCTCGTGCCGGTGCCGAGATAATAGGCCTGCAGGAGGTCGCGGACGTAGCCGAGAAGGCGGCTGACCAGGGTCGGGACGGCCACGGCGGCGGTGGACCGGATAAGCTGGTGCTTCCGGTCGTCATGTTGCATGGGCAAGCCCGCCCTCCGGTTTGACTTTGGAGTCGGGATATTCTATCATAGGCCCCTTTAAAGAGGAGAAACGAATGGTCCGTCACAAATCAGCGATACGGCAGCACCGCCGCAGCCTGCGCCGGAAAGAGTTCAATACCCGGACAAAATCGGCCCTCCGGACCAGGACGCGCAAGGTCCGCGAGGCCATCCAGGCCCAGGACCGCGAAGCCGCCGCCGCGATGCTCCCGGGCCTCTTCCGGGAGATCGACAAGGCCGTCAAGAAGAGGGCCATCAAGCAGAACACCGGGAGCCGCTACAAGTCCCGGCTCAGCCGCCAGATCGCCCTCCTCAGCCCCATTCCGGCGAAATAATCGTCTTTTTCTTCCTCGCCAGCGAGAATTCCCTCAGGAAGACCTCCAGGACCGTCTGCGGGTCGGCGTCGGTCGTCTTGAGCCGGGCGTCCGCCTTGCGGAGCTTCGCCAGGAGGGCGCTCAGCTCGGAGGCGGTGAACCCCTCGACGATGCCGAAGAAGTCGCCATACTTCCGCCGGTAGAGGTCCCCCCAGTTCTTGGAAATGTACGGGAAAAGGGCTTGAAAGGCCTCGTCCTTGGTCCGGCTCTTCTCCGCAAGCCAGGTCTGGGCAATGAGGACGCCGCGGAGGAAGCCGGCCAGGCGGCCGACGATCTGCTCGGGCCGCTCGCCCTCGGCCAGGAGGTCGTTCAGGATGGCCGCGCCCTTGGCGAAGTCGGCGGCGGCCAGGGCGTCGTCAAGCTCGTAGGATTCGAAGCTGCGCTGACCCGCCGTGGCCTCGTTGACGTCGTCCTCCTCGATCCCCTTCTTCTCGCCGACGAAGACGGACAGCTTGTCGACCTCGTTCAGCGTCAGGCGGAGGTCCTGGCCGATGAGCTCGAAGAGCCGCTGCCGCGCTCCCTCGGTGAGCGTCTTCCCGAAGGCGCGGGCCCTGTCGTCGGCCCTCCGCATGAGGGCCGGCGCCGGCAGGCGCTTCATCTCCATCGTCGAGAAGACGGCCTTGGGCAGGGAGGAAAAGAAGCGCACGAGCGCGTCGTCCTTCCGGACGCGGCCGGCCCGGATGACGACGAGGACCGTCCGGGCCGCCGGATCGGCGAAATACTCCCGCAGGATCTTCTGGTCGGCCGCGCAGAGATACTTCGACGCCCGGCCCTCCTCGCCCTCCGCGCCCGGCCTGAGGTCCGGTCCCCGGTCGGATGAGGATCTTTTCTCCGGGACCCGGACGACGATCGCCCGCCAGGGTTCGAACAGGAACGGAGCGGTCCTGGCCGCGTCGACGATCTCGCGCCATCTCGTTTCGTCGAGGTCCATGCGGGTCAGGCGGACCTCCCCGCCCGAGGGATCGGCGAGGACCCGCTTGAGCCCTTCGACGAACTCCTCGGCGATATAATCCTCTTCTCCGTGGAACAGATAGCCGGCGAGGAGCGTCTCTACGCGGAGGCCGCCGGCCGCCGGCCCGGTCATCTCAGAAACCCTCCAGGATGCTGACGACGAGGCTTCGGGCAAACTTCTCGGCGATCTTATCGATGGCCTCGGTCTCGAGCGATTCGAAGCTCGTTCCGGGCGGGACCTCGTATTCCTGCTGATAGACGAAGGCCGGATTGGAGAAGAGGGATTCGGCCGAGAGCCGCTCCTTCAGGGTGACCTTGGCCGTCACTGTAATGTTGTACCGGTCGGCCTGGTTCCCGCCGGTGAAGCCGATCGGCACGGCCCGGAACCCGGTGATCTCGCCCTCGAGCACGGCGT
>MEYC01000002.1:911-2308 GCA_001775715.1 Candidatus Aminicenantes bacterium RBG_16_66_30 | reverse complement strand
ACCGGTCGGCCTGGTTCCCGCCGGTGAAGCCGATCGGCACGGCCCGGAACCCGGTGATCTCGCCCTCGAGCACGGCGTCCGCCGCGGCCGGGTCCGCGCTGATCGCGACCTTGCCCCGGGCGACGAGCTCGTTGACGACGGCCCGGGTCAGCTTGACGTCGAGCTCGAAGCGCGTCGTCTGGTTCTTGAACACCGGGACGCTCACCGTCCGGATCCGCGGCGGGAGCGACGAGCCGGTGCCGCGGAGCCGATAGCCGCAGGCCGTCGAGGCGGCCAGGACGGCGATCAGGACGGTCGCGGCGACCGCCGCTGCGGCGGGGCGTCTCATCGGGTCCTTCATGCTTGCCATCGGTAGCGCGCCTCCGGCCGGGAGGCCCTCAGCTCACGATATTGACCAGCTTGTTCCTGACGGAAACGATCTTGCGGGGCGGCTTCCCGCCGAGGGCCGCCTGGACCTTGGGCCGGGCCAAGGCCGCCACCTCGAGCTCCGCTTCGGGGAGGTCGGGAACGGCCTCGAACCGGTCCCGGACCTTCCCGTTGACCTGGACGACGACCGTGGCCATCTCCTCGCGGGCCAGGGCAGGATTGAAAGCCGGCCAGGGCGACCGCATGAGGAGTCCCTGGTGGCCGGTCTTCTCCCAAAGCTCTTCGGCGAGGTGGGGCGCGAACGGGGAGAGCAGGCGGACGATGGACTCGAGGGCCAGCCGCAAGGCCGCCCGGCCTTCGGGGCTCCAGCGAAGCTCGTCCCGCTCCTTCTTGGCCAGGTTGTAGAGCTCCATGATCGAGCTGATGGCCGTGTTGAGGTGGAAACGGACGCTGATGTCCTCGGTCACCTTGCGGATGGTCTGGTGGGTCTTGCGGACGACCTGGGCGGCCGGCCCTCTGGCGGGGGCGGGGCCGGCGGACGCGGCGCCGACGGCGAAAAGGTCGAGGTTTTCGTGGAGGATCGTCCAGACGCGGATGAGGAAGCGGAAGCAGCCGTCGACGCCCTTCTCGTCCCAGGCGAACTCCTTGTCCGGAGGCGAGGCGAAGAGGATGAACAGGCGGAGCGTGTCCGCGCCGTAGCGGTCCAGGATCTCGTCGGGATCGACGATGTTGCCCCTGGACTTGGACATGGCCGAGCCGTCCTTGGTCACCATGCCCTGGGCCAGGTAGTGCGGGAAGGGCTCGGAGATGTCCGTCAGGCCGAGGTCGCGGAGGACCTTGGTGAAAAAGCGGGCGTATATGAGGTGGAGGATGGCGTGTTCGACGCCGCCGATATAGAGGTCGACGGGGAGCCACGTCTTGGCGTCCTCCGGGCGGAAGGGCAGCGAGGTCTCGCGCGGCGAGCAGTAGCGGAAGAAATACCACGAGGAATCGACGAAGGTGTCCATCGTGTCGGTCTCGCGGCGGGCCGG
>MEYC01000002.1:0-723 GCA_001775715.1 Candidatus Aminicenantes bacterium RBG_16_66_30 | reverse complement strand
GGAGACGGAAGATCGTGCTGCGGCGGCCGATACCTTTTTCTTCGGCGTACTTGCCCATCTCTTCCGCGGCCTTCTCCGACGCGAGGCCGGAGAACGGGCCCGAGTTGACGAGCACGCCGGACTCCTCGTAGACCTCGTCGGGCTCGGCGTCGAAGCGCTGGCCGGCCTTCTCGGGCGGGGCGATGACCGTGCGGATGGGGATGCCGTAGCTCCGGGCGAAGGCGAAGTCGCGGGCATCGTGGGCCGGGACGCCCATGATCGCGCCCGTGCCGTAGTCCATCAGGACGTAGTTGGCAATCCAGACCGGGATGCGCTCGCCGGTGAAGGGATTGACCGCTCTCTTCCCAGTGTCCACGCCGTCCTTCTCGGTCTCGCCGATGTCCCGGCGCTGGCGCATCTCGGCGACCGTCCGGGAGACCCACGCGCCGAGCTCGTTCTCTTTCGGGCCGGAGACGAGTTCGGGGACGACGGGATGCTCGGCCGAGACGACGAGAAAGGTCGCCCCGTAGATCGTGTCGAGGCGGGTCGTGAAGACTTCGATCGCCTTCGACGCGCCGTCGAGCCCGAAGCGGACGTGGGCGCCCTCGCTCCGGCCGATCCAGTTCTTCTGCATCTCGAGGACGTGCTGGGGCCACTTGCCGAGCGCGGCGTGGCCGGAGAGGAGCTCGTCGGCGTAGTCCGTGATCTTCAGGAACCATTGCTCCATCTTCTTCTGGCTGACCG
>MEYC01000001.1 GCA_001775715.1 Candidatus Aminicenantes bacterium RBG_16_66_30 | reverse complement strand
ATTCGGCGGGCAACGGAGTAAAATACGCCCGAAACCTCCGGAGAAAAACGCATGGAAAAGCTGAAGAACGCCCTCCTCATCCTCGTCGGCTGCGCCGTCATGGGCCTGGCCTACGCCCTCTTCCTCATCCCCCACCACTTCGTCCCCGGCGGGGTCTCGGGCATCGCCATCATCGCCAACTACTTCGCCGGTCTGCCCGTCGGGGCGCTCATCATCGTCCTCAACGTGCCCATCTTTCTCCTCGGCCTCAGGACGATGGGCAAGAAGTACGTTCTCAACAGCCTGGCCGGCATGGTCATCTCCTCGGTCTTCATCGACCTCTTCGACAAGGTCCTCAAGCTCCGCCCGGCCACGGATAACGCCGTCCTGGCCGCGATCTACGGCGGCGTCATGCTCGGCGTCGGGCTGGGCATCGTCTTCCGCGGCCGGGCCTCGACCGGCGGCTCGGACATCATAGGCATGATCGTCAGCAAGCACACCGGGATATCCCTGGGCTTCGGCATCATGATCGCCGACTTCGTGATCATCTCCGCCTCGGGCCTGGCCTTCGGCAACCTCGAGGCCCCGCTCTACGGCTACCTCGTCCTCTTCCTCTCGACCAAGGTCATCGACATGATCCTCGAGGGCTGGAGCTACTCCAAGCTCGTCATCATCACCTCTTCGCGGACCCACATGATCGCCGACTTCGTGATCATCTCCGCCTCGGGCCTGGCCTTCGGCAACCTCGAGGCCCCGCTCTACGGCTACCTCGTCCTCTTCCTCTCGACCAAGGTCATCGACATGATCCTCGAGGGCTGGAGCTACTCCAAGCTCGTCATCATCACCTCTTCGCGGACCCAGGAGATCGCCGACTTCATCCTGCGCGGGCTCGACCGCAGCGGCACGGCCCTGCGCTCCCGGTCGCTCTACCTCAACCGCGAGGGCGAGATCATCCTGACGGTCATCCACCGTAAGCAGCTCGCGGACCTGCGGAACTTCATCAAGAAGACGGACCCCGAGGCGTTCGTCGTCATCAACGACACCTACGACGTCCTGGGCAAGGGCTTCAAGTCGCACCTCATCACTTAGCCTGGACTATTCATGAAAACGCCGTGTTTCTCCAAGGAAATGGAGTAGAATAGGTCGCGGAAACCGGCCCGGAAAGGAGACCGCTCCCATGCGCAAAAGACCCGCCGTCCCGGGACGTGCGGCCGCCTTCGCCGGCCTCGCGGCGCTCGCCCTCGCGGCGCTCGACGCCGCGCCCGCCCAGGCCGTCCGCCAGGCCGTGGGCCCCGAGGCCGTCGGCTTCAAGCAGAGCTTCGTCGTCGAGATCCGCAATCCCGGGCCGACCGCCCTCGAGAACTACGCCGTCGTCCTCGACGTCCCGGCGATCCGGGCCGCGGTGGCTTGGGATTTCAACACCTACATGTACGCCCTCTTCGAGGAGAGTGGCGGCGCCTACAATCTCGTCGTCTCCCAGGCCGACGACTTCGACAAGGACCGCTACCACGACGAGATCGTCTTCGTCCGGACCCTGCCGCCGTCGTCGACGACGCGCCTCCTCTGCTACTACACGCCCGAGCGCAGCATCCCCAAGCTCATGACCACCGAAAAGGCCTTCGCCCGCGGCGCCTGGGAGGCGAACGGGCCCGAGGCGGGCTGGGAATCGAACCTCGTCGCCTACAAGCTCGTCCGGGGCCGGATCGAGTTCTACGGCAAGCTCCAGGCGGGTCTCATCCTCAGGAAGCTCCCCGCCGCGGACACCAAGCCCCAGGACTGGGGCATGGACGTCCTCGACGCCGGGGAATCCGCCGGACTCGGCGGTCTCGTCCTCTGGGACGGCGCCGCGCGCGTCCCCCTCTACGGCCCGACCGCTCCCCAGGCCACGCTGAGCGTCCTCGCCACGGGTCCCATCCGGACCCTGATCCGGGCGGTCTATCCGGCCGTGCGAACGGCCGCCGGCGAGGGGGCCCTCACCGTCTCCTACTCGGCCTTCGCCGACAACGTCTTTTCCCGCCAGGACGTCCTCGTCACGTCGAAGGCCTCCGGCCGGTTCGTCGCCGGGCCGGGCATCCAGAAGCTCCCCGGCGAGACCGTCGTCATGGACAAGGACAAGGGCTTCCTGGCCGTTTGGGGGCAGGGCGCGGACAAGGCCGGCGAGATCGGCCTGGCCGCCGTCTTCCCCCCCGGGGCCTTCGCCGGGACCGACGAGTCGGCCGTCGACCGCGGCATCAAGCTCGACGTCCGGGCCGGGGCTAAGCTCACGTATTGGGTGGCCGGCGCCTGGGACCGCGGCGTCACGTCGCCCGGGGTCCCCGCCGCCAAGAACTGGCCGCGCAAGGTCGAGTCCCTGGCCGCGCGCCTCCTCGTCCCCGTGAGCGTGGAGTTCAAGGCGAGATGACGCCGAGAAAGCCCGGCCTCCGGCCGCCCTGCGATCCCGACTTCGAGCCCGTCGTCCTCGCCTGGCGCGACTACCTCGACCGGGCCCGGGCTTCGGGCGGCGTGCCGCTCCGGCTGGCCGTCGAGCGCGAGGACGGGCTCGTCTCGGTCTTCGACACGATCTCGCCCCGGAAGGACGACGATCCCGAGAGCACCTACCGGATCGTCGAGCGCGCGGTCAAATTCCTGCTCTGGTCCCGCGGCGGCTGGCGCGTCCATATCCAGGGCCCGGCCGCCCTCGGCCGGCGCCTGAAGGCCGATTACGCGGAGACCGGAGCGCGCGCCTTCGACGTCCGGACCATGTCCCGCGTCTACGAGCGTCCGTTCGAGGTCGTCCTCCACAGCCCAGCGACCTTTCCCGAGGCCCGCGAGTCCGTTCACTTTCCCGGCGGCTACCTCGACGGCTTCCGCATCGGGTTCGACCTCGGGGCGAGCGACTACAAGGTCGCGGCCGTCGTCGACGGCGAGCCCGTCTACAGCGAGGAGATCTCCTGGGCGCCCGGCGAGCACGCCGATCCGGAATACCACTATCGTCACATCCAGGCCGGCCTGAAGAAGGCCGCCGCGCACCTCCCCCGCGTCGACGCCATCGGCGGCTCATCGGCCGGCATCATCATCAGGAACCAGGTCCGCATCGCCTCGCTCTTCCGTTCCGTCCCCGAGGACCTCTTCGAGTCCAAGGTCAAGGGCCTCTTCGACCGGCTGGCCGCGGAGTGGGGCGTCCCCTTCGAGGTCATCAATGACGGCGAGGTCACCGCCCTCGCCGGAAGGCTGTCGCTCGGCGAGCCGGGCGTCCTCGGCGTGGCCATGGGCTCGAGCGAGGCGGCCGGCTTCCTCGACGCGGACGGCCACATCCCCGGCTGGCTCGACGAGCTGGCCTTCGTCCCCGTGGACCTCGGACCCCGGGCGGCCGTCGACGAGTGGTCGGGCGACCGCGGCGTCGGGGCCAACTATTTCTCCCAGCAGGCCGTGGCCAGACTGGCCTCCGCCGCGGGCCTGTCCTTCCCCGCGACGATGAAGCTGCCCGACCGGCTCAAAGAGGTCCAGGCCCTCCTGGCCGGCGGCAATATCCCGGCGGCCCGGATCTTCGAATCGATCGGCGTCCACCTCGGCTACACCATCCCCTGGTATGAGGTCTTCTACGCGTTCCGGAACCTCCTCGTCCTGGGCCGGGTCATGTCCGGCCCGGGCGGGAAGATCATCGTCGACAAGGCCGCCGAGGTCCTCGCGTCCTCGTTCCCCGAGACCGCGGCCCGGGTGCGCCTCCATCTCCTCGACGAGAAGAGCCGGCGGGTGGGACAGGCGGTCGCCGCGGCCAGCCTGCCCGAGATGACAGGAGCACGTCCATGAAACTCTTCAAGCCCGACGCGTCCGTCTTCGTCCCCGACGGCCTGCCCGTCGAGGACGCCTGCCGCCGCGTCACCCACCTCGGCATCGGCGCCCACCAGGACGATCTCGAGATCATGGCTTTCCACGGCATCCAGAAATGCTTCACGAGCAAGGACCTCTGGTTCGGGGCCGTCACCTGCACCAACGGCGGCGGCTCGCCCCGTGCCGGCGAGTACGCCTGTTTCAGCGACGAGGAGATGGCCGCGCTCAGGCGCCGCGAGCAGGAGAAGGCGGCCGTCCTCGGCAACTACGGCGTCCTCGTCCAGCTCAACTACGCCAGCGCCGAGGTCAAGGACGTCGGGACCGGCCGGCTCCGGTCGGACCTGGTCAAGGTCCTCCAGGCGACCCGGCCCGAGGTCCTCTACACGCATAACCCGGCCGATAAGCACGACACCCACTTGGCCGTCGTCTTCACGGCCATCGCGGCCCTGCGCGAGCTCGCGCCCGAGGAGCGCCCGACCGCCGTCTACGGCTGCGAGGTCTGGCGGGGCCTCGACTGGATGGACGACGCCGACAAGGTCCCGCTCGACGTCTCCTGCCGGGAGCCCCTGTCCACGGGCCTCATCGGCGTCTATGACTCCCAGGTCGAGGGCGGCAAGCGCTACGACCTGGCGACGGCCGGCCGGCGCCGGGCCAACGCCAGCTACTTCCAGTCGCATGCGACCGACGAGGCCGAACAGCTTTGGTTCGCCATGGACCTGACCCCGCTCGTCCGCGACGACAGCCTCGACGTCGGGCGGTTCGTCCTCGCCCACGTCGACAAGTTCCGCAAGAGCGTCGAGGAGAAGATCAAGAGGTACGCGATCAGGCCGCGCTGACCGCGCCCCGCCGCCCCCGAGGAGGACCGTCATGGAGATCATCATCCAGGCCGACAGCCAGGAGGCCAGCCAGACCGCCGCCCGCATCGTCGCCCGGACCGTCCGGGAGAAGCCCCACGCCGTGCTCGGCCTGGCCACGGGCAACACGCCGCTCCGGCTCTACCGCAACCTCGTCCGCATGCACCGGGAGGAGGGGCTCGACTTCTCGGGCGTGACCTGCTTCAACCTCGACGAGTACGTCGGCATCCCGCCGGCCCATCCGTCCTCGTTCCACAGCTACATGTGGGCCCACCTCTTCGGCCACCTCAACGTGGCCAAGGAGCGGATCAACATCCCCGACGGCCTGACCGCCGACATCCCGGCCGCCTGCCGCAAGTACGAGCAGGCCATCCGCTCGGCCGGCGGCATCGACGTCCAGATCCTGGGCATCGGCACGAACGGGCACATCGGCTTCAACGAGCCGTCCTCGTCGCTCTCGTCGCGGACCCGGATCAAGACCCTGACGGAGGAGACGCGCCTCGACGTCGCCGCCGCGTTCGGCGGCGAGGAGAGCGTCCCGACCCACGTGCTCACGATGGGCCTGGGCACGATCATGGACAGCCGCATGTGCCTCCTCCTGGCGTTCGGCAAGAAGAAGGCTCGGGCTATCGCCCAGACGGTCGAGGGGCCGGTGACGGCCATGGTCCCCGGCTCCGTCCTCCAGATGCACCCGCGGGTCATCTTGGTCCTGGACAAGGACGCCGCCTCGGAGCTGAAGATGGCCGATTATTACGCCTGGGTCTCCGACCACAAGCCGGCTTGGCAGAAGTACTGAGTTTGTTGTAGACTGAAGGGAAGAAGGAGGAACACGATGATCCACCCCATCAAGAACGTCCTCTGGGCCACGGACTTCTCCGCCGAGTCCAAGGAAGCCCTGGCCTACGCCGATCTCTTCGCCAAGACCTTCAAGGCCAAGCTGACCGCCCTCCACGTCGTGCCGGACTTCGCCCCCGTCCTCTACGAGGTGTGGCCGGAGGCCCAAGCCGAGCTGGCCGGGAAGATCGAGGCGTCCAAGGTCAGCGCCAAGGCCCAGCTCGACCATATGTGCGCGACGACGGGCGTCTGCCCCACCAAGGTCGTCATTTCCGAGGGTTCGGCCGCCAAGATCATCCTCAAGACGGCCGTCAAGGAAAGCGCGGACCTCATCGTCGTCGGCCGGAAGGGCGTCTCAGGGCACGAGCAGAACCTCATCGGCAGCGTCACCCACCAGATCCTGCGCGGCGCCCGCGTCCCGGTCCTCGTGACCAAGGGGACCGACGCCAAGGTCGCGCCCATCGAGAAGATCCTCGTCCCGACGGACTTCTCCTCCGAGGAGGACATCGAGCGCGACTACGCCTGGAAGCTGGCCAAGACGTTCGGGGCGACCCTGACCTTCCTCTACGTCCTCGAGCTCTTCGGCCACGATTTCCGGATGACCGACCAGATGTTCACCTCGGTCCTGAAAAAGCTCGAGGGCCGCAAGAAGAGGGAGCACAAGGCCGTCGAGTTCGTCGAGGACGTGACCAAGGCCGTCCACGGATACGACGGCATCATCGATTACGCCGACACGAAGGGCTTCGGCCTCATCGTCATGTCGACGACCGTCCGCAAGCTGGCCCGGTTCTTCCTGGGCAGCACGACCGAGAAGGTCATCGCCCACAGCCGCGTGCCCGTCTTCGCCATCCCGCGGGAGAAGTAGGGCCCCGCCCGTGAGGGCATGAAGAAAGAATACCGGCCCATGGCCCTGGGCTTCTGGGGCGTGGGCCTGCCTCTCCTCCTTTTCGGCATCTTCTTCTGCCGGACCGCGGCCCAGCGCGCGGCGGTCATCCTGCTCGCGGCCGTCTTCTTCCTCGTCGGGACCCTCATCTACCGGGCGAAGCAATGAAGCTGGCGGCGGTCGACTGGATCTTCATCGTCTGGTATTTCATCCTGTCCATCGGCATCGGCCTCTACTATTCGAAGCGGGCCGGGAAAAGCATCTCGGAATATTTCCTGAGCGGCCGGAGCCTGCCCTGGTGGCTCCTCGGGACGTCCATGGTCGCCACGACCTTCTCCTCGGACACGCCGCTCGCCGTTACGGGCATCGTCATCAAGGACGGCGTCTCGGGCAACTGGTTCTGGTGGAACTTCATGCTCGGCGGGGCGCTGACGGTCCTCTTTTTCGCCCATCTCTGGCGCCGCGCCGAGGTCGTCACCGAAGTCGAGTTCATCGACATCCGCTATTCGGGCCGGCCGGCCCGGTTCCTGCGCGGCTTCAAGGCCCTCTACCTCGGCATCCCGGTCTCCTGCATCACGTTCGGCTGGGTGACCCTGGCCATGGTCAAGATCATCCGGATCACGTTCGGTACGAGCGGCATTACCGCGCTGGCCGTCTGCCTCGGCCTGACGGTCTTCTACACGACGCTCAGCGGCCTGTGGGGCGTCGTGGCCACGGACATGCTCCTCTTCGGCGTGGCCATGGCCGGGTCGATCATCCTCTCGGTCGTCTCGGTCGAAAAGGCGGGCGGGATCGGGGCCCTCGTCGAGGCCGTAAGGGCGGCCGGGGCGGGGGCCGGCAAGGACTACCTGTCCGTCTTCCCGCCGCTCGGGCAGGCCCTGCCCCTGGCCTTCTTCGTCGCGCTCTTCGTCCAATGGTGGGCCGTCTACTACCCGGGGGCCGAGCCGGGCGGCGGCGGCTGGATCGCCCAGAGGATGCTGGCCGGCAAGAGCTCGAAGCACGCCGTCCAGGGGACGCTCTGGTTCACCATCGCCCACTACGTCATCCGGCCGTGGCCGTGGATCCTGACGGCCCTGGCGGCGCTCGTCGTCCTGCCCGGGATCGCGGGGGGGAGCGCGGGGGAGATGGAGGCGGCCTATCCCCGGATGATCGCCTTCCTGCCCAAGGGCGTCGCCGGCATCGTCATTGCCTCGTTCTTCGCCGCCTTCATGTCGACGATCGAGTCCATCGTCAACCTCTCGGGCTCTTTCCTGCTCAACGACTTCTACCGGCCCTTCATCAGGAAGAACGCGAGCGAGAGACATTACGTCGCGGCGTCGCGCGTCCTGGTTCTCGTCGTGTCCCTGCTCGGGGCGGGGTTCTCTTACGTCCTCGGAAGCGTCAAGATGGGCTGGCAGCTCGTCATGGAGCTCTCGGCCGGGATCGGACTGGTCCTGCTCTTGAGATGGTACTGGTGGCGGATCAACGCCTGGTCGGAGATCGCGGCCCTGAGCGCCTCGGCGGCGACCGCGGTCTATCTCAAGATCTTCCCGGAGAACGCGCTCGTTCGAGGGCTGGGATCGGCGCTCGAGCGGGCGGGGTTCCGGATCGACGCGTGGGGCGTCAGCATCCTGCTCATCGTAGCCGTCACGACGGCGGCCTGGATCGCGGCGACGTTCCTGACGAAGCCGGACGACCCGCAGAAGCTCCTGGCGTTTTATCGCAAGGTCCGGCCGGGCGGCTTCTGGGGGCCTGTCGCCCGGATGAACGGCGGGGCCTACCGGCTCCAGGCGGCGCCGTTCGTCGGCTGGGGGCTCGCGGTCCTCATGATCCTGTTCCTGCTCCTCGGGCTGGGCAAGGTCATCTTCATGGAATGGGGCGCGGGCGCGGCCTATCTCGCGGCGGGAGGCCTGGCGGCGCTGCTTCTCGCCAAGGTCATCGCCAAGATCGATTGGGAGGGACGACGATGAAAAAAATCTTATGCCTCGCGTGTCTCGCGGCCTTCGCGCTGACGAGCTGCCGGAGGGCGCCGAACGGCTCGGGCGAAGCCGCTTCGACCGCGGTGACGCCGGCGGAGGTGCTCGAGTTCGGCTATCCGGTCGCGGGCGAACCCTGGTACCATGTGAAGGGCTCGCTCGTCGTGCCCGACGTCCCGGCCGGGCTCGAGGCGGCCGCATGGAGCGTCGACAGGGTCACGGTCGACGGCGTCCGGGTCCGGGATTTCATCGTCTCCCAGAACGGGAGCGAGGTCGACAAGAACGGCCTGAAGGCGGGCGGCGGGAAGATCGCCTTCGAGGTCATGGCGCGGTCCGTTTGGAGTCCCGGTTCAGAGGCGTCCGTCCGGGTCGATCTCGTCGAGCCGAAGTCCGGAGAGCTGAAGTCCGTCCAGGCCTCGGGCACGGCCCCGGCCGGAAAGGGCTATTGGGACCCGGCCTGGAAGAGCTACCTGTCGCTCGTGCTGGCGGAAGAGCACGGGTTCGAGAGAAACGCTTATCCGGTGCACGCCACGGTCGGCGTTCTGGCCAACTACCTCGGCTCGCCGGACGAGGTCCGGGTGGTCAGGGCCGGGAAGGAGGGGAAGGACGTCGTCTACCGGGAGGTCCCGAGCCAGGTTTATAATGTCGTCACCTGGAACGACCCGGAGATCCTGGGCGTCGAAGAAAAGGACGCGAAG